>CAZPMN010000017.1:16414-50137 GCA_964587835.1 uncultured bacterium
TATCCCGATCACCCTCCCCGAATGTTCTTCGGCCGCCCGGGCGATGATTCCGGGGGAGCGGTCGTGACTGCCGTCGTCGACCAGGATGAGTTCGGAGGGATCAGCGAGACCGTCCAGGACCCGGATGGTCCGTTCGATCAGCTCTTCGAGGCAGACTTCCTCGTTAAAGACCGGCACCACCACGGAGACGGTTGTCGAACCGCTCTGGTTCATCATCTCCTCACCTCCTCCAAGGCGTCGGCGATCGCCTCGCAGACATCCTCGACGTCTTTGTCCTGCATAAAGGGGAAGAGCGGCAGGGAGAAGAGACGGTCGGAGACCCATTCCGTTTCCGGCAGGAGACCTCGGCCGTAGCCGGCTGTTTCCCGGTAGTACTCCTGGGTGTGCACAGCCCGGAAGTGGATGCCGGTTCCGATGTTGCGTTTCTTTAGCTTGTCCAGAAATTCGTCGCGGCCGACCGTCACCCGGTCGAGATCCAGCAGGACGATGTAAAGGTGGTGGCTGTGGGTATGGGGATACTTCGGAGGGATGGGGTGGAGGATCTCCTCGATCCCCTGAAGGCCCCGGGCGTAAAGGGCGGCCAGCTCCCCTCTTCTCCGGTTGAGTTCATCAACCTTGGCCAGTTGGGTCAGACCCAGGGACGCCTGGATATCGGTCATGTTGTACTTGTAACCGGGGGTGATGATCTCCACCTGGGGTGAACCCCGCCGGCTGTAACGCTGCCAGGCGTCCTTGGCCAGCCCGTGGAACTTGAGCAGGCTGACTTTCTCGACCAGTTCCTGGTCATCGCTTACCACCATCCCCCCTTCCCCGGTGGTCAGGTTCTTGATGGCGTGGAAGCTGAAGACGGCGGTGCCGCTGCTCCCGATCTTCTCCCCCCGGTATTTCGTCCCCACGGTATGGGCGGCGTCTTCGATCAGGAGAATCCCTGCCTTATCAGTCAGTTCCCGGAACGGTTCGAGATCAACCGGAGCTCCGGCGTAGTGGACGGGGATGATGGCCCGGGTATTTTTCGTCAGAACCCGCTGGACGGTTTCCGGGGTTACCATCAGGGTTTGGCGATCGATCTCAGCGAAGACCGGCTTCGCTCCCAGGAGGGTGATGAGGTTGACCGTGGAGCCCCAGGTCAGCGAGGGGGTGATCACCTCGTCTCCCGGACCGATGCCGAGGGCCATTAGGGTGAGGTGCATCCCGGCGGTCCCGTTGGTCAGGGAGGATGCGAACCGGGCCCCGGTGTAGCGGCGGAAAGCCTCCTCAAACTCACCTGTTTTCGGACCGGTGGTGATCCAGCCGGATTGCAATACCTCGACCACTCCCTCGATGTCTTCGGAATCGATCGCGGGGCGTGAAAACGGAAGAAAGTCAGAACGAATGCTCATTTCATTTATTCCCCAATTTTGTGGTTTACGAAACCTGCTAATGAATCTCAACTTATGCCCGCATAATAAGGCGATGTGCTCCGTCTCAAAGTTGTTATCCCGGACTTTTTCGCGTAGGCATCCACCAGGAATATGCTCGCGGCTAAAAGCAGGGCAGTGATAGCCAGGACCCACATCTTGGTGGTTACGGTTTCCTGTTCCATTAAAATCTCTTCTTTGCAATAGAAGGCTATAACTACTATCAGGATGGTGAGTGACCTCCTGTATTCCCGGTTCCGGATCATCAGCCTGACGCTGAAAGGCCATTTCTCACCGTCGCGAGAAGGCAAACGGGTCGGTAGTAAAGCGGGTACTTTCTTTGTGTAGCTGATGAATTTCTCCCCGAATCCAGCCGAATGAACAAACCGGCAAAAACAAATCCGAGGCCGAGGCGGAATGATGCCTCATTGGGGCTTAAACAAAGTACGGCATAGCCCGCGAATGGATAGACCCAGGCAAGGCGAAATCTCGACCGCTTCTTGCAGTGGGGCTTTGGTTTCATAAACCCGATCTCCCTATTTCAGTGCTGATTCCTCTTGTTGTACCCTATCCTGCCTGGAATACGGCAAAATCCGGGGAATAGGGTCTGAAGAAGATTCTGGTTGATTCTCAGATTTATGTTTCCCGGTGATTAACAATAGGGTCCGATTAATCCCCATCTTCGTTTTTGCCCGTATCTGTTCTGGATCCAGGGATATACCTGCTGGTGGAAATACCCTGTTATGTTTGATCAGGGCAACGATCGAGGCATACTGGGGATCTTCGAGATCGAGGATTTCCTGCAAACGCCTGAGACTGTCTGCCAAATTCCCGTCATCCCGCAAGTCGATTAGGGTCAATCCGGTGTAATACGAGAAGATTGCCCTGGTGGTCTCGTCGATGTTCCAGCCGCAGACGGACGAACGATCACCAGCCGGGATGGCGGCGGCGATGTGGCGGGTGGCCGGTTCGTAATTTTTCGCCCGGTCGATAACCGGGAAAGCCGCCAAAACTACGGCCAAGTAGAACAATCCGGTGACGGTACAGACGCTGACAGGAATGTTCCGCCAATACCGGATTATCGCGAAGAGACCGGCGGCCGTGCAGACAAGGAGGGGCAGACTGAATCCCAACTGCAGGGTTAATCGGCCTTCCTCCCAAGCCAGTGACCCGAAGGAAAAGAAGAGTATCGGAAGCAATAGGCAGAAACAGAGGACCTTAAGCATTATTTCGACCCATCGCGGTAGCCCATCCAGAGAAGTGGTAATCAGTAAGGCAAAGCCAGGCAAAAGGGGGAAGAGGTAGATATCGCGCTTAGTTCCGGCCAGGGAAAGGATGAGCAAACCACCGAAAGCCCAGGCGATAATCATCAGATGCAAGTTTCGGACGGCAGCGGGAAACTTCGTTATCGACCTCCATCGGCGATGGATGATCCACCCGAGGAGAACCGGGGTCCAGGGGAGCACTACTGCGGGGAGGATCGCGAGGTAATAAATCGGTCCGCGGATATGACCCAGGTAATCGGTGCGCCCCAGAAATCTCCCCAGTTGATTCTCAATAAACCATTCCCGCCACAACTCCGGGCCACCCCGCAAGTAGAACGCCATCATCCAGACAGTCACCGGAGCAAGGAGAAGCAGGAATCCGGCCAGGTTAAGAAACGGCCTCTGGGTAATTGTTCTGAAATAAAGAATCCCGAGCAGCACACCGGGAACCCCGATGATTGCCCAGGCAACAAACCCCTTGGTCAAAAAGGCCAGTCCCGCCAGAAGATAGCCCGCAAGCAACAAGAGGGGCTTTTCTCCGTCGAGACCTTCAAAAAGGAATAGAACCGAACCGCTGGTCAGGAACATCAGTAGCGGATCGACCACTATCCAATGGGTCGCATGGAAAAATCCGTACATCGTAGCCAAAACCAGGACAGCGGCAACGGCCTGGGGATTTCCGAGGTATCGCCTGGCTGCCCGGTAGAGAACAAGCAGGGTTAAAACTCCGCAAATCGCCGGGAGCAGGCGGAGGGAGGCGGTGACCCCCACTGCTTTCCCCAGGGTCATTACCATCAGGACCGAGAGCCAGAAATAGAGGGGCGGTTTCTCCACAAATGGCCGGCCGGCAAGTTGGGGGACGAGCCAGGAAGAACCGGCGGACATCCCCCTCGCTATCTCCCCCACTCTCGGTTCGTCCGGGGTCCACAGTTCGTGGCCCCTGATGCCGAAGAAGATGGCGGCCAGGCAAACGGTCACCACCCAGATCGGGATTCCCCTCCGGGCTGTAGGTGATACTTCCATCAATTCTCTCCTAACCAAGCGACGAAAGGGACAATCATTCCAATTCATCCTCACTCGTGGGTTTCATCGGGTTGGGGATAATGATGAATTTCGCCCCCCAATCGTCGTAGTGACCGCGATCGTTGCCGCCCGCATAGAAGTCGCCAATCTTGTCCCCGATCACCATAGCCACTTCCACTGGTCCCAATCCCGGAATCCCTCCATCGCCGGTGATAAATTCTCTCCACTGGGGCTTGGCGGAATCCTTGTTTCGCATAAGAAGAACATCGTAAATGATCCCTTCCCTCCGGAGGTTATCTTCGGTGATCGCCCGTAACTCTTCCCGCCGGTCGGTCAGGAGGACGACCAGGCCACCGAGTTCTCTAACCTTTTCGCTGAATTCCAACGCTCCGGGCACCACTACCCCCCTCTCCTGGCGGCACCAGTCCTCCCACGAAGAACCTAAGATGGGAAGGCGCTGTAACCGCCCGGCTCTTTGGTAGTCGACCGTGCTCAGGCAGGTATCGTCGATATCCATAACCACCGCCCACGGTTTCGATAAACCGAAAACATCCTGCTTCAATTGCTCTAAAGCCTGGCGGTAGATCTGAAGACAGACTGCCTGGTATTCCTGGGAATTTCCCACCCAGAGGACGGAGCGATCGGGGTTTCGGTTAACAATAAGCCACCCGAGGAGCACGGCTAATGCAGCGAAGCCCAGAATCAGGAGGCAGAACCTTGAGGGTTTGTTTTTCATATACTTGATCGGGCTATGGGAATAGACGTATCCCGAAGAGCAATCCGGTGGTGATCCCCAGATTCGCCCGGGCGCATTCCGACCTTGCGCCGGGAAAATTAACAGACGAGGAATTACAGGAAGGTTTCCGGAAGATTACATTTCAGCAAGGTTCCGGAAAACAGGATAGGCTATCTAACGGAATACCGGGGAAGAGTAATGGTGAAAGTGCTACCCATACCAGAGTGGCTTTCGACAGCGATATCGCCGCCGTGCAAACGGATGATGGCTTGAGCCAGGCTGAGTCCGAGCCCGCTGCCTTCCTTGGATTCATTATCACCCCGGTAGAACCGCTCGAATATATACGACAATTGCTCCCGGGATATACCTGCCCCATCATCACGAACGGATATCGCGATCAGATCGGCAACTTCTTCCACCAGGATAGAGACGTGCCCTCCCGGTGGGGTGTGTTTGAGGGCGTTGTCAATCAGGTTGGCAAAGGCCCGCTGCAGTTTCTTGATATCGCCCTGGATTCTTACGGCGGGCGGTATCTGGATGGATAATTCGATTCCATTCTCCTCGGCTACCGGCCGGAAGACCTCTCCGCCTTTTATGACCATCTCCGAAATATCAATAACCGAGAAATCCGCATTACCGATACCTGATTCCATTTCGGAGATATCGAGCATGGTATTGATCATGGCCAACAATTGATCGCACCCCTCTACAGTGCTCGCGACGGCCGCCTTAGACTCCTCCGCGGATGATTCATAAGAAAGCGCCATCTCGGCAATCCCCCGGATCCGGGTGATGGGACTTCTTAACTCATGGGCGATGTTGTCGTTAATCTCCTTCATGCCAGTGATCAGGGTCTGGATCCTTTCCAGCATATTGTTAAATGTCGAGGCCAGACGGTCGATCTCGTCATCGGTGCCCTTGAGCGGAACCCGCTTATCCAGGGTAGCATTGGAGATGAGTCTCGCGGTCTGCGTTACTTTCTCCACCCCGGCCAGAACCCTCCGGGCCATAAACCAACCGATTCCAAAAGAGAGCAGCACCGCCCCGAAGCCGACGCAGGCGAAGATGAATTTCAGTCGGTTCATGAATTCGTCTTCGGCCTTCATATTCTGTCCCATCTGGAAAATCACCCCCGGAGTAATGAAGGCCTCAACGATCCTAGTTGCATGCTGGTCTCCCGGGAAGAGGACGGTCTGATAAGCCGGTGCAAAATCGTTAACCCGACCGGACATTGTTTCTTCCAGGGAGAAGGTCCCCCAGGCCGAGAGGTCGGAAACGGCGATTTCCCTTCCTTCCGCCGTGACCAATCGGAAGAACACCTTGTCTTCTCCGATCGCCGATTCCTCGGCAGAGATATCTTCTTTCAGTTCTTCCAGACCCACCTCCTTGAACATGGCGAAGCTTTCTCCCACCTCGGCTTCAAGCCAGCTGTCTATCCGCTGAATCAGGTAGGAATGGACCAGGAAATATAGGGAGGAGAAAACCCCAACGGACACAAGCAGAAAAATTCCCGCGTACCAGAGGGTGAGGCGGAAGGCAACCGTGCGGGGTCGCTTAAGAACTTTCCTTAACCACATAACCCGCTCCCCGGATGGTGTGAATCATCGGCTGGTCGAAATCCCGGTCGATCTTATTCCGCAACCGGCTGATACTAACCTCGACGATATTGGTCTGTGGTTCGAAATTGTAATCCCAGACGTGTTCGATGATTATGGTCTTCGACACCACACGACCAGCGTTTCTCATCAGGTATTCCAGGAGGGAAAACTCCCGGGGCTGGAGGATGATTGTTCGGCCGGCCCTTGTCACCTCCCGCTTGAGCAAGTCCAGATGGAGATCTCCCACCCTTAATCGGGTGGTCTCCGGGGTGCCGGTGGCTCTCCTGATCAGAGCCTGGATTCGGGCCAGGAGCTCGGTAAATGAGAAGGGCTTGGCCAGGTAGTCATCGCTGCCCGATTGCAGGCCCTCGACCTTCTCTTCCGTTGACCTCTTTGCGCTGAGGATGATGACGGGGGTGTTCCGGCCGGCGCTTCGCAATTTCCGGATAAGCGAGATCCCGTCCAGCCGGGGAAGCATAATATCTACGACGGCGGCATCGTAGTCTTCGGTGAGGGCGAGATGGAGACCGTCTTCACCGTTTTTGGCGTGATCCACGGCGAAGGTTTCCCGTTTCAATCCCCGGACAACGAAACGGGCGATTTCCGGATCATCTTCAACCAGGAGAATTCTCATACGACATATCCAGACGCTAGCCAAGGTGTATTGATCAGACCATCAGTATATATGCCGTGAAACAGCAATAATAGTATTTAATTACAGCCGAATTCCAGGTTTACGAGCGTTCAAAAGCAAGGGCGGCTCCCCGGTATCGGGGGGGGCGCCCTTTGTCCTAGCTCAGCGGATACCGCTCCGCTACTAAATATACCTTGTTTTTAACCCCCGGATTCCTTTGGGCAAAGTTAATGGAGGCCCTTTCCTATATCCCTCTCTACCCCTGCAAACGGAAGAATCCGCGCCTAACACTCCGGTTTACCAACCAATTTCCGGTAGTAAAATCGTAGCATTTTGGGGCCGTTCCAGGGTATTCCAGGCTACTCTAGGTAACGTAACCCATTACAAACAGCGGTTTTTGAAGGGGGACCGGGATATACGGTTCGAATCCGACCTTCGGCTTAAAAGAATGGGGGGGCTCCCGGTGGGAGCCCCCCCATTCTTTTATGCTGAGTGTAGATTAGAGGTGGCGTGACCTTGTCCTGAGAGAAACCTGGGAAATCGGGCCTTCAGAAAGGATGCAGCTTGATGCCGGGCTGCTACCTGTTTAGTATCCCTGACAAATCTGTTGCCTGTAGCGAGATCTCAGGGCAGATCCAGTCGCGCCTGAACTTCCCGTCCGCTGAATGTCCTACTCCCCCCCCTGACGGCCGGCCGGGGAAAATCCCCGAAAAATTCTCATTTTTTCTTGACACCCGGGAGAGTTGTGCCATATTAGCTGTGATTAGATTCACAATAAGCTGGATACAACCTGGCCAAAACAATATTCGTGAGCAGAAAGAAAGGAAGAGGCGCGTGAAGAACCTATCGGGGAAGACGATTGAGCGGTTGAGCATCTACCGCCGGCTCCTGGCCGCGATGGCGGCGGACGGGACGGCCAAGGTGTACTCCCATCACCTGGCGGAGAAATCCGGGTCCTCGGCGGCCCAGGTCCGGCGCGATCTGATGGAGATCGGCTGCTCGGGGAATACCAAGAAAGGGTACGACATCGACGAACTGATCGAGGCGATCGGGAAGGTCCTCGACAACCCGTCCGGGGAACCGGTCGTTCTGGTCGGACTGGGGAACCTGGGGCGGGCCCTGCTCCCTTTCTTTGCCGCCCACCACCCCAAGCTGAAGATCGTGGCCGCCTTCGACGCCGACCCGGCCAAGACCGGGCGGGTGATCCACGGCTGCCGCTCCCACCCGATTGAAGAACTGAAACGGATAGTCAGCGAAGAAGGGATCCGGGTGGCGATCCTGACCGTCCCCGCCGCGGCGGCCCAGGAAGTTGCCGAGGACCTGGTGGCGGCCGGGGTGCGGGGGATCCTGAACTTCGCCCCGGCGACGCTGAGACTTCCGGAAGAGGTGAGCATCGAGAGTATGGATATGGCGAGCGCCCTGGAGAAGATCGCCTACCTGGCCCGGCGGGGAATATCACTCAAAGGCAAGGGTAGAGAAAGCTGAATATCCGCGGCAAGAAGTGAGATTGCTTCGTCGGCCCGAAAGTATTCGGGCCTCCTCGCAATGACACCAGGTTTGCACGATTCGGGGGTCCTCGCAATGACCTCGGAGCGGGGCGGCTTGCAATGACCTCGGATCTGCACGATTCTGGGTTCCTCGCCATAACTCCAGGCTTACACGGTTCGGGTGCGGGGAAATGACATCAGGCTTTACGTCATTCGGGGCCGTAATAATTAACGAATAATGCTCAAACCAGAGATCAGACAGCGAGAAATATGAAGACGATGGCGAGCACCGACAGAATATCCGCCTTGCTCGAGGAATATGGACGGGCGGGGCGGGACTCTTTGATCCCGATCCTCCAGCGCGTCCAGGAGGAGGAGGGGTTCCTCTCCAGGGAGGCGGTGCTGGCGATCGGCCGACGGCTCAACCTCCCGGCGAGCAAGATCTACGGGGTGGCCACCTTTTACAACCAGTTCCGGTTCCAGCCGCTGGGGAAGTACCACATCCAGGTCTGCCGGGGGACCGCCTGCCACGTCAAGGGCTCGGCGGCGATCCTCGAACGGGTGCAGCGGGAGCTGAAGATCAAGCCGGGAGAGACCTCCCGGGACGGGATCTTCAGCCTGGAGGTGGTGGCCTGCATCGGAGCCTGCGGCCTGGCACCGGTCATCTCGGTCAACGGCGAGTTCCACGCCAACCTCTCCGGCGACGACATACCGCCGATCCTGGAAAAGTACCGCTCGCGGAAGGAAACTGACTGAGTAGACCTTTTGGTAATGAAGCGATTGCTTCCATTATCTGCGTACTTGAAAAGTCATCGATCATTGAAGCGCGAAACTGAGCTTTGGGCAACATAGCAAGTGAACCTTAAACTGACAGAGAAATGCTGCGATAAGTGTTGGCACAGCCTGGAGACCCCCTGCCCGGACCGGGTCGCCTGTCTGACCGGCGGGCCGCTCTGCCACGAAGACGCAAGCTGCGCCGAAAAAATCCGCGGGCGTGTCTCCGTCCTAAAGCGGGAGACGCTTGATCGGCCGGTGATCTTCGTCGGGGCCGGGACCTGCGGCCTGGCGGCCGGGGCTGGCCGGACCCTGGAGGCGTTGAAGGCTGAACTGACCGAGCGGAAGATCGACGCCGACCTGGTCGAGGTCGGCTGCGTGGGACTCTGCTCGGCCGAGCCGATCGTCGACCTCCAGCTGCCGGGAAGATCCCGCCTCTCCTTCGCCCGGGTGACCGAGGCGGACGCCGCCCGGGTGGCGGAAGCGATCGGCGGGGAGATCCCCGCCGATCTCCTCCTGGGACAGTACCGGGAGGGAGAGGGGAAGGACTGGCCGGACCTGCCCTATCTCGACGGGCACCCCTTCTTCCGGGACCAGACCCGGCTGGTCCTGGAAAACTGCGGGGTGATCGACCCGGGGTCGATCGACGAGTACATCGCCCGCGGCGGCTGGCGAGCCTTCGCCGACACCGTCCGCAACCGGACCCGGGAGGAACTCTGCCGGGCGGTGGAGGCGAGCGGACTCCGGGGCCGGGGCGGCGGCGGTTTCCCGACCGGGAAGAAGTGGCGGGTGGCCCTGGAGGCGACCGCCGACCAGAAGTATCTGATCTGCAATGCCGACGAGGGCGACCCGGGGGCCTTTATGGACCGGGCGGTAATCGAGGGCGACCCCCACCGGCTGCTGGAGGGGATCGCCATCGCCGCCTACGCGATCGGGGCCACCCGGGCCTACGTCTACATCCGGGCGGAGTATCCCCTGGCGATTGAGCGGCTGAAGGCGGCGATCGGACAGGCCCGCGAGTACGGGCTGCTCGGCTACAACATCCTCGACAGCGGGATGAAGTTGGAGATCAGGATCAAGATGGGGGCCGGTGCCTTCGTCTGCGGCGAGGAGACGGCCCTGATCCACAGCATCGAGGGGAAGCGCGGGATGCCCCGACCCCGCCCCCCCTACCCCGCCGTCTCCGGCCTCTTCGGCAAGCCGACCGTGATCAACAACGTGGAGACCCTGGCCAACCTGCCCGGGATTCTGGCCGGAGGCCCGGAAGAGTTCGCCCGGACCGGCACCCCGGCCAGCAAGGGGACCAAGGTCTTCGCCCTCTCGGGCAAGATCGCCCGGACCGGCCTGGTCGAGGTGGCGATGGGCACCCCGCTGCGGAAGATCATCTTCGATATCGGCGGCGGGATCGCCGGGGGGAAGAAGTACAAGGCGGTCCAGATCGGGGGTCCCTCGGGAGGCTGCATCCCCGAACAGCACCTGGATATCGACATCGACTACGAGTCGCTCAAGACCGTGGGGGCGATGATGGGCTCCGGGGGGCTGGTGGTGATGGACGAGGACACCTGTATGGTGGACGTGGCCAAGTTCTTTATGGATTTCATCCAGCGCGAGTCCTGCGGCAAGTGCATCCCCTGCCGGGAGGGGACCCGGAGGATGCTCGAGACCCTGACCTCCATCACCACCCGACGGCGCGGGTCGGGACGGGACGCGCTCCAGCGGTTCAAGAGCGTGATGTACCTGGAGCGGCTGGCGGAGACGATCAAGGATACCAGTCTCTGCGGGCTGGGGCAGTCCGCGCCCAACCCGGTGCTGTCCACGCTACGCTTCTTCCGGGACGAGTACGAGGCCCACGTCTACGATCGCCGCTGCCCGGCCGGGGCCTGCCGGGAACTGCTGACCTTCCGGATCGACCCCGACAAGTGCGTCGGCTGCACCCTCTGCGCCCGGAACTGCCCGGCGGAGGCGATCAAGGGCACGGCCAAGCGGATGCATTACATCCTCCAGGACAAGTGCACCGGCTGCGGGGCCTGTTACGAAACCTGCAAGTTCGGAGCGGTGATCCGCGAATGAAGATCAACCTCGAGATCAACGGCCGCCCGGCCGAGGCCGAGAAGGGCGAGATGCTCCTGCCGGTCATCCGCCGGGCGGGGTGGGACATCCCCACCCTCTGCTACATCGAGGGGATGACCCCGACCGGGGCCTGCCGGCTCTGCGTGGTGGAGATCGAGGGCCGCTCCGGGCTGGCCCCGAGCTGCGCCACCCCGGCCACCGAGGGGATGAAGGTCCTGACCCACTCGCCCCGGGCGGTACGGGCGCGGAAGACGATTGTCGAGCTGCTCCTGGCCGACCACCCCGACGACTGCCTCTACTGCGTGAGGAGCGGAGACTGCCGGCTCCAGGAACTGGCCGAGGAGCTGGGGGTCCGGGAACGGCGCTACTCGGGGGGGAAGACGGTCGCCCACCTCGACATCTCCAGCCCGGCGATCGAGCGGGACCCGGCCAAGTGCGTCCTCTGCGGGAAGTGCGTGAGGATCTGCGAGGAGGTCCAGTCGGTGGCGGCGATCGACTTCTCCGGCCGGGGCAGCCGGACCCGGATCTCCACCGCCTTCGGGGAGGGGATCAACATCAGCAGCTGCGTCTTCTGCGGGCAGTGCATCCGGGTCTGCCCCACCGGGGCCCTGAGGGAGCAGAGCTCGATCAAGCCGGTGATGGAGGCCCTGGCCGACCCGGATAAGTTCGTGGTCGTCCAGCACGCCCCCTCGATCTCGATCACGCTGGGTGAGGAGTTCGGCGTCCCGCCGGGGAAGGACATCGCCGGCTCCCTGGTGGCGGCGCTGCGGCGGTTCAACTTCGACCGGGTCTTCGACACCGCCTTCTCCGCCGACCTGACGATTATGGAGGAGAGCGCCGAGCTGGTGGACCGGATCAGGAACGGCGGGGTGTTGCCGATGATGACCAGCTGCTCGCCGGGCTGGGTCAAGTTCGTCGAGGAGTTCTACCCGGAGTTCATCCCCAACCTCTCCACCTGCAAGAGCCCCCAGCAGATGATGGGGGCGGTGATCAAGTCCTACTTCGCCGAGCGGGAGGGGATCGACCCGGCGAAGATCTTCTCGGTGGCGGTGATGCCCTGCACGGCCAAGAAGTTCGAGGCCGGCCGGCCGGAGATGGGCCGGGGGGGGCTGCCGGACATCGATGCCGTCCTGACCACCCGGGAGCTGGCGAGGATGATCCGGATGCGGGGGATCGACCTGAACCGGATCGAGCCGGAGACCGCCGACACCCCCTTCGGGGAGAGGACCACGGCGGGCAAGCTCTTCGCCGCCAGCGGCGGGGTGATGGAGGCGGCGGTCCGCAACGCCCACTACCTCCTGACCGGGCGGGATATGGCCGACCCCCGGATCAACGCCCTGCGCGGGATGGAGGGGATCAAGGAGGCGACCGTCGCCATCGGCGACCTGGAGCTGCGGGTGGCGGCGGCCAACGGGGTCGGCTACGCCCGGAAACTCATCGACGAGATCAAGGCGGGGCTGCGCAAGCCCCACTTCATCGAGGTGATGACCTGCCCCGGCGGCTGCCTCAACGGGGGCGGTCAGCCGGTCGGGATCGACCAGGCCGCCCTGGTGGAGCGGATGAAATGCCTCTACCGGATGGACCGGACGGAGAAGGTGCGGGTCTCCCACAACAACCGCTCGATCCAGCGCATCTACCGGGATTTCCTGGGGGAACCGCTGGGAAAGCAGAGCCACCGCCTGCTCCACACCGGCTACCACCGCCGTGAGGTGGTGACCTGAGGGGAAATTTTTCAAGCCGATGATCACGAAGGACTACACCATCTTCAAGGCGGTCCGGACGGCCCCCGACCTCTGCCGGGTCTGCTACACCTGCGTCCGCGAGTGCCCGGCCAAGGCGATCCGGATTATCGACGGCCAGGCCACGGTGCTCCACGACCGGTGCATCGGCTGCGGCAACTGCGTGCGGGTCTGCTCCCAGGGGGCGAAGATCATCGTCGACACCACGGATGAGGCCCGCCGGCTCCTGGCCGGGGACCGGCCGGTGACGGCGATCGTCGCCCCCAGTTTCCCGGCCGAGTTCTCGGAGTACGATTTCCGAATCCTGGTCGGGATGATCAGGAAGCTGGGATTCGCCCGGGTCAACGAGGTGGCCTTCGGCGCCGACCTGGTCGCCGACCGCTACCGGCGGCTCCTGGAAGAGGAAGAAGGGCCGTTCATCGCCACCTCCTGCCCGGCGGTGGTCCTCTACGTCGAGAAGTACCATCCCGACCTGATCGGCCGGCTGGCCCCGATCGCCTCCCCGATGGCGGCTGCGGCCCGGGCCCTGCGGAAGACCGCCGGGGAGGAGATCCGGGTGGTCTTCATCGGCCCCTGCACCGCCAAGAAGATCGAGTCGCGCGACGGGCTGATCGAGGGGGAGATCGACGAGGTGATCACCTTCGTCGAACTGCGCCGGATGTTCCGGGAGGACGCGCTGACGCCGGACGCCGTCACCCCCTCCGACTTCGACCCGCCCCGGGGCGGGCTGGGCACCCTCTTCCCCCTCCACGGGGGGCTGCTCCAGGCCGCCGACCTCAAGGAGGATCTGCTGACCAGCGACGTGGTCACCGCCAGCGGCCGAAGGTTCACCTCCGCCATCGAGGAGTTCAAAACCGGGGGGATGCGCACCCGGCTGCTTGAGATCCTGGCCTGCGACGGCTGCATTATGGGGGCGGGGATGGAGACCGACGACCCCCTCTTCCGACGGCGGGGCCGGGTCAGCGATTACGCCCGCCGGCGGGCCCGGGAAGCGGAGGGGGCGGCAGAGGAGGATCCCCGGGAGACCTTCCGGGACCTCGACCTCTCCCGCTCCTATACCGATCTCGACCAGAGGCTGCAGCAGCCGGCCGGCGAGGAGATCACCGCCATCCTGCAGAGGATGGGGAAGTTCAAGCCGGAAGACGAGCTGAACTGCGGGGCCTGCGGCTACGGATCCTGCCGGGAGCACGCGGCCGCGATCCTCAAAGGCCTGGCCGAAAGCGAGATGTGCCTCCCCTACACCATCGACCGGCTCAACCTGACGGTGGGCGAGCTGGCCCAGTCCAACCGAGAGCTGGCCGCCACCCAGGAGGCGCTGATGCAGTCGGAGCGGCTGGCCAGTATGGGCCAGCTGGCCGCCGGGATCGCCCACGAGGTCAACAACCCCCTGGGGGTGGTCCTGATGTACGCCCACCTGATGCTGGAGGACCTCGAGGAGGAGAGCCGACTGAAGAACGACGTGAAGATGATCGTCGAGCAGGCCGACCGCTGCAAGAAGATCGTCCTCGGGCTGCTCCACTTCTCCCGCCAGAACAAGGTCCTGCGGGAGCCGGCGGACATCCGGGAACTGGCGGCCAAGGCGATCACTCTCGTCCCCGCCCCGGAAGGCGTCCGGGTGAGGACGGAAGACGCGATGGCCGACCCGGTGGCGGAGGTGGACCGGGAGCAGATCATCCAGGTCCTGACCAATCTCCTGACCAACGCCCTGGCGGCGATGCCGGAGGGCGGGGAGATCACCGTCGCCACCGCCGACCGGCCGGAGACGGTCACGATCACGGTCGCCGACACCGGGGTGGGGATCCCCGCCGAGAACCTCTCGAAGATCTTCGAGCCCTTCTTCACCACCAAGCAGATCGGGAAGGGTACCGGGCTGGGCCTGGCGGTGACCTACGGGATCATCAAGATGCACCGAGGGGAGATAACCGTCGAGTCGAACGCCGACCCCGCCGCCGGGCCGACCGGAACCAGATTCACCATCAACCTGCCGAGAAAGGAGCCAGGGGAAGACAAGTTATGACCGAACCATCCCAGAAGACCATCCTGGTCGTGGATGACGACCAGGATTTCCTGCTCCAGCTGGAGCTGATCCTGACCAACGCCGGATACCGGACCATCCGGGCCGAGAGCCGGGGCGAGGCGGAGGAACTGCTGGCGCGGACCCGGCCGGACGCGGTGGTCGCCGACCTGATGCTCGAGGAGGACGACGCCGGGTTCATGCTCTGCTACCGCGCGAAGAAGCTCTACCCGGACCTGCCGGTGATCATCGTCACCGGGGTGGCCGGGGAGACGGGGATCGAGTTCGCGGCCATCACCCGGGAGGAGCGGAGCTGGATCAAGGCCGACCTGCTGTTGGACAAGCCCGTCCGGCCGGAGCAGATCTTAGGGGAACTGGAGAAGCTTATGGGGACGGTGAGCAGTAAGCAGTAAGCAGTAAGCAGTAATCAGTAATCAGTGAGCAGTGAGCAGAGCGCAAAGAGCATAGCGCAGAGCGACCGGGGCAGAGCGCATAGGGCAGAGCGCAAAGGGCATAGCGCAGAGCGACCGGGGCAGAGCGCATAGGGCAGAGCGCAAAGGGCATAGCGCATAGCGCCCGGGGAGCTGGGACCGGTCATTGCGAGGAGCGTTTGACCCGAATTCATTCGGGTCAATAAGCGACGAAGCAATCTCACTCAGGAGATTAGATTGCTTCGTCCCCCTCACTCCGTTCGGGCTCCTCGCAATGACTGGGGGAGGAACGGTTCGGGCTCCTCGCAATGACTGGGGGAGGGACGGCGTTCGGGCTCCTCGCAATGACTGGGGGAGGAACGGTTCGGGCTCCTCGCAATGACCGGGGGGGACGGCGTTCGGGGTCCTCGCAATGACTTGGGGAGGGACGGCGTTCGGGGTCCTCGCCATGACCGGGGAGTGGGCCCGGCTACTGATTACTGCTTACCGATTACTGATTACCGATCACCGGTTACTGATTACCGGTTACTGATTACGTTCTTCAAGACAGATAACAGAACGTTCAACCCACTTAATCACATCGAGATCCGAAAATGATCACCTTAAAGATACTCGCGGTCGACGACGAGCCGGGGATGCTGAGCGGGATCGAGCGGGCGCTGGAGAACTTCCGCGTCCGGCCCACCGACATCGACGAGGAGGTCGGCTTCCGGGTGGAGACTGCGGCCACCGGGGAAGCGGCGGTCGCCGCGATCGCCGCCGGGCCGCCGGAGATTCTTCTGCTCGACTACAAGCTCCCGGACATCGACGGCCTGGAGGTACTGAAACGGGTCGGGGGGAGCGCCCCGGAGATGCTGACGGTGATTATCACCGCCTACGCCTCGATCGAGACCGCGATCGCCGCCACCCGGCAGGGCGCCTACGACTTCCTGACCAAGCCCTTCACCCCGGCCGATATCAAGCACACCGTCCGCAAGGCCGCCGGGGCGATCCTCCTGGCCCGGCGGGCGAAGGAACTGGAGGCGGAGAAGAAACAGGTCCGCTTCGAGTTCGTCCGGGTCCTCGGCCACGAGCTGAAGGCCCCCCTCAACGCCGTGGCCGGGGCCCTCTATATCCTCCGCGACGGAACGCTGGGCGGAGAACTCGACCGGTACGGGGAGGTGGTAGGCCGGAGCCTGCTCCGGCTGGAGCAGATGAAGAAACTCATCTCCGACCTCTTAGATATGACCCGGCTGGAGTCGGGGAAGAAAGAGCGGACCCTGGAGGAGGTGGATCTGGCCGCGGCGGCGCGGGAGGCTCTCGACCTGGCCGCCGGCGAGGCCGACAGGCGAGGGATCACGGCCGAGCTTGACTCCCCCGAGCGGCTGTCGATCCGGGCCGATCGGGGAGAGGTCGCGATGATCCTCAACAACCTGATCAGCAACGCCGTCAAGTACAACCGGGAAGGCGGCCGGGTCAGGGTCAGCCTCTCCCGCCAGGGCCCGGAGACGACCATCGCGGTCAGCGACACCGGGGTCGGGATCTCTCCGGAGGGACGGGAGAAGCTCTTCGGCGAATTTGTCCGCCTGAAGGACAAGCGGACGAAGGACGTCCTGGGCAGCGGCCTGGGACTCTCGATCCTGAAGCGGCTGGTGGAACTTTACGACGGTGAGATCGAGGTGGAGAGCGAACCTGAGCGGGGATCGACCTTCACCGTCCGCCTGAAAAATCCAGAGGAATAATCAGATGCGAGAATTATCGAAAAACGCCATCGACTTCATCGACGACGGCCGGATCGAGGGGATCCTGGCCAAAACTGCCGGGGACCCGGTCCGGGTCCGGGAAGTCATCGCCAAGAGCCTGGAGAAGTTACCCCTCACGGTCGAGGAGACCGCGGTCCTGCTGGCTGCAGATTCGGAGGAACTCACCGAGAAAATCTTCGCCGCCGCCCGGCGGCTCAAGCGGGACGTCTACGGCAACCGGATCGTCATCTTCGCCCCGCTCTACATCGGCAACTACTGCATCAACGACTGCGGATACTGCGCCTTCCGGTCCAGCCTGAAGACCACGGTCCGCAAGACCCTGAGCGAGGAGGAGATCGAGGAGCAGGTCAGGGCCCTGGAGGCGGCCGGGCACAAGCGGTTGATCCTGGTCTTTGGGGAACACCCCGACTACGACCCCGAGTTCATCGCCCGGACGGTGAGGAAGGTCTACTCGGTCAAGCACGGCCGGGGCGAGATCCGCCGGGTGAACATCAACGCGGCCCCGCTCGATTACGACGGCTACCGGCAGGTAAAGGCGGCGGGGATCGGGACCTACCAGATCTTCCAGGAGACCTACCACCACCCCACCTACCGGGTCTTCCACCCCCCGCAAACCCGCAAGGGGGACTACCTCTACCGCCTTGACGGCCTGACCCGGGCCTGGGAGGCGGGCTGCGACGACGTGGGGATCGGGGCCCTCTTCGGCCTCTACGACTGGCGGTTCGAGGTCCTCGGCCTGGTCACCCACTCCCGCTTTCTCGCCGACCGCTTCGGCTGCGGTCCCCACACCATCAGCTTCCCCCGGCTCCGTCCGGCCCACGGGGTGAAACTGGATGAGCGGTATCTGGTCTCCGACCGGGACTTCAAGCGACTGGTGGCGATCTTAAGGCTGGCGGTCCCCTACACCGGGATGATCCTGACCGCCCGGGAACCGGCCCATATCCGGCAGGAGGTGATGGAGTTCGGGGTCTCCCAGATCGACGCCGGCACCCGGATCGAGCTGGCCGGCTACACCAGCCGGGAGAAGCAGAACCTGAAGAAGGAACAGTTCGAGATCGGCGACGTCCGGCCGATGGACGAAATACTCCGGGACCTGATCGACCGCGACTTCATCCCCAGCTTCTGCACCGCCTGCTACCGGCTGGGGAGGACCGGGGTACAGTTTATGGAGTATGCCGTCCCCGGGTTCATCCGGAACTTCTGCACCCCCAACGCCCTGCTCACCCTCGACGAGTACCTGGAGGACTACGCCCCGCCGTCCACCCAGGAGGTGGGGAAGAAGTTGATCGCCCGGGAACTGGCCGGAATCGGGGACGCCGAGATCCGTCGGGAGGCCGGACGGCGGCTGGAGCGGATCGAGCGGAGCGGGGAGCGGGATCTCTATTTCTGATGCCTACTTGGCAAGAAACCGCTCGCACAAACTTTTGTCATTGCGAGGAGGCCCGAAAAATTTCGGGCCGACGAAGCAATCTCTGATTGAGAATTGAAGATGGCCCTCGCCAACAGGTTGAGATTGCTTCGTCGCTTCGCTCCTCGCAATGACCGGGAGGGGGATGACGTTCGGGCTCCTCGCAATGACCGGGGGGTGGACGGCCGGGCCGCCGATGACCGGACTACCGAGAGTCGGGTCGACGATAGCCCGACTGCCGAGAGTCGGACTACCGATGACCGGAGATCCGAGGTTGACGGGCACAATCATACGGCTGTCCTCAACCGGGAACAGGTTCGGCGGCTGCTCGAGTCCACCACTCCGGAGGAGACGGCGGAGCTGTTCCGCCGGGCGGCCGATCTCAAGGAGAGGACGGTGGGCCGGGAGATCTACCTGCGGGGGATAGTCGAGTTCAGCAACATCTGCCGGAAGGACTGCTCCTACTGTGGGATCCGGAAGAGCAACGCCGGGGTCGATCGCTTCCTGATGGAAGAGGAGGAGATCGTTGATGCGGCCCGGCGGGCCTACCGGAGGGGGTTCGGGTCCGTTGTCCTCCAGTCCGGGGAACGGGCCGACCCGGAGTTCGCCGGGATGGTGGAGCGGCTAGTCCGGAGGCTGAAGTCGGAGACGGAGGGCGGGATCGGGATCACCCTCTCCCTGGGCGAACAGGACCACGATACCTACCGGCGCTGGTTCGAGGCCGGGGCGCACCGCTACCTGCTGCGGATCGAAACTTCCAGCCCGGAACTCTACCGGAGATACCATCCGGCCGACCACGATCACGGGGCGAGGCGGCGCTGCCTGGAAGACCTGCGCCGGATCGGCTACCAGGTGGGGAGCGGGATGCTGATCGGGCTCCCGGGGCAGACCGCGGACGATTTGGCCGGGGACGCCCTCTTTCTGAAAGAGATCGACGTCGATATGATCGGGATGGGGCCCTACATCCCCCACCGCGACACCCCTCTGGCCGGGCGGGTCCGGGATTTCAACCCCGCCCGCCAGCTCGAGCTCGGCCTAAAGATGATCGCGGCCTGCCGGCTGCTGATGCCGGAGATCAACATCGCCGCCGCCACCTCGCTCCAGACACTGAGCCCCGACGGCTGGCGGCGGGGGGTGAGGGCCGGGGCCAACGTGGTGATGCCCAACTTCACCCCCGCCCGGTACCGGGGCGCCTACTCGCTCTATGAGGGAAAACCGGACGGTGACGTCGCGACCGACTCCATCCCCGCCCTGGAGAAACTCTTCGCCGGCCTGCCCGAAAAGGTCGTCCCCGACCGCTGGGGAGACTCACCGCACTTCTTCAAGAGAACTGGATTGAAAATCGATTAACCGCGAATTTCCGGGCGGCGGCCATATTGCGGGCAAGAAGCATAAGTTGAAGAATGATTAGATGTGGCACCCTTTCGAGGCTGTCCGACAATTGTCAATTCCGCCGATTTTTGGTCATTGCGAGGCCCCGAAGCGAAGCGGAGGGGCCGAAGCAATCTCAACCTATTGATAGACAAGCCACTCCGTCCACAAGTTGAGATCGCTTCGTCGCTCCACTCCTCGCGATGACAATTTGGTATTTGTCGGCCAGCCTCCTTCAGGGTGCATAAATAAATATTTTGGAATCCGCAAATCCCCGGGGCTTTGCTCCGGGCTATGATGTTGGACGCCGTTGGCGTCCTTGCCTTTCACCGCGGAAGAGTAAAGCATCACGATCCTGGTGTCAGGTGCCCGGGAAATCGGCAACCTTACCCCAAAGGGGTGAAACATCGCAGCCCCGCGCCCGGTCCGGCTTTAGGGGGAGAATCACCGGGGCCTCTTGATGGCGTTATAATCAATAGAAAGTGACAACTTAAAATCAGGACGTGACACTCGGATCTGAGCAATCAGTGTAATCTGTGGATTGAAAGAGGCCAAGGTAGAGGACTCCATAAAAAAATTAGTGGTAATTCGTGTAATTAGTGGATTAAAGAGGGGGCGGGTAGCAGGCAGTGGGGAGTGGAAATAATTCTATGAAGACACCCAAGGGAATGAGGCTGCAGATCGGGATCTTCGGCCGGCGCAATGTCGGCAAATCCTCCTTCCTCAATGCCCTGACCGGGCAGACCGTCTCCATCGTCTCCGCCACCCCGGGCACCACCACCGACCCGGTGGAAAAGGCGATGGAACTCCTCCCGGTCGGGCCGGTCCTCTTCATCGACACCGCGGGGATCGACGACCTCGGCGCCCTGGGCGAGCAGCGGATCGCCCGGACCCGGAAGGCGATCGAGCGGACCGACCTGGCGGTGGTCATCGCCGAGGCCTCGGACTGGGGCGAATTCGAGGAGGAGTTGCTCGAAAAGTTCCGGAAGGATGGAGTCCCGGCGATCGTCGTCTTCAACAAATCCGACCTGTCCCGGCCCGAGCCCGATCTGACCGAATCGTTGGAACGGCGGGAAATCTCCTGGATGGAAGCGGAGGCCAGCCGGGGGGCGGGGATCGACCTCTTCAAGCGGCTCCTGATCGAGAACCTCCCGGCGGACTTCCTGGCCGCGAGGCCGATCGCCGGGGACCTGGTCCGGCCGGGGGAGACGGTGATCCTGGTGGTCCCGATCGACCTCGAGGCCCCCAAGGGAAGGCTGATCCTCCCCCAGGTCCAGACCATCCGGGACCTCCTCGACCACGACGCGGCGGCCCTGGTGGTCAAGGAGAGCGGACTGGCCCACGCGCTGAAGAACCTGAACTCCCCCCCCGCCCTGGTGGTGACCGACTCCCAGGCCTTCGGGCCGGTCTCCCGGGAGACCCCGGAGGATGTCCCCCTGACCTCCTTCTCGATCCTCTTCGCCCGGCTTAAGGGGGACCTGGCGACCTTCGCCGCCGGGGCGCAGGCCATCGAGCGGCTTAAACCCGGGGCCCGGGTCCTGATCGCCGAGGCCTGCACCCACCACCCGATCGGCGACGATATCGGGCGGGTCCAGATCCCCCGCCTCCTGGAAAAACGGCTCGGCCGCCGGCTCGATTTCCGGGTCGTCCCCGGCCACGATTTCCCCGGCGACCTGGCCGATTACAGCTTGGTTATTCACTGCGGTTCCTGTATGTTCAACCGCCGCGAGGTGCTCTCGCGGATAATGCAGTGCGAGCGGGCCGCAGTACCGGTCACCAACTACGGGATCACCCTTGCCTACTGTCACGGAATCTTCCGCCGGGCCCTGGCGCCGTTTCCCGAAGTCGGCAAAATATTGGCCGGATGGAGAGAATCCAATATCCAATAACCAACAAGGAATATCCAAGGAAGAAGGAAAAGAGGAACTTGAATCTTGGACATTCCTTGTTGGTTATTGGATATTCAAAATCGGATATTTTGAGTCATAATCGCAATCAACGTTGCAACGGCAACCGATACAGAATGCATTTTCAAAATCGAGCAGCAACCTGGAGAAGGTAATATGAAGATCTACATCGTCGACGACGACACGGACATCGTCGCCTTCCTGTCCATCACCCTGAAGGCGGCCGGGCACGAGGTGGGATCCCAGAACGACCCGGAGAACCTGGTCGAGAATATCCGGAGTTTCCAGCCGGCCCTGATCATCCTCGACGTGATGTTTCCGGGCGACCAGGAGGCGGGTTTCAAGATGGCGAGAACGATCCGCCACGACGGGGAGATCGGGCAGATCCCGATCTTGATGCTGACCAGCGTCAACCAGGAGGGAGATTTCCTCTCCCGCTTCTCCCGGCAGGACATCGACGACATCTACCTCCCGGTCACCGAGTTCATCGAGAAGCCGATCGATCCGAAGCTCCTGCTGAAGAAGGTCGCGGAACTGACCGTCTGAAATTCCGGCGGAGGGACGCCGGGTTTCGAACCGGGGATCCACCGCCGCCCGCGACCATCACCCCAATCCCTTCGGGCATTCCATCTTCGCCCGGGCCCTCTTCGACAAGATCGTCGAGATACTGCGGTCGCGGAGGGAGAATGCACCAATGGACCCGGCCGGACCCGATGGTCAGAACTCGTAGCTCAGGCCGAGTACGGCCAGGTGGTCTTTCAGGAAGTAGTAGCGACCGTGCAACCGGGGGAGAATGGGGAGGTTGAGCCGGAGGCCGGCAAAGAGGTTCCAGGGGTCCTGCAGCCGGTAGTCGCCGCCGGAGGAGTCCTCGCGGGAGTCGTCCTCGATGATCCCGTCGTCGTAGGCCGCCCCCAGGAAGACGTCCACCGGTCCCGGGTTCCAGCCCAGCCGGAGGTCGACCCCCCAGTTCAGGTAATCCCCCCGGCGGGTCGAGCTGGAAGTCCGGGTCTGGAAGTAGCCGGCCTCGGTATCGAGATAGAGACCCGACCAGCTCCAGGGGGTCCAGCCCACTCCGCCCCCCCAGGTATATCCCCACCGGTTGTAGGAACTCTTCCCCTGATCGGGATAGTCGTAGTCAAGGTTGCTGTAGCCCAGGCGGAGAAAGGCCCGCCACCCCTTGCCCAGGCCGATGGCGGGCTGGAGGAATAACTGCAGCTGCCGGGCGTCGTAATTATTGCCCCCGGAGGAAAAGAGGCGCTCCTGGTAGCTCATCCCGTAATCGATCTTGAAACTGACCGCCCCCGCGGGAGAGAACTCCACCCCCGCCAAGAAAACCAGGATGATGATGGAGGTTCGGGCAAGCATCGGGGTCGTTACCGCCGGGGTTGGCTTCCGGGTCTACGCAGGATTAATGGCGGAATCCTGCCGGGAAGGCAAGGGCAAAGTTCTCCCGCGCTTGAGAAATATATCAGGGTTTATCGACTCGGTCCCCGGGGACTACAACACCGATGGGACCACCGACATCGCAGCCTACCACACCCCCACCGGTTACTGGTTCATCAAGGATGTGACCAAGGTCTTCTGGGGCAAGTCCGGGGATGTACCGGTAAGCCGGTGAAGCGCAGAGCGCAGAGCGCCCGGAGGGCGCGCATAGAGCATGGCGCATAGCGCCCGGGGGGAGCGCCTGCCGCCAAGGGCCCAGGTGCTATGCGCTTTGCCTGTCCCGCTCACTGCTTACCGCTTACTGCTTACCGTCCTTACTCCCCCTCCCCACCGCTTCCTCCGATGCGCGGGGGGGATCTTCAGGGAGTTGCGGTACTTGGCCACGGTCCGACGGGCGAGCGGAATCCCCCGGTCGGCCAGCCGGTTGGCCAGATCCTGGTCGCTCAGCGGGGAGCGGGGATCCTCCTCGCCGATCATCTCCTCCAGGATCTTCTTCAGATGGGGCGCGGCGATCTCCCCTCCGCCGGCAGTGGTGGTGGAACCGGTGAAGAAAAATCGCAGGGGAAAAACCCCGCGGGAGGACTGGATATACTTGTTCGCCACCGCCCGGCTGACCGTGGATTCGTGAATTCCGACGGCTTCGGCCACCTCGACCATCTTCAGCGGACGGAGGTGCGCCAGGCCCCGGTCGAAGAAGTCCTTTTGGCGGCGGACGATCTCTTCCGCGATCCGCTGCAGGGTCTGGCGGCGGAGATCGATGTTCCGAATCAGCCAGAGGCCGGCCTTGAGTTTCTCCCGAACATACTCCTTGGTCTTTTGCGGGGTATCGGGATCGGAGAGGAGCTTCCGGTAGCGGGAACTGATCCGAAGGCGAGGGGTATAGTCCCGGTTGAAGACGATCCGGTAGTCGTCCTCTTCATCGTCCTTCTCCAGGAAGATATCGGGGGTGACGTAGGTGGTCTGGTCGTGATCGAAGATCATCCCCGGCTTCGGGTTCAGGGTGGCGATGAACTCGGCCGCGCGCTGGACCTGCTCCGGGGTGGTCTGGAGGGCCTGGGCGATCTGGGGATAGCGATGACTGCCCAGGTCCTCAAGGAAACGCCGGATGATCTCGGAGGCGAGGGGATCGGGGTGCTCGCGGGCCCGGACCTGGAGGAGGAGGCACTCCGGGAGATCCCGGGCCCCCACCCCGGCGGGATGAAAGGTCTGAATCAGGGAGAGGACGGCCTCCACCTCCCCCGGTTCGGCGGCGGCCTGGCGGGCGATCGATTCCAGGGATTCGGTCAGGTAACCGTTGGAGTCGATTTCTCCGATGATGATCTCCCCGATCCCCCTTTCCCGCTCCGTGGTCAGGGCGGTGTTGAGCTGCCGCAGCAGGTGCTCGGTCAGGGATTCGCTCCGGGTTATCGACTCCTCCAGGAAGCGTTGCTTCTCCTCGTCGGGCGCCTGGTAGCGGACCGGGGCGGAGATCTCATCCTGGAAGAAATACTCCTTCCAATCGTCGTCGAGAGAAACCAGACGGTCGATCTCGGCCTCAAATTCCAACTCTTCGGGCCCGCTCTCGGTCGGGGTCTCCTCGGCCGGCTCCGGGTCCGGGCGGACCTGTTCCAGCCTCTCCTCGAGTAGCGGATTCTGGACCATCTCCTGCTGGATGATGGTCCGCAGTTCCTGGAGCGGAACCTGGAGGAGAAAGACGGCCTGCTGCATCTGGGGAGAGAGAACCAGCCGCTGCTCCGGACGTGCCAGTTGTTGGAGGGATAAATCCATAATCAATCAAGTCGGTATTCCCGGGGATTCATCCCCGGGCCGAAGGAGATTTCACCACAAAGTCCGGGAGAAATCAAGACCGGGGAAAGGGTCGCGCGCGGAGGTTGCTTGCGTTCCAACCCTCCCTGGTTTATTATCCCTTCCAGCGGCAAGGACATCAGTCAGCCTTTAGACAGGGAACTACGGTTATGTCATTAAAGATCTGCGTACTGGCCAGCGGCAGCCGGGGAAACTGCACCCTGGTCGCCACCCCTTCAACCCGGATCCTGGTCGACGCGGGACTGAGCGGCCGCCGGACCATCGAGTGCCTGGCCCAGCTGGGGATCGAGATCGGTGAGATCAACGCTATCGTTATCGGTCACGAACACTCCGACCATGTCCGGGGGCTGAAAGCCCTGGCCGGCCGCCACCGGCGGCCGGTATACCTCAACCGGGAGACCGCCGAGGCGGCGGCCGGACACCTCCCCGAGAGCGCCGAGGTAAAGATCTTCACCAACGGACAGTCCTGGAAGATCGGAGATCTCACCATCCTTCCCTTCTCGGTCTTCCACGACGCCCGCGACCCGGTCGGCTTCGTGATCAGCCAGGGCGGGCTGGCGGTGACGGTGGCCACCGACCTCGGCATCCCCACCCGGCTGGTTCGGCAGCGGTTGCGCGACTCCCGGGTGGTGATCCTGGAGGCCAACCACGACCCCGACCAGCTCCTGAACGGAACCCGCCCCTGGCACCTGAAGCAACGGATCAGCAGCTCCCGGGGCCACCTCTCCAACCAGGCCGCCGCCGGCCTGCTGGCCACGGAGACGGGGGCCCAACTGAGCGACGTCTTTCTCGCCCACATCAGTCTCGACTGCAACAACCCCGAGCGGGCCCGGCAGCTGGTGATGGAAACCCTGCGGGCGGCGGGCAAGGAGAGGGTTCGGGTCAGGCTGACCTACCAGGACCGGATCAGCGAGGTGGTGGAGATCACTGATGAACCGTCCCCAATCTCCCCGGTGGAGCTGGAAACGGCCGGACCGGTCCAGATGGAACTCGATCCGTTCTTGACAAAAGGTAGCTCAAACTGAAAAGATGTTAATTTCCGGATTCAGACGGAGAAGCAACCTTTTCTGTTAATTCATCAATATCGAGATTACTTCGTCGGCCCGATAGTTTTCGGGTCTACTTGTAATGCCCGGGTTTTAATTGGCGCTCTTTTGCCGTCCCTGTTTATTTATTCACTACTGTAACCGCGGGAGATCGTTATGGCCGGTGTCAAACTCGTCAAGGTTAAGAAAGTTTACCCCGGGGGGGTAGAGGCAGTCCCCTGCATCGACCTGGAAATCCCGGACCGGGAGTTCACGGTCCTGGTCGGACCCTCCGGCTGTGGGAAATCCACCGTCCTGCGGATGATCGCCGGCCTGGAGACGGTCACCGAGGGCGAGATCTACATCGGCGATAAGCTGGTCAACGACCTGCCGCCGAAGAACCGGAACATCGCGATGGTCTTCCAGAATTACGCCCTCTACCCCCATATGACCGTCCGCCAGAACCTGGCTTTCGGCCTGAAGCTCCGCAAGGTCCCTCCGGAAGAGATCAGGAAGAAGGTCGAAGCCGCCGCCAAGATCCTCGACATCCCCCAGCTTCTCGACCGCAAGCCGAAGGCCCTCTCCGGCGGCCAGCGGCAGCGGGTGGCGGTCGGCCGCTCGATCGTCCGCGACCCCGACGTCTTCCTCTTCGACGAGCCCCTCTCCAACCTCGACGCCAAGCTCCGGGTCCAGATGCGGGCCGAGATCAGCAAGCTCCACCGGCAGCTCAAGGCCACGATGATCTACGTCACCCACGACCAGGTCGAGGCGATGACGATGGGCGACCGGATCGTTGTCCTCAAGGACGGGATCATCCACCAGGTCGATCCCCCGCTCGAGCTCTACCGCCACCCGGCCGACCGCTTTGTCGCCGGTTTCATCGGTTCCCCGCCGATGAATTTCATCGAGGGGAAGATTGTTGACGATTCCGGCGCCCTCTACTTCGACGAGGGGGACTTTCGCTTCCGAATCATTCCCGAGCAGGCGGAACAACTCTCCGACCGCGCCGGGAAGGAGATGGTCTGCGGGGTCCGCCCCGAGGACCTTCACCTAGCCGAGGAGTTCGACTCCACCGACCCGGAAAAACAGTTCGAAGCGGAGGTCGAGGAGGTCGAGCCGCTGGGCTCGGAGATGTACGTCTACTTCCAGGCCGGCGGCTGCCGGATGGTGGGGAGGGTGGTGGCCCGCCGTTACGTCAAGGTCGGGGAGAAGCTCCCCCTGATCATCGACACCGAGAAGGTCCACTTCTTCGACCCCGAGTCCGGCAAGACAATCGCCGGCCGGAAGCAGACCGACGGTTAGACGCCCGGCCGCGGACTCCGGGAAATCCCCCCGGAACCCCAGGCATCCGTTGCCATCACACCCCGGTCATTGCGAGGAGGCCCGAAAACTTTCGGGCCGACGAAGCAATCTCACCAGGCAAAGGCTTGTGAAAGATTGCTTTGGCCTGCGGCCTCGCAATGACTGTGGGAAACTGGTCATTGCGAGGACCCCGAACGGATCCCCCCCCGCCCGGTCATTGCGAGGACCCCGAACGGAGTGAGGGAGACGAAGCAATCTCAATTTGCCGCCGGGGCGCTTTGACCTCTGCGCTCTGCACGCTCCCCGGGCGCTATGCGCCATGCGCTTTGCGCCCTGCGCCTTCCCGGGTTGCCGATTCCTCCGGCAGGTGGTACAATTACTTTACAGCTTTTAACCACCCGGAGGAGGATTCGATGTTCCAGGTACCGAGGTCCGGTCCGGCCGGTTGGCGCTTCTCTCATTTTCTCCTGACGGTCTTCCTCTTCACTCTCCTTATCTGGCCCGGCGCTGAACTCTGCGCCGCCCGCCTCTACCCGGAGGACCTGGAATACCGGGGCGCCTTCCGCCTCCCCGGGGCCGGGGGTGAGTCCGGCTGGGGATGGTCGGGAAACGCCCTGGCTTACCGGCCGGACGGGGACCCCGGCGGTCCGGCCGACGGGTATCCCGGCTCCCTCTTCGGGACCGGCCACGACTGGTACCAGCACGTCTCCGAGATCACCATCCCGCCCCCGGTGATCTCCCCAAACAAGAACCTCGCCGCCCTCAACACCGCCGCCACCCTCCAGCCGTTTACGAACATCCGGGGATGCCTCTACGATTACCTGGACTTCGAGCTGCCCCGGGCCGGGTTGGCCGTCCTCCCCGCCCGCGCGGGGCAGACCACGCCGAAACTTTACTTCAGCTGGGGCCAGCATCTCCAGCAGCAGACCACCGACCCCTGCCTGGGCTGGAGGGAGTTGGCCCTCTCCTCACCGCCCTCGGTGGGCGTCTGGAGGATCGGAAATTACCTCAACCAGGTAACCACCGATTATCTCTTCACCCTCCCCCAGGCCTGGGCCGACGCCCACGTCTCCGGGATGAGCCTGGCCGCCGGCCGCTACCAGGACGGGGGACAGGGAGCGCAGGGCCCGGCGCTGCTCGTCTGCGCGCCCTGGCAGGAAGGCAATCCGCCCGCTTCCGGCCGGACCCTGAACACGATCCCCCTGCTGCTCTACGACGCCTTCGATGACCCCGACCCGCAATCCCTGACAGGTTACCACCATTCGGACGAATGGTCGGGAGGGGCCTGGCTCGCGGCGGGGGAGAAGTCGGCGGTGATCTTCGCCGGGACCAAGGGGTTCGGGGACTGCTGGTACGGTTGTGCCGACGGGACCAGCTCGCCGCCCTGGCCCCCCAACTGCGACCGGGGGTGGTGGTCCACCACCTTCGAGGGGACGCTCCTCTTCTACGACCCGGCCGACCTGGAGGCGGTGGCGGTCGGGCGGATGGCTCCCTCTCAGCCGCAACCTTACGCCAGTCTCAATATCGATGACCTGCTTTACCATATCAGCGGCCCGCAGCAGAAGTACCACCTGAACGCGGTCGCCTGCGATCGGGAACGGGGGCTGCTCTACGTTCTGGAGCCGCTGACCGACAATGACAAGCCGATTGTCCACGTCTGGCAGGTGGTGGGGACCGCCCCGGCCCCAACCCCCACCCCGGCGGCCGAGCCGGTCCCGGCCGATTATGACGGTGACGGGGCCTCTGATCCGGCGGTCTTCCTCCCCTCCCCGGGCGTCTGGACAATCCGGGAACTGTCCCGGGCCTACTGGGGCCGAAGCGGCGACATCCCGGTCCCGGCCGATTTCGACGGAGACGGGAGCGACGATATCGCCGTTTACCGTCCCACCTCCGGTCTCTGGGCGGTCCGGGGGGTGACCCGTATGTACTACGGGAGGCGGGGAGATATCCCCGCCCCCGGAGACTTCGCGGGCAACGGTACCGCCCGGGCGGCTGTCTATCGTCCAGGCAACGGGTTCTGGGCGGTCCGGGGTTTGACCCGGGCCTACTACGGACGGGTCGGCGACACCCCGGTGACGGCTGATTACAACGGGAACGGCCGCGCCGATATCGCCGTCTTTCGTCCCTCCGCCGGGCTCTGGGCGGTCCGGGGCGTGACCCGGGCCTACTATGGCCGGCGCGGCGATACCCCGGTCGGGGCCGATTACAACGGGGACGGCAAATCTGATTTTGCCGTCTTCCGCGAAAGCACCGGCTTCTGGGCGGTCCGGGGGGTGACCCGAGCCTACTGGGGTAAGCCCCACGACCAACCGGTTCCCGGTTGTTACGACGGAACCACCAGTGCCAGGCTCGGGATTTACCGCGCATCGACCAGATACTGGTTCATTCGAAGTTTTACCCAGATCTACTTCGGGGACGGCGGCGGGCGGTGATGTAACGCTGACAGTAATCAGTAATCAGTCCCGAAGAAGCAGTTCTGGATCTTCGCTTCGCTACGATAATCGGTGATCCCGGCGGCACGCCCCGGTGCCCCCCGGTCATTCGTCGGAACGACGGCGGCGGCTTAAATTAGCGCTGGACTTCCCCCGGCGAATATCTTACAATCTCCGGATAAGATCCGCCGCCGGGCGGCTGGATCCGGTATATATCCCTCGTAGCCAGGTCCCGCAAAGCGGGCAGGAGCAGAGAGATGAAGAGATTGTTCAGTTGGACCCTGGTGTTGGGACTGGCCGTTATCGCCGCCGGTCCGGCTTTCACCCAGACGTTCGGTATCGAGGCCCACGGGCTCTATGCCTTCGAGTTCGACGGCAGCCTGAACGGGGACGATCTCAACCTCGACGACAGTTTCGGCGGCGGCGGCGCGATCGTCCTTTCCGCCTCGGACTACCTCAAGTTCGACCTCGGGATCGACTACCTTAAGGCAGACTTAAAGGATTCCGATTTCGCCGGGTTGGAAGGCGGCGATTTCGAGATGCTCCCCGTCACCGTGGGCGTCCGGGCGGGCGAGACCTTCGATTTCGGCTTTCTCTACGTCGGCGGAGGGATCGGCTACAGCTTCAACGACCAGGAGGGAGGTGCGGCCGAGGACTTCGTCTCGCTCGAGGACTGTATGATCTACTACGCCTGCCTCGGCGCCGAGATCGGCCTGACCGAATGCCTGGTCCTGCGGCCGGAACTGCGCTACAACTGGCTCAAGCCGGAACTAAAGGGGGATGACATCGACCCCTTCGACCCCGGGACAGACTGGAAGGAAGACTGGAAGCTCGACCACTTCCAGGCCCGCCTCGGCCTGGGGATCTACTTCTAACCCGGCTTTCACGGCTCAGGCCTCCTGATCCAGCACCCTGAGCCTCCTTCGCCAGCCTCCTCCACCAAAGCAGCCGGGCGTCGGCGGCCGGATAGCAGCGAAGCTGCGGCAGCTGAAAGGGGTGGTGGATCAAAGAGGCTGTTTAAATTTCCCGGCGGGAGGGGCATCTCTCCGTTTCCTCCCTGGAAACCGGTATCCCGACTCCGGTCGCGGGACATCCATTGACAGGGTTTCTGACTGAAACCATCCCGAGCCGTCAATGGTAATAACCTGATTTGACGGTTGCGGAAGCCGACGGCCCCTGCTATATTTGCCCTGCCGTCAACAGGCGGAATACCCCCGGCTGGACATTTCCGCAACTGCGGGGATAGCTCGCAATCAACTGGAATATCCGGAGGAGGGTCAATGAAAAAGACCGGACTTGCCCTGGCCCTGGCTTTAATTATCTTCACCCCGGCCCCGGCCCTGCGGGCGGAATACGGTTTGGACTACTCCACCTACCTGGGGGGGACAGGCTGGGACGAGGTCTATCGGTTGGCGGTGGAGGGGACGGATATCTACCTGGCCGGGCGGACCCAGTCGCTCGACTTTCCCACCCGGGACGCCTACCAGGCCGCCAGCGCCAGCGACGGCGTCGATTGGGACGCCTGGGTCGCCCGGTTCGGGGGAGACGGTTCCCTGGTCTACTCCTCCTACCTGGGCGGGATGGGCGAGGACGGGGCCTATGACATCGAGGCGGCGGGGGGGATGGCTTACGTGAGCGGCCTGACCGCTTCCACCGATTTCCCCACCCTCCTGGCCTACCAGGCGGCCAACGCCGGCGAAAAAGATCTTTTCTACTGCGCCTTCGACGGTTCGGGCGGGCTGGTCTTCTCGAGCTACCTGGGGGGGACCGGCAACGAGTACAACGGGCGCATCGCCCTGGCGGCCGGGGGGGCTTTCTACCTGGCCGGCCATACCTTCTCCTCGGACTTCCCGACCCACAAGGCCTATCAGGCCGCCAAGGCCGGCGGTTCATACGACCTGGTCCTCACCCGCTTCAGCTCCCTGACCGCCGCCGGACCGGACTTCTCCACTTACCTGGGCGGGAGCAGTAACGATTCGTATCCGGCCCTCTGCGTCTTCGGGGATGACGCGATCCTGGCGGGGATGACCTCCTCGACCGACTTCCCCGCCACCCCGGGGGCTTTCCAGCAAGGTTTAGCGGGTGGATCATCCGACGCGGCGGTGGCGTGGTTTGATTCGACGGGCAACCTCCTGATGGCAACCTTCGCCGGCGGGACCGCGACCGAGATGTGGATGGACGTCGGAGCGTCGGCTTCGGAGTTCGCCGTCTCCGGGGGGACCGCCTCCTACAACTTTCCCACCGTGGACCCCTACCAGGCGGAGAGGAAAGGTCTGACCCCGGTCAGTTACGACAACTTCCTCACCATCTTCAACACCGAGACCTGCGTCTTCTCCAGCTACCTCGGCGGAACTTCCGACGACTACGCGGGGGCGCTCTGGTTCACCGGGTCCGATATCCTCCTGGCCGGTCACACCTCCTCCACCAACTTCCCCACCGTCGACCCGTTCCAGGAAGAACACGCTCCCGGGATCTACGATGCCTTCATCTCCCGATTTGACTCCGGCCGCAATCTGGTCTTCTCCTCCTACCTGGGGGGTTCCGGCAACGATGAAATTATCCGGGGGGTGGGGATGGTGGACGGGCGGATCTGCCTGGCGGGAAGGACCGCTTCTGAAGACTTCCCCACCGCCAACGCCTTCCAGTCCACTCGAGCCGGCAATTTTGACATCTTCCTCTCCATCCTCCGGCAACTCACCCCGTCCCCGACCCCAACTCCGAGTATCTCGCCCACCCCCAGCGCCACGCCCACGGCTGTCCCCACCCCTTCCCCCCAGTGGCTGGACTGCGCCGACCCGGTCATCCTCGGCTGCCCGATATCCCACTCCGGAACCACCGCCGGGGAGGCGAACAACGCCATCGACTACGGCTGCCAGACAGACCTCACCGGTCCGGAGGTCGTCCACCGGCTCGATTTCCCCGGAGAGGGGGATATCACCATCAGGCTGAATACGGCCAACCTCGCCGCCCACCTGCTCCTGCTCGGCTCCTGCGACATCGCCGACTGCCTCGCCGACTGGGGGCCCAACACCGACGCGACCTATATCGGGGCCGAGAACAAGAGCTACTTCTTCGTGGTCGATTCATTCTCCGAGTTCAGCGGCGCCTATGAACTGGCCGGGACCTGCTTCTTTTATGCCACACCCACCCCGGTCGGCTACCAGACCCCAACCCCGACTCTCCCTCCCACTCCGCCTCCCACCGCGACCATCCCCCCCACCGCGACGGTCCCGCCGACGCCCATCCCGACCGCGACCCCGGAGGGATATTCAACCCCGACCCCGACCCCGGTCAGGCTGCCCTGGATTTTCGATTATGACGGCGACGGAACCACCGACATCGGGATCTTCCGCCCCACCAGCGGGTTGTGGGCCATCCGAGGGGTAACTCGGGCTTACTGGGGCAGAGCCGGCGACGAGCCGGTTCCCGGCGATTACAACGGCGACCGGACCACCGATATCGGAGCCTATCGGATCTCCACCGGCTACTGGTTCGTCAAGGACCTGACCAGGGTCTTTTGGGGCAAGTACGGCGACCTCCCGATCCCCGCAGACTACGACGCGGATGCCACCACCGAGATCGGGGTCTACCGCCCCTCCTCGGGGCTCTGGGCGATCCGGGGGGTGACCCGGGCTTACTGGGGAAAAGCCGGCGGGAGCGATGTGCCGGTCCCCGGTGACTACTCGGGAGACGGGACCGCCGAGATCGGCTGTTACCGTCCATCCACCGGCTACTGGTTCATCAAGGACCTGACCAAGGTCTTCTGGGGCAAGTCCGGTGATCTCACCGCCCGCGGGGACTACAACGCCGATGCCACCGTCGAGATCGGGGTCTACCGCCCCTCCTCGGGCTTGTGGGCGATCCGCGGAGTGACCCGGGCTTACTGGGGCAGGTCCGGGGACCTGCCGGTCCCCGGCTACTACGATGGCGACGGGACCGACTATATCGGGGCTTTCCGCCCCTCGACCGGCTACTGGTTCATCAAAGACTTGACGAAGGTCTTCTGGGGGAAGAGCGGAGATGTGCCGGTTAGTCGGTAATCGGTAAGGAGTAAGGAGTAAGCAGTAAGCGGCCACATGACAGAGCCTCTTGGTCACTTAAGTGACAGAGCCTCTTGGT
>CAZPMN010000018.1:0-49790 GCA_964587835.1 uncultured bacterium
AGAATGGGGCAAGTTAGCAGGACATAACCACTCGCTCAAGCTGACCGGAAGGGCTAGTGCAATCCCAAACGTTAAAAAGCGCCGAGCATCGTTGGGGTAGCAACCTAATTTGGTCGGCCCCTTCCGGCAGCCGAGCTTATCGTTAGGATTCAATGATTGAAGATTTGTGATCAATATGCTATCTTATTCAGATAAAGGAGGATAATGACATGAAATTCACTGCGGTGTTTCAGAAATTTCCCGAAGGTTATGCTGCTTTCGTAGAAGAACTCCCCGGCGCCAATACCCAGGGGACAACCATCGAAGAGGCAAGAAATAATCTGATTGAGGCTGTGGAATTGGTTCTCGAGACTAACCGCCAGTTAGCAGAGGAATCGCTGACCGGGAAAGATGTAATCCGTGAGCCTCTGGCTGTTCCCGCCTTATGAAACGACGGGATTTAATCCGTCACCTCGAATCTCACGGTTGCCAGTTCCAGCGTGAAGGCGGGAATCATACTGTCTATATCAACCCCGCCGCTCGGAAATGCTCCACTGTCCCGAGGCATCGAGAAATCATTGGTTTCACAGCGAATAAAATATGCAAAGACCTGGATACCCCCTTGCCATAAAGAAAATCCTAACGAGTCACTCAAGCTGACCCATCCCCGCGTTGCGGGTATGGGTCAGCTTAGTTTTACGTTGCCGCCGCCTCCGGCGGCGGCAACGGCGAGTTGAGAAGACCCAGGAAGAGATATTGACTTTGTGTTTCATAAGTGAGACATTAGCAACATGAATAAGACGGCTATAGTCCATGCCAGGGTTGAGCCCCAAACCAAGAAGAAAGCCGAGGGCGTTTTGAGAAAATTGGGTATGAGCCCCACTGAGGCCATCCGCCTGTTCTATAGGCAGATTTGTCTCCGGGGCGGTCTTCCTTTCCCTGTCCTGATCCCGAATGACCTCACCAGGGACACTCTGGATAAGAGCGCCAGAGATCAAGATGTCGAATCCTTCGAATCTCTGGACGAGATGTTCGAGAACTGGGAGAAATGAGGAACGTTTCTCAGACGAACCAGTTTGTCCGGGACGTCAAGAGAATGCGAAAACGAGGGAAGGACCTTAATAAACTCAAGTTTCTCGTTACCAAGCTTGCCAGAAGCGAATCACTCGACCCCAAACATCGGGATCATCCCCTGATTGGTCCGTGGAAGAACTGCCGTGACTGCCACATCGAACCGGACTGGATCCTGATCTACTCGGCTGACACCCATTCCCTTCGTCTCGAACGCACAGGCACCCACAGCGACCTTTTCAGAAGATAGTCGGTTTCCACGCAGGAGCCCCAGCAGATCCGGGCGTCCGGCGGGCGCCGGTTCGCAAATACGAAAAAAGCCCCGGGAGATGACTCCCGGGGCTTTTTTCGCTCACAGACAGCAACGTCTGTACTACTTTTCGATCGGCCTTAAATTTCCAGGGACTTGGGGATGATCAGCTTCTCGTTTTTCTTGATCAGTTCCTTGGTGGCGGTCTTGTACTGGGTCCGGGCCACCTGCTCCAGGTAATCCTTCTTGATGCTGGCATCCCAGAGCTCCCGGGTCAAGTAGAAGATCTTCGCCCCGCCCAGCTCGTGCTGCATATCCGGCCAGGGGTAGGAAGGCAGCGCCATCCTCAGGCCCGCCATCATCCAGCCATTGTAGCTCTCGAAGGTGGCCCAGAACTCCTCCTGGCCGCAGACCTCGAAGGCGTACCAGCACTTGGAGAAGAAGAGGACCCCGCCGGCGTTGACCTGCCGCTCGAAGGTCAGGGTGTGGAGGCTGATGTTGATCTCATCGTCCATCAGGCGCCCATTGGCGATCCCGACCAGCCGGCCGTTATGCAGACCGAGGAAGAAGTACTGGTCTTTCAGTCTCCGCCGCTTCATCGCCAGCAGCTCGGCAAAGACCCGGGCGCCGACGATATCGTAGAAGTCGTACTCGGCGTCAAGGGTCAGCTTGAGAAACTCGAGGACGGGGTCGATCTCCTCCGGCTTGATCGGCCGGATCAGGACGGTGTTCTTCTTCCCCGCCTTGTTGGTGATGACCGCCGACATCGGCTTCTGGACCGGAATGTTGTCGCTCGACTGGAGCAGACCTTCCAGCCACGCGGTCGAGATGGTGTAGGCTTCCTTGCGGGTCTTGGTCGGAACCTTTCTCTTCATCCTCTTCTTCCTCCTTAATTTACCCGGGCGGCATCCTGGCCCGGCTGTGGTTGTCGGAAACAGCGGGGCGACCAGGGCCCCGTTCTTCCTTATTTGGATAAAGGCCAGTTTATCATTCCCGGCGGCCGGTTGACAAGGCCCCAGATCAGTCCGGGGTTCCCCCCCGGGTCTGAAGGAGATAGGCCACCTGGACATCCTTGTTCAGAGGGATGATGTAGTCACGGTAGATGGCGACCACCAGGGCGGGATCAATCTTGGGATCCCCTCCCCCACCGGAGAGCTCCCGGCAGTAAGTCTGGGCCTTCAGCCTGACCCGCTCGAGGACCGCCCTCTCCACCCTCGAATCGGTGATCGCCGACCGCAGGGATTCCTCGTCCCCCCTCTGGCAGAGCTCGGCGAAGATTTGAGGGTCGGTTCGAAACTTGCTCTCGGCGACAAACATCCCGTAATGGACCCGCTTGGAGAGCGCCTGAAGGCAGATGACATCACAGAGGGAACTCGATCCGTACTGGCCATCGTCCCCGGGCTGGCAGATGATGGGAACGATCTCTTCCTGGTAAACGGTTCTCAGACGGCGGTTGATGTTGACCGAGTTCGGACGGAGCGGGTTCTCGGGATAGGAGAGCGGGGGAAGGATCGGTTCCGGCAGTCCGGAAAAGAAGGGATGCTCGTCGGGGCTGGTGTAGCGGCGCATCCGCGCGTGCACCCGTTCAATCTCCCGCAGGTGAAAACCGACCAGCGACTCGCCCTCCAGGATCGGACCGAAGGCTCCCGGACGGTAGATGGCCGGGTTGATTCGAAACTGGGCCCGCTCGATCAACTGGAAGATGATCGTCTCCTCCAGCCGGGCCAGGACGTTGCGGATGTTGCTCAATAAAAGCTGCTCGCTCATTAATAACTACCCTAAATATTCACCGCAAAGACGCAAAGAACGCAAAGAAACGCAAAGAGATTTTATAGTTTTATCGCCGACGATATTGGCGATCCGAAATTATCGTGGATGTTGATACAGCAAGAAGATTCCCTCATTTTAATTCTCGAAATACCCCCTGGCTCAAAATCTATGCTGATCCTTGAATCAGCAATCAATGCTGAGAAAATAAACCAAAACTATTCTCCGCGGAACTTTGCGTTCTTTGCGTCTTTGCGGTTCAAAATTTATTTTTTGGTGGGTGATTTACTGGTGGAAGGCCTTGTGAAAGAAGGCGGCCAGCTCGGCGGCGGTGCCCGGATCGAGATCCCCGTCCAGGAGCCGGGAGACATAATCCCGCATCGACATCCCCACCGCCGCTTCCTGGTGATGTTCGAGGAAGAGCTGGCGGACCCGGCGCCGCCAGATCCTCATCAGGTGGTAGTCGTAACCGGTCTCCCACTCGTCCCCCCGGTCAGGATACTTCTCCCGCCAGAGCGCTTCCCAGATATCCCAGGACCGGACCGCCAGGGCGGTCTGGATCGCCCAGAAGCTGTAATACTTCTCCGCCTCCCCAGCCCGGGCCAGGTAAAGGATCTGCTCCACCCGGGCCCGAAACCCGGGCTCGGCCGGATCTTCCCCATCGGCGTCCTTGATCGCGGCAAAGAGCATCCCCACCCGGCCGAACCGGCGGGCCTGCTCCACCTTGGTCCGGGCCCGGGGGGCGAGGCTTTCCATGATCCGGACGACCTCCCGGGAATGATTGGTTTTCAATTTATCCCGTACCCCGCTCCCCCGGTTGTTTAAGACCTTTCCCGCCCTCCTCCCCGGCGGTGACGCATTGGTAGGTATCCCAGGCGATGACCAGTTCCTCGTCGGTGGGAATGACCCAGATTTCGACCCGGGAATCGTCCCGGGATATCCGCCCCTCCTCCCCGCTCATCTTCCGGTTGAGATCCCGGTCCAGGTTCAGGCCGAGAAAATCCAGCCGGGAGAGGGCCATCTCCCGCACCCAGGCCGCCCGCTCCCCCACCCCTCCGGTCAGGATAACCGCGTCGGCCCCATTGAGCGCCGCCAGGTAGGAGCCGATATACTTCTTCAGCCGGTAGGCGTAGATCTCCAGGGCGAGGGCGCAATCGCCGTCGCCGGCCGCGGCGGCGGCCATAATTTCCCGCATGTCATTGGACTTCCCGGACAGGCCGAGCATCCCGCTCTCCTTGTTCAGAACCCTGGTGAAGCGCTCGATATCGCTGCCTTCCCGGGCGATCAGGTACTCGTGGATGGCCGGATCGAGATCGCCCGACCGGGTCCCCATCACCAGGCCTTCCAGGGGGGTGAACCCCATCGAGGTGTCAAGGCTTTGGCCGTTTTTGATGGCGGCGATCGAGGCCCCGTTGCCCAGGTGACAGGTAATCGCCGAGGTGGCGGCCGGTCTCTTCCCCGCCAGCTGGCAGTAACGGTAGAAGACGTAGCGGTGGCTGGTCCCGTGGAAGCCGAACCGCCGGACCTGGTATTCCCGGTAGTACCTTAAGGGGATGGCGTAGAGGTAGGAGGAAGGGGGCATCGTCTGGTGGAAGGCGGTGTCAAAAACCCCGACCTGGGGGACCTGCGGGAGGCAGGAGCGGGCGGCTTCGTAGCCCTTCAGATTGGCCGGGTTGTGCAGGGGAGCGAGATCGGAACACTCCCGGAACCGGGCCAGGACCTTGTCGTCGATCAGGACCGAGGAGGCGAACTCCTCCCCCCCGTGAACCATCCGGTGACCGACCGCCTCGATTTCCTCGATCTTCCCCAGAACCCCGTGGCGGTCATCAAGGAGCAGGCCGATGATCCGCTCGATCGCCTCCCGATGGCCGGCGATCGCTTCCACCGATTTCACCCCCTCCCCCTGGCGGGGCCGATAATCGATGATCGCGTCCTTCTCGCCCACCCGTTCGACCACCCCCCGGGCGTGGACCACGTTGGCGTGGCCGGCAAAGAGCTCCTTCGAGGTCTCGATCACCTGGAACTTGACCGAAGAACTCCCGCAGTTCAGGACCAGTATTTTCATATTCGACAGTTTAGCAGGGGACTCCTTGTCCGGCAATCGGGAAACCGCAGATCCGGGAACTTCTTGAATTTGTCCGGGACGGGGAAGGGATAGCCTGCTATACTGACCCCTCGCCCCGCTCGGGTTTTTCGCAATAACAATCTTCCGCAGGATGACTGGGTACCCGAAAATTCCGCTTTCCCCCGGGCAGAGACCGGAAGACCTCTTCCGGCCTCCCCTCCGGGAACGCCTGGAGAAGCTGTTGCCGGAATTTCTCGCCCGGGCCCGCTGGTTCGGGGGCAAAGCCCGGCCGTTTGACTCGGCCCGGATCGTCTCGTCCCTGTCCTGGCCCGGAAAGGACGGCCCGGGCCGCCTCTTCATCGCCAGGGTCTCCTACCAGGACGGGATTGGAGAAGACTACCTGGTACCGTTGGCGCTCGGAGCGGTTGGGAAGTCCGGAGAGCCCCCCGTTCCCGCCTCCGCAATCCTGGCGGAAGCCGGCGTCGGGAAGAGGCCCTTCCATCTCTACGACGGAGCTTACGATCCCGGGTTCCGGGCGGGCTGTCTCGACCTGGTCCGGGGCGGGAAGACCTTGAAATCGGAGGCGGGGCAGGTCCGCGGCATTCCGGGAAAAGGAGTTCAAGGGACCGGCGGGAGGTTCCCGGAATCGAGAGTTTTGGGGAAGGAGCAGTCCAACACCTCCTTCCTCTACGGGGACCGATTCATCCTCAAGCTCTACCGTCGGCCGGAAAGAGGGATCAACCCGGAGATTGAAATCACCCGCTTCCTCACCGAGGAAACGGAATTCCAAAGAACCCCTCCCTTCGCCGGGATGTTGGAGATTGAACTTCCCGGCGGAGAGGTGATCCCGGCCGCCGTCTTGCAGGGATACGTCCCTCACCGGGACGACGCCTGGACCTATACCCTGGGACAGGTCGTCCGCTGCCTCGATAACTCCTCCCTGGAAGAGCAGGACCAGACCGTCGGCGAATACCTGGCCTTTGCCCGGCTGCTGGGGCGGAGAACCGCCCAGCTTCACCGGGCCCTGGCCTCGGCCTCCGACAATCCCGCCTTCTCCCCCAGGCCGGAGACCGCCGAAGACCGGCGGAACGCCCGAGACTCGGCCCGGGAACTTCTCGCGCGGGGCCTGGAGACCCTCGAGAATGCCCTCAAGCGGCTGGACGGCCCCGCCCGCTCGATCGCCCGCGAACTTTTGGCCCGAAAGGAAGAATTCATCCGGAAGGTCGGCAGTTCCGCCGGGGGCCGAGTGACGGGTTCCAAGATCCGGATTCACGGCGACTATCACCTCGGCCAGCTTCTCCGGACCGGGAACGACGTGACGATCATCGACTTCGAGGGAGAGCCGGCCCGGTCCCTGGAGGAACGGCGGCGGAAACGCTCCCCCCTGGTCGACGCCGCCGGGATGGTCCGCTCCTTCCACTACGCCGCCCTGGGCCCGATCTTCCTCTTCCCCCGGGAGAGGCCGGACCCCAACGAGCTTTTTTCCCGGGCCGCGGACTGGTACCGGGCGGTCAGCGGCGCTTTCCTGGCCGCCTACCGGGAGACGATGGCCGGCGATCCCCGGCTGCTCCCGGCCAGGCGGGAGGAAGAAAGCCGGCTGCTCGATCTTTTCCTGATCGAGAAGGCGGCCTACGAGCTGAACTACGAACTCAACAACCGTCCCGACTGGGCCGCCATCCCGATCCGGGGCCTGCTCGACCTCCTAACCTGAATTCCTGAATTCGCCCTTGTCAACTGTACTCATAATGAGTACAGTTGTACTCATTATGAGTACAGTTGGAGCCGAAAAAATATCTTCCGTATTATTCGGAAAGACCCGGCGCAAGCTGCTGGGACTGTTCTTCTCCCATCCCGAAGAATCATACTATCTCCGCCAGGCCGCCAGGATAACCGGGATCGCACCGGGTACCGTCCAGCGGGAACTGAGACGGTTGGTCGAAGCGGGGATACTGCTCAGAAGCGGCCGGGGCCAACATCAGCATTACCGGGCGAATAAGGACTGCCCGGTCTTCGATGACCTGACAAGCCTGATGCTGAAGACGGCGGGTCTGGCGGATGAATTACGCGAAGCCCTCGCGCCCCTGGACCAGAAGATAGAGTTCGCCGCCGTGTACGGCAGCCTGGCGAGGGGAACGGCGGCGGCGGATAGTGACGTGGATCTCCTGATCGTGGGCGAGGTCGATGAATTGGAGTTGCACCGGCGAATTTCCGGGGCGGAGAATAAGTTATCCCGATCGGTGAACTATAGCCTCCTTGACCGGGGGGAGTTCGACCGCCGCCGCAAAGAAAAGGGTGGATTTCTCGACCGGATCATAAAGGGGCAATTGATCTTTCTCGTGGGGAACTATGAAAAAATATGAGAAATTGTTAAAAACCGGCCGGATCCGCGAAGTACAGATATCGGAGGCGGAAATCAAACGGTCGATTGAGAAAGCGGAGAAGGATCTGAAGACGGGAACAAAGTTAATGGAGGAGGATCTGGACTGGGGTTTCGCTGTAATCTACAACGCCGCGCTCCAGGCATCCAGAGCCTATATGTTTTCTCAGGGATATCGTCCGGGCAGCACCCAGGGGCACAAAAATACCTTCGCCTTTATGCTTCTGGCCCTGGGCAAGGATTATCGAAATTTAATCACCTATTTCGATCGGATGAGAAACAAACGGAATCGGGCTGTTTATGATGCCTGCGGTTTGATCACCGAGACCGAGGCACGAAACCTGTTGAAACAAGCAACAAAGTTCGTGATCTTGATAAAAGAACGTCTGGAGAGAAAAGGTTAACTCTTAGTGCACAAAAGCGGTATGACTTGATCTGTGAATAACGATTAAGGAGGACTGATTATGGGCTTCTTTAACAAGCTGAAGAGATTCGTCACCGGGGGCGGGGCCGAGGTAGCCGTGGAAGCGGTGGAACCGGTCAGGGGGGGGCCGTTTCAGGTCAGGATCCACGCCGCCGTGGCCGAAGAGGACCTGGAGATCGGCGGGGTCTACCTGAAGGTCGCCTCGCTGGAGACGGTGGTGGTCAAGGACGTTGAGATCGCCCGGCAGATCGACGATAAACTTGAGACGGTGCGGGAGGATATCGAGAAGACCACCACCGTTCACGACCAGAAGATCGAAGTGGCCGGGCCGCAGACCCTGAAGGCGAACGAGGAGTACGACTGGGAGACCACGGTCACCCTACCCGAACACGCCCTCCCAACCTATCTGGGGATCACCGCCCGCCACGAGTGGAAGATCCAGGCCGGGCTCGACGTCCCGGGAAACGATCCGGATTCCGGCTGGGTGACCATCGAATTGGCCTGAACCGCCGCCGTCCCGGACCGGAGAACCGGTCCGGTAATTCATTCCCGGGATAAATAAATATTCCGGAAGAAGACCTCGGTCCTGGTTCCGGTATGCTGGGAGTTGGTGTAAAGCCTCAGGGCGCTGCCGGCGGACGGGGCCTCTTCGTCAAAAAGCCGCTGATAATCCTCGGCCAGGTTGCGTTTCTCCCGCTTCCATTGCCCCAGTTCCTCCTGCCCGCTCCGGAGCACGATCGCCCGGCTCTTCCCCCAGGTCGGGCACTCGCCTTCGGTACCCACCGGAACCGTGCTCGACCAGTAGTAGCCGACCGCTTTCACGAACGGCTTGTTGAAAAAGGAGAGCGAGCCGAAAGACACATAGACCTGGGCGGCCTGATCGTCCTTATCCTTGTCAAGAAACGAACCCCCTTTAGGAAGTTCGGTGACTTTCCATTCCCAGTTCAGGAAAGGGTATTCCCCGATCCGGATCTCTTGCTCCCGGTAAATCCCGAAGGCGCTGTCCCGACTCCGCAGCCGGAGGACCGAATCCTCGCCCTGGCCGGAAAGAGTTATCTCAATCGGTTTTTTCTTGTCGTCAAGTTCCCAGCCATCCGGAATCCGGCTGTCCTCCCCCGGGGACCAGTCGGAAAGCCAGATAATCTCGCCGGTCGCGGCCCGGCCGGCCAGGGAAGACTCTTCCCCGGCAGCCTCGGCGGAAGCCGGCGCGACCGGTACCTCGTCCGGGGCCGCCGTCTGCGCGGAGACCGCGGTTTCGCCGCCGAAAGAAAACGGCAAAGTTTTTATCAAAGCCAGACTGCTAAGCGCCGCGATCAGGATAAGCTTCTTTTTCATCATTGCCCCTCCCCAATTCATGAACTGCGGATGAAGACCTTGCCCGGAAGGCGCCGGATCAAGTGCTTGAGCTCCAGGGTGATTAGGGCGGCGGAAAGGACGGGCGAGGAGAGCCCGGTCTTGGCCAGCAACCCTTCCATATCCAGCTCCTCCTCTCCCAGCGCATCATAGATTGAGTTCTCTTCCGTCGAGAGATTCTCTCGGTTCGGGGCGGCCGGGGGCCGGCCGGCCTGACCCGGGGAGAGCGAAGGGAAGAGACTTTCAAACTCCTCCAGAATATCGTCGATCCCGGAGACCATCTTCGCCCCATCCCGGATCAGGGCGTTGGTCCCCTTAGCGGAGTAGCTGTCGATCCTCCCCGGGACCGCCATCACCGACCTCCCCTGCTCCATCGCCAGGCGGGCGGTGATCAGGGCCCCGGACCGTTCGGCCGCTTCCACCACCACCGTTCCCAGGGAGAGGCCGCTCACCACCCGGTTGCGCAGCGGGAAGTTCTGGCGGTCGGGGACCGTTCGGACGGGGAACTCGGAGAGCACCGCCCCCGATCCGGCGATCTCCTCGGCGAGTTTGCGGTTTTCGCCGGGATAGATGTTGGCCAGGCCGCTGCCCAGCACCGCCAGGGTCCGGCCGCCGACGGCCAGCGCCCCCCGATGAGCCTCGGTGTCGATCCCCCGGGCCAGACCGCTGACCACGGTGAAACCCTGCGCGGCGATCTGGGAGGCCAGAGTCCGGGCGGCCTGGAGACCGTAACGGGAGGCCCGGCGGGAGCCGACCACAGCCAGGGCCGGCTTATCCTCCGGAATCAGCGATCCCTTCTGGTAGAGGACGACCGGCGGGTCGTAAATCGCTTTCAGGTTCGCCGGATATTCCGGATCGAAGAGGGTGAGCACCCCAAGACCGAGCTTATCGATCAGCCGGAATTCCTCCCGATATTCCAGCTCCTCCCAGTCCCGGATCGACCGGGCCAGCCGCCGACCGATCCCCTCCACCCGGGCCAGCGCCGAGGGCTCCTGGCGGAATACTTCGGCGGCGGTGCCGAAATGACGGACCAGGTTCCGGATCCGGACGGTTCCCAACCCCCGGACCAGATTGAGGATGACCAGGAATTCCCTCTCTTCCATATCCAGGTTCCCCGGTTCCGGTTCAGTGTCCGGAAGTTCCGGCCTGGCGGCGGGAGGTCCAGAAGAGGCGGACGAGGATAAAGGCTTCCACCATCAGCCAGACGGCGAGGACCAGGATGACGATCCCGGTGATGATCAGGGGCCAGCTCCCCGCGCGCCAGAACTCGCCTAACTTGATGACCATCGCCGTTATGGTCACCACCAACATAAAAACCATCGGCAGCACGGTGTAGACGGTGGGCCGACGGTTCTCGAAAAGGTAGACCGAGACCGCCAGCAGGCCGAGGCCGGCCAGGAGCTGATTGGTGGTTCCGAAGAGCTGCCAGAGGGTGAGACCGGCCGGGACCCCGTTGATCTTCATCAGGGCGAAGTAACCGATGGCTGCCGTCCCGATCAGGGAGGAAAGGTAACGGTTCTTCAGGGGCCGGATCTTGAAGGTGGAACCGATCGCCTCTACGTTGTAACGCATCAGCCGGGTCCCGGAGTCGAGGGTGGTCAGGGCGAAGGCCACCGCCACTACCGAGATGAAACTGGCCGCGTAGAGCCGGGGGATCCCGAGCCGGGAGATGAAACTGGCCGACCCTTCAATAAAAACATGCAGCTGGGGCTTGAGAGTCGCCATCTGCCCCCAGTTGGCGTAGCGTTCCAGCCACTCGCTCCGGCTGGAGAAGGCGGCGGTGCAGGCCAGGATCACCAGGACCGCCAGGAAACTCTCCGCCAGCATCGCGCCGTAACCGATGCGGCGAGCGTCGGAGATCTTCCCCAGCTGCCGGACGGTGGTGCCGGAGGAAACCAGGTTGTGGAATCCGGAGATCGCCCCGCAGGCGATGGTAATGAAGAGGAAGGGGAAGATCGGGGGCAGCCCGGCCACTCCCCGGTGCACCGCTGGGGCGACGACCCGTCCCCCCCCGATCATCAGGCCGGCCAGCATAAGAAACAGGGCCAGGTAGAGCTGGTAGGAGTTGAGATAATCGCGGGGCTGGAGGAGAACCCAAACCGGCAGCACCGAGGCGACGAAGGCGTAAAGCAGCAGGAGAAAGACCCAGAGGGTGACCGCCCCGCCCTGGGCGGGACCAACGGAGGCGGCCCAGTCGGGCCGGCCGATTTTTTCAAAGTGGTCTCTGGCTTCCGCCGGGGTGAAGGGGATTTCCTCGGTGGCCAATGCCTCCCGGGCGGACGGCGGCAGGAAGGAGGGATAGATAACCACCCGCCAGCGCATCCCCCCCTCGATCATCCCGAACATCAGGATTACCCCGATCAACGTCGCCAGCCAGGGAGAGATCCCCCTCCGGTAAATCAGGTAACCGGTGCCCATAGCGATCGGCATCAGGCCGAAGACCGGGATCACCGCCTGGGGATAGAAATCGGTGAAGAGGACCGCCACCAGGTAGGCGAAGACGCCCATCGCCAGGGCGAGGAGGAAGAAGATGACCAGCATCATCAGGGTTCCCGCCCGGTAACCGATCAGGTCCCTGACTACCTCGCCGATCGAACGGCCCTCGTTGCGCAGGGAGATTACCAGGGTCCCGAAATCGTGGACGGCCCCGAGAAAGATCGTTCCGAAGACGACCCAGAGCATGGCGGGAAGCCACCCCCAGATCACCCCGATGGCCGGACCGAGGATCGGCCCCAGGCCGGCGATAGAGACGAAGTGGTGGCTGAAAAGAATCCCCCCGCGGGTGGGGACGAAATCGATCCCGTCCTCGCGCTCCCGGGAAGGGAGCTTCTCATCCGGGAGGAGCCGGAAGAGTTTCCGCTGGAGAAAACCGGCGTAGAAGATGTAGGCCAGCAAAAAACCGACGATCGAAATGGCGACAAGAATCAGGGCGTTCATCTGTCCACTCCACGGGCTAAAGAGGTTGTCCGACAATTGCCGATTTTGTTAACTTTTGGTCATTGCGAGGTCCCAGAGCGAAGCGGAGGGGCCGAAGCAATCTCAAGCTGTTTAGAAGCAAGCTGTTCTGTTTACAAGTTGAGATCGCTTCGTCGCTCCGCTCCTCGCGATGACAATTCTGGGTTTGTCGGACAGCCTCTTTAGCCCGTGGTTGGTTATTATGAAGTATTTATCTAGCGTCCTGGCACCGGCCTTTTCGTACTCGTACTCGTACTCGGCCACCGGGTCTGCAGTTGGCAACAACGATTAACCCGGATTATTCGCGAATAACAGCATCGACAGTCACATAGATTGAGATTGCTTCCCGCCCCGCTGCGCTCGCGGCTAAAAGCTGACCGCCCGCAATGACAATTTAATGACCGATAATTTTAATACTCTACACTACGTTCGCAATGACTTCGTTCGGGTATGCAATCTAAATCGTGCCCTGGTCAATAACTTCAAGTAGCTTTAACCTCTCAAGATTTTTCTTCGCGTTCTTGGCGTCCTTTGCGGTTCATTTTTCGTAGAGGGGGACGATCCGGAAGCGGTCAGCGTCGACCAGGCCCCGATCGGTTATCTTCAGGGAGGGGATGGGGGGCAGGGCCAGGAAAGAGAGGGTCATAAAGGGATCCCGGAGAGGACAACCAAGTTCGCGGGCGGCGGCGTTGAGTCGGTTGATCGACCGGCGGACTTCGGCCAGCGGGCGGGGGGAGATGATGCCGGCGATCGGAAGCGGCAGGGACGCCCGGACCCGGTCGGCTTCGACCACCACCTGACCGCCCCCCAGTCGGGCCACCTCGATGACGGCGGTCATCATATCCCGGTCATTCGCCCCGACCACGATGATATTGTGGGAATCGTGGGCCACCGAGGAGGCCAGGGCCCCGGCCCGGAGCCGAAAACCGCGGACCAAACCGATCCCCATCCGTCCGGAAGCGGTATGCCGCTCGATGACGGCAATCTTCAACAGGTCCCGCCTCGGATCGGAGACCACCTCCCCGCCTTTAACCCGGGGCGTAAGCAGAAGCTTCTTCGTGAAGATCTGTCCGGGGACCACCCCGATCACCCGGATCTTTCCCTTTTGGGCCGGGATGGCAAATTCCTCCAGCTCGGCCCAATTGACATTGATCGACCCGCGGAGGATCGGGAGTTCCGGCTCCCACCCTGTCAGGACCATCTTCCCCTCTTTGGCCACCAGCCGCCCATCTTTGAAGACCCGGTCGATAACCGGCTTCTTCCGGTCGGCGAAGGTCACCAGATCGGCCCGATAGCCGGGGGCGACCGCTCCCAGATTAGGGAAACCGAAATAACGGGCCGGATTGAGGGAGGCCATCCGGATCGCGTCTACCGGGTCGATCCCCTCACCGATCGCGGTCCGGACGAGGAAATCGATATGACCTTCGGAAAGGAGATCCTCCGGATGGCGGTCGTCGGTGGCCAGCAGGCAGCGGCGGCAGGAGCCGGGGGTACAGAGGGGAAGGAGAGTGCGGAGGTTCTTGGCCGCCGTCCCTTCCCTGAGCATGATGAACATCCCCCGGGCCAGCTTCTCCCGGGCCTCGGACAGAGTGGAACACTCGTGGTCGGAACCGATCCCGGCGGCGATATAGGCGTTGAGATCCTTTCCGGCCAGGCCGGGGGCGTGACCGTCGATCGGGCGGCCGGAAGCCGACTTGAGCTTGGCCATCACTTCCGGATCCCGGGCCAGCACCCCGGGGAAATTCATCATCTCGGCCAGACCGATTACCTGTTCCTCCCCCCAGAGGGAAGAGAGGTCGCGGCTGGTCAGCTCGGCCCCCGAACTGTCCAGCCCGCAGGCCGGGACGCAGGAAGAGAGCATCACAAAGACGTTGAGGGGACAACCCCGGCTGGCGTTGATCATATATCGGATCCCGCTCAGCCCGAAGACATTGGCGATCTCGTGGGGGTCGATCACCACCGTGGTCGTCCCCCGGGGAACCACCGCCCGCGCGTACTCGGGAACGGTGACCATACTGCTCTCGATATGGACGTGGGAGTCGGTGAACCCCGGAGCGCAGTAAGCTCCCCGGCAATCAATGACCTTCCGCGCCCGGTAATCACCCAGCCCGACAATCACCCCACCGGCGATGGCGACCGCAGTTTTCTCCACCCCTCCGGAAAAGACATTGATCACCCGGCAGTTCTTCAGGAGCAAATCCACGCGGCCCTCACCCCGGGCCAAAGCGATCTGTTTCTCCAGTTCCATCATCTATTTTCCTTATCCTTCAGACGCAAACTCTGATTGGGGGGATTTCTATTGCTCTCTTCCTCCGGCGGTAAGGTCCGGGGGGCCAGCCCGGGACCTCTGATCTCCAGCCTGACCACTCTCCGGTCGGTGGCCTGGGTGACCAGCATTTGATAATCCCGCCAGACGACTTTCTCCCCGGCGGCCGGGATCCTTCCCAGCAGATCGATGACAAACCCGGCGATCGTTTCTTCCTCCCGGTCTTCGGGCAGCCCAAGACCGAGGGCGTCGTTGAGCTCGTCCAGGCGCATCCGGCCGGATACCTCCGCCACCCCATCCCGGACCCGAAGGGGCGCGACCTCGTCAAGGTCGTATTCGTCCCGAATCTCTCCGACAATCTCCTCGATGATATTCTCCAGGGTGACGATTCCGGCCACTCCCCCGTATTCATCGACCACAATCGCCATGTTGTGGTCGCTGGTCCGCAATTCCTCCAGCAATTCGTCGAGCGGTTTGGATTCGGGGACGATATAAGGCTCCCGGATATAGCGGGTGACCTGCTCTTCGGCCGGGGCCTGGACCAGGTCCGAAACCTGGACGGTTCCGATGATCTTATCGACCCGTTCCCGGTAGACCGGAATCCGGGTGTGGCCGGACTCCCTGATCAAGCGGCAAACGTCGGTGACGGTCGCGCTCTCCGGAACCAGGTTGACATCGATCAGGGGAACCATCACCTCGGAGGCTTCAAACTCCCCGAACTCGAAAACCCGGGTGATCATTCTCTCCTCGTCCCGGGAGAGAGTTCCCTGCCGCAGCCCCTCTCGGATCAGCAGCCGGATATCGTCCACCGAGGTGAAGAGTTTGTTGACCTCGGAAACCACCCCCAGCCGCCGAACCAGACGGGTGGTGATCCAGCCGATTACCCGGACCAGCGGATAGAGCAGGTAGTAGCTCCCCCAGAGCGGATAGATCAGGATCAGGCTGATCCGGTTGGCCCGGGCACGGCTGATGTTCTTGGGGATGATCTCGGCCACGATCAGGATCAGGGGAAGCATCACCACGGTGGCCAGGATCGTTCCCCGCTCCCCGAAGCCGAAGCGGTGGGAGAAAAGGTTGGAAGCCAGGGTGGCGCCGAGGACCAGGAAGAGATTGATCCCCACCATCGTGGTGGAGAGAAAGGTCTCCGGGTTGTCCAGCATCTTCTCCGTCAGCCGGGCCGGGCGGCTTCCGGATTTCGCCAGGCAGCGGATCCGCAGGCGGTTGGCCGAGACCAGGGCCATCTCGGAGGCGGAGAAAAACCCCTGGAAGAGGAGGCAGAAGAAGATCACCAGAATGACCAGCTCCCCGCTCACGGCCTCACTTTTCCTCCTTGCGGACGGCCGTGGACAGCCCCGGCCGGTGGAGTCGGACCTGGTCGACCCGGCGCTTTTTCAGACTGACCACGGTGAACTGCAGATCATCCTGGAAATAGGTATCGCCCGGCTGGGGGAGACGTTCCAGGCGTTCGGAGAGGAAACCTCCCAGGGTCACATTATTTTCGCCGTACAATTCCAGGCCGAATTTCTCGTTGAGGTAATCCAGCTCCACCCGGCCGGATAGCTGGACGGTATCCCGGTCCACCACCTGGTAATCCGGCGGGGTCTCTCCCCGTTCCCTGATCTCCCCCACGACCTCCTCCACCAGGTCGTCCAGGGTGATCAGGCCCGATAGCCCCCCGTACTCATCAACGACCAGAGCGAGGTGGATCTTCCGCGAAAGGAATTCCTTGAGCAACCGGGCCGCCTTCATCGTTTCCGGGATGAAGAAGGGCTTGCGGAGAAGATCGGCCAGGACCGGCCGTTCGATGCCCCGGGCCCGGGCGATCAGGAGATCCTTGGGGTAGAGAATGCCGATCACGTTCTCCATCTTCCCGGAATAAATGGGAATCCGGGAATATTCCTGATCCCGGATGACGCCGGCGATATCTTCCAGCGGGGTATCCACCTCGAAAGAGACGATCTCGTTGCGCGGGGTCATCAGCTGCCGAACGGTCTTGTCCCCCAGCTTGAAGATCTCGCTGATCATTTCCTTCTCGCCCCCGTTCAGGGTCCCTTCCCGGGAACCCTGGTCGAGCGCCGTCTCCAGCTCTTCCCGGGTCAGGGGGGACTCCAGGTGGGGCCGGTTCCTCTCCACCAGGGAGATGAAGAAATCGCTGACGGCCTGGACCAGGATCCGGAAGGGGGTGACCAGGCGTTCCAGCAGGAGGATAGAAGGAGCAACCGCCCGGGCTGTCTTCTCGGCCCGGTTGATCGCCACTACCTTGGGCCCCACCTCGCAGAAGATCAGGATGACGAAAGTCATCACCGCCGTGGAGAAGATCCAGGCCAGGGAGCTCAGGGCACTGCTCGCGAAGACGGTAGAGGAGATCCGTTCGGCGATCGAGGAGGAGAGGATGTTGACCAGCATATTCCCAATCACGATCGAGATCAGCAGCCGACGGGGACGTTCCAACAGGCGGGCGATAATCTCTCCCCGGACCGGCTTCTTCTGTTTCAGCTTCTCGACGGAAAAAGGGGAGAGCGAGAAGAGAGCGGTCTCCGAACCGGAGAAGAAAGCGGAGAAACCAAGCAATACTGCCAGGAATAATAGTAGGGCTACGGTCATCTTCTGGTGGGTAATGTAGCACATCGATTTTGGCAGTAAAAGCCAAAACTCTTTCCACCCCTAACCCTAATTATTCACGAAAAATTTAATTTTTCGTGAATAATTAGGGTTGTGGGTTGCCAGGCAGCAACTTAGAGATAGAGAAGTTTTAAGTTTATAATTGCACTCTGCTTTTTCGAATAACTGACTTCGAGATTTGTCTTCCTTCCCCAAAGCTGTGGAAATTAGCCAATTAACTTGGCAAGATATTATCAGCCAAGATGTTATGTACTTAAACCTTATTTCCTTCTCATTGATTTCCGGACAACCTGATTTACACTAGCCCGATTTATGAATAAATCGGGCTAACCAATTTTGACGGGATAACAGGATCAACGAGATATCTGGCTCCCCCGCCTCGCCCCCTTTTTTTGACAGGATAACAGGATCAACGGGATGGTGTGGGAATAGGGAATGGGGAATGGGGAATACAGTAAGCGGCAAACGGGGGACCCACTTTGCGCCATGCGTTATGCTCTTTCCCGTCAGTGGAAATACCGGCCGGAGGATGTTACACTATCAGCCCCCGTCCGGGATTCAGGGGGAACGGGCACCGGCATAGTCCCGGGACGGAGACGCGTCCAACCCGCAAGATAACAATGGGAAACTTCATAGATTATTACCGCGTCCTCCAGGTCGGGCCCACGGCCTCGCGAGAGACTATCCGGGCATCCTTCCGGCGGCTGGCCAAGAAATACCATCCGGATACCAGCCAGCTCGAGGCGGCCCAGGCGGCGCAGAGGATGCGCCGGCTGATCGAGGCCTACCGGATCCTGGCCGATGTCGCCGGGCGGGCGGCTTACGATATCCGCCGGAAGGGGAAGGCGCCCCAAACCGGGCTTTCCTACGCCGACTCGCTCCGGCGGCGTCAGGGGGATCCTTACGCCCAGGCGCTGCTGATCTTCTACGACCTCTTGAACGGATCAATCGAGCGAGCCCTGGCCAGCTACGACCGGTTGGTAAACCGGGAAGCGGAAAAGATCGATCTCCTCTCCCTGCTCGGAGCCGCCGATTTTCTCGACTGCGCCTTCCTCCTGGCGGAAGGTTACCAGCTTAAGGGGCGCTACCGCGAGGCGGTGCAGCTCTACGAGACCGCTTATCGGGAGGATGGGGAATGGCATTACTTCCGGAACTTCCGGCCCGAACTGAAGCAGAGAATCCGCGATATCTACTGCCGCCACCTGGCGAAGGCCTCCGGGCCTGAAGAAGCGATCGGCTTTTACCGGAAACTCCTAAACGAGTATCGGTTCCCGAAAAACGAACGGGCTTTCTTCCACAAAAAGATCGCCGAACGCTACGGGGAGCTGAACCGGGCGGCGGAGGCGCGCCGGCATTACCGGCTCGCCCTGGAACTGAAACCCGGTCTGACCGGAACGAAGAAGATCCGCTCATTTTTAGACGGGATAACCGGATGATTTTTAGACAGGATAACAGGATCTACAGGATGGTTTGGGGAACGGGGAATGGAAAGCAGTAATTGTTAATCAGTAATCAGTAATCAGTAATCAGTAACCGGTTCCGGCACCCGGGTCATTGCGAGGAGGCCCGAAGTTTTTCGGGCCGACGAAGCAATCTCACCCCGGCCCCTCAGTCATTGCGAGGAAGCCGAACGAAGTGAGGCCGATGAAGCAATCTTGCCGGAAAGAGAGGATAAGATTGCGGTATCGCCCTTCGGGCTTGTAGTATTGCTGCGCTTGAATTAGCGAAGATTAGCGGGATTCGCGCCTGCGCGCTGAAGCGCTCCGGCGCGCCAGCACGGTTGAAATAGGCAGTGGGCAGTAGGGAGTGGGCAGTGGGAACTAATCTGAGTAATTTGTGAAATCTGTGGACAAACAGGGGCCGTGGTAGAGGACTCTAAAAAAAATTCGTGCTAATTAGTGTAATTAGTGGATTCAATCCAAACGGGAGGAGGTGGGAGTGGAAAAATTGGTGAGAGACCGGATACCCGAGATCATCGCCGCCGACCGCGGAGAGATCCCGCCCTGGCGGACGGCTTCCGCGGACGAATACCGGGAATTTCTGGCGGCGAAACTCCGGGAAGAGGTGGCTGAGTTCTTGGAGAGCCGCCAGCCGGAAGAACTGGCGGATATCCTCGAGGTGGTCCGGGCCCTAGGCCGGGTCGCCGGACTCGACCCGGAAGAGATCGAGCGGCTCCGGGCGGAGAAAGCCGTCCGACGGGGAGGTTTCACCGACCGGAAGATAATGGACTTTGCCGAAGGTTGACTCCCCGCGATATATCTTTCCACCTGATTTATACTAACCCGATTTGTGAATAAATCGGGTTAACGGAGATCGTCGACGATGTCATCGGCGATATCCTGGTCCCGCTCCTCCGCCGCCTCCCGGATCTGTTCCCGCTTCTGGATCGCCGCAATCCCGGATTCATCTTTCTGTTCCGAACGGACGAAGGGATCATCCAGACTCCGGAAATAACCGGGATCGGCGGAAGCCACCCATTCCCCGGCCGGATTCTTGATCAGGTAGACCGCCAGCACCTCGCCTTCGGGGTCGCGGACCTTCCCGGTCAGGGGAACCGATTCCGGGTCGACCGAGATCAGGCTGTAACCCTCAGGAAGGGCGGCCCGCAGGGTATCGACATCGGGAGCGGAGAAAAGGCTCCCCGCCAAACCGGCAAACAACAGGATCAAGATCATTGCTTTTCTCATCGCTGGCCTCCTCGGACAGGATAAAGATTTGGTTCCCCCCACCTCACCCCCATTTTTTCGACAGGATAACAGGATCTACAGGATGTAATTGCCGGCCTGGTCCGGCCTCGTTAATACTGCTTACCGTTTACTGCTCACTGCTTACCGCTTCTCTTCCCCCGCCTTTCCCCATTTAGTCCACTAATTACACTAATTAACACTAATTTTTTTTGAGTCCTCTACCACGGCCCCTGTTTGTCCACAGATTTCACAAATTACTCAGATTAGTTCCCACTGCCCACTCCCTACTGCCCACTACCTATTTCAACCGCGCTGGCGCGCCGGAGCGCTTCAGCGCGCAGGCGCGAATCTCGCTAATCTTCGCTAATTCAAGCGAAGCGATACTGCATCTACTGCAAGGAATGCCGCAGGCATTCCGATACTACAAGCCCGCAGGGCGATACTACTCACCGCTTACTCTCCCCCTCCCCGGGAGCGGAGATATACTTCCCGATGATCAGCGCCAGCCGTCGGCGGGTTTCCGGGTCGATCAGTGCGGGGTCGGTCATAATCGCGTTTTTTAAGGCGGACGCCGCTGCCGGATCGGGTTCGGCGGGGATCTCCGGCATTACCGTCCGGATGATTTGCCGGGCCAGGGCGGCGTTCTTCATCACGTTGCCGACCACGACCTCCACCGATACGTCGTCGTAACCCTCCTGGTGACGCCAGTTGTCGTAGTCGGTCACCATCGCCATCGACTGATAGGCGATTTCGGCTTCCCGGGCCAGCTTCGCTTCCGGAAGGCTGGTCATCCCGATGATGTCCATCCCCCACTGGCGATAGACGGTGGACTCGGCCCGGGTGGAGAAGGCCGGCCCTTCCATATTCAGGTAAATACCCCCGGGATGAACCCGCGCGCCCGCCGCCTGCGCCGCCCGTTGTAGAATATCCCTGAGGATCTTCGACGTCGGCTCAGCGAAGGCGATGTGAGCCACCACCCCCTCCCCGAAGAAGGTGACCTTCCGGCCCCGGTTGGTCCGGTCGAAGAACTGGTCGGGGAGAACGATATCCAGTGGCCGAATTTCCTCCCGCAGGCTTCCCACCGCGCTGACGCCGATCAGCCACTCCACCCCCAGTTTCTTGAATCCCCAGATATTGGCCCGGTAATTGAGCTCGGTGGGCAAATGGCGGTGCCCCCGGCCGTGGCGGGAGAGAAACGCCACCTTCCTCCCTCCCAGTGTCCCCAGGTGGTAAACGTCGGAGGGTTCGCCGAAAGGAGTCTCGAGCGCCTCCTCCCGCCGGTCCTCCAATTCCTCCATCTCGTAGAGGCCGCTCCCCCCGATAATCCCGATCTCCGCTTCCGCCATCTCGCTACCCCCCGGACTAAAGATTCAGTCCACTAATTACACTAATTACCACGAATTTTGTTAGAGCCCTCTACCTCGGCCCCTGTTTGTCCACAGATTTCACAAATTACTCAGATTAGTTCCCACTGCCCACTCCCTACTGCCCACTGCCTATTTCAACCGTGCTGGCGCGCCGGAGCGCTTCAGCGCGCAGGCGCGAATCCCGCTAATCTTCGCTAATTCAAGCGCAGCGATACTACAAGCCGCAGGGCGATACCACAGTTACTACAAGGAATGCCGCAGGCATTCCGATCCTGCCAGCCCGAAGGGCGATACAACAATTGCCCTACTCCCCACTGCCGGGTGAGATTGCTTCGTCGGCCTCACTTCGTTCGGCTTCCTCGCAATGACTGAGGGGCCGGGATGAGATTACTTCGTCGGGCTGAATAAATTCGGGCCTCCTCGCAATGACCCGGTACCGGGACCGATTACTGATTACTGATTACCGCTTACCGCTCACCGCTTACTGCTTACCGGTCCCTACTGCCCGGTATGTCCAAAACCGCCGGAATCGCGGGAGGTGGCATCAAGCTCCTCGACCTCTACCCACCGGGCCCGCTCCACCTTCTGGATTACCATCTGGGCGATCCGCATCCCCCGCCGAATGGCGATCGGTGACTTCCCCAGGTTGACCGCGATCACCCCGATCTCTCCCCGGTAGTCGGCATCCACCGTACCGGGGGAGTTGACGACACTCAGGCCGAAGCGGAGGGCAAGACCGGAGCGGGGCCGGAGCTGGGCCTCGAAGCCGGGTGGGAGGGCGATATAGATGCCGGCGGGGATGAAGCGAATCTCGCCCGGGGCCAGCTCCAGGTCGTCTTCAATGGCGGCCCGCAGGTCCATCCCGGCCGCCCCCTCGCTCATGTAGCGTGGGAGGTCGAGGTCCTCGAAACCGGGCTTCCTCCTGATCCTGATCTCCATCATCACCCCGGCGGCCAGCCCAGCTCCCGCCCCCCGAGCAGGTGGAAGTGAAGATGATCGACCGCCTGCCCGGCGTCCGGGCCGGAGTTGACGACCAGCCGGTAGCCGCTTTGATCCACCGACTCCCGGCGAGCGATCTCGGCGGCCGCCCGGCAGATCCGGCCCAGCAGTTCGCCGTCGTTCTTTTCGGCCTGGGACAGGTCGGGAATATGCTTCTCGGGGATGATCAAGATGTGAACCGGGGCTTGCGGGGATATATCCCGGAAGGCCAGCAGACCGTCCTCCCGGTAGACAATCTCGGCCGGGATCTGCCCGTCCCGGATCCGGCAGAAGAGACAGCCGCCGTTGTCTGCCTGACCGTTACTCATAATTTCCACGGTGGGGATCTCCCCGATCAGCGTTCCTCGGCCTCCTCACTGGCCACCGGGCGGGAAAATCGGATCCGGCTCAGTTGGTCGACGTCGAGGGTTACCGACTGTTCCCCGGGGATGTTCATCCTGACCTGGGTCGGCTCCAGGAACCCGGTGATGATATCGCCGTTCTTGAGTTTTGCCACCTGCTGCATCAGCTCCGACTCCCGGTCGATCATAATCTCGTTGATCAGGTCCCGATGGAGGCTGATGGTCCCGTAGGCCGTCTTCATCGTGAACTCGTCAGCGGCCAGGCGCCCGGAGATGATATCCCCGTCAAAGGTGACAAAACGATCCTCTTCCTCCACCGGCGGAAGCAGGGGCGGGATATACCCGGCCTTCTCGCCCCCAATCGGCTTGCCGTCCTCGTCAACAAAGACCACTCCCCGGACCAGGGTGGCGTTGATCTGGAAGGGGCCGTATTCCGACCAGCCCTGGAAGACGTACTCGTCGATGAAGAATTCGGAGAAATCATCCTCCTCTCCGTCCCGGAAGCGGACCCGGGTATCGAAACGCCCGGTCTTCTGCGCCGAGGCGACCTCCTCGAAGGGAAGAGTGACCAGTTCCAGGCTATCCCGCCAGCGGGCCCGGAAGGCGGTGCTTTTTACGTTATGATCCTTTTCCAGGATCTTGAAATCGCAGAGGTTGATCTGCTCGTTGTCCACGGTGTGGACCTGGGCGTAATGGTAGACCGGCGGAGGGGTGCTCACGCAGGCCAGCGGTATAAAACCCGCGGAAATCAGGATCAGAACCGTCCAGAACCGGGACGGGCGTTTGGGCGGCCTCTCTCTCATCGGCAACTCCTTGAATCTCCGCCCCGGCACAGGGAGGCGGAAGCAAGAAAATTCGGGGATTGAATTTGGCCCGGAAGATCCGAGCGTCTCTTTTTATATTACGTTACCTGAATAGCATTTGTTCAGCGGAATTACCAGTCCCTTTTTCTCCTTCCGGGCGACAGTCGTAGATGACAATCCGGCCTCGGGGATCGGCGAAGACGGCCGCCTCTCGGTACCGGGAGAGGTGGGTCCTGACCTCGGGCGAGGTCCAGAAGCGGTTCTCCGAGATGACGATGAACTTCAGCCGCTCTTCTCCGGCCAGCCGCTCCATCACCCGATCTAAGTCAAGCAGACCGGCCCGAAAGCGCATATGGTTGGTATCGACCAGGTCGAGGGCGATCTCCCGGTCGGTCATCATCGCCAGCAGGGGAGCGACGGTGACGTGACCGAAGATCAGGTCGCCGGGTCGGGAATTCTCCTTGATGAACTTCCGGCACTCCTCCCCGCTCTCGAAACCGATCAGCTGCTCCCGCTCAAGGTAACGAACGATATTGTCCCCGGTGAAGCCGGCCAGGACCAGCAGACCGACGGCCAGGGCCGCCGACCGCCGGCAAGCCGGGGCAAATATTTCGGGCAGACCGGCCAGGGCGACCGCCCCGACCCAGGCCAGGTAGGGGATCGGGAGCATAAAATACTGGGTGAAGAGCGGGTCGGTGAAGCCGAGGATGAGCAGGTAGCCGAACCCGGCCGCGAAGACGGCGGTCCGCTTCGGCGTCTTCGGGGTCCAGGCGTAGAGAAGCGGGAGGAAGAAGATGAGGAAGTTCCGCCGGAGCGTCCGGAGATAGATGTCGGCGACCGGCTCGACGCTGCTCGGCTTGAGCAGGTGATAGAGGTAGACCGAAAGGTAATAGCGGCGACCGAAGAGGAGCAGCCCGGCCCCGTTGACGGCACCGAAGATCAGCAAAAAACCGAGGAGGAACCTCCCCGTCAGCCGGCGGCGGGACGGCGAGGCCAGGTATGAGACCAGGACCACCACCCCCCAGGGGAGGGCGTAGAGACCGGTCACCGAAGCCAGCCCCCAGCAGACCCCGGCGGCGAAGGGACGGTCATCAAGGAAGAAATAGAGGCTGAACATCAAAAAGGCGGCGGCCAGGCTGACCCCGAAAGGATGGGTGGTCACCTTGAGCAGCTCGTAGCAGAAGAGAAGGCCAACCAGGAAGAAAACCGCGCTCAGGCCCCGCTCCCGCCGCCAGAGCTGGAGGTAGAGGAGCGCGGCGGCCAGCAATACCGGCAGCGAGGCGGTCAGTTTCAGTGCCGCCAGGTTAAAGCCGAAAATCCCGTAAACCAGGGTCAGGACCAGGAGGTTGAGGGGGGGGTGGGCGTAGAAGAAGTCGCGGTAGAAGAGCTTGCCGGAGTCCATCAGCCGGGCCATATAGAAGTAGGTGTTCTCGTCCCCTCCGACCGTGGGGTGAAACCCGTAGGTCTTGAGGAAGAGAAACCCCGCCCCCGCCAGGACCAGCAGCGGCCACTTCAGGTATGCCAGGCGAAATTTCACTTTCACACCGATTCCTTCCGATGACCGTGCATTATTTCGCGACGTGGTCAATAGAGCGAACAAAAAAGCCGCCCCCAACCGGGGGCGGCTTTTTCTCACTTAAATTTTTCCGGAGGAAAAATTTAAAAGTTCACCCGGATCTCAGCCCGCACCTCGACCACGTCGTCCGGATTGTCGTCATTGGCGGGGGTGTTGTAAGCATCGCCCGGCTTGAACCAGGAGGCGACCAGCTGCATCGCAACATCCTCGGTGTAGTCGTACTCAAGGATGGCGTCGAGCTCCATCCCCAGGTCCTTGTCCTCGCCGTTGGTAGGAGCATTGACCCCGCCGTTGTCCATATCGGGGTTGCCCATATTCATCGCCAGTTCCTCGGCCTGATTGTACAGGTAGAAGTCGAGGACCAGCGTCCAGGCGTCAGAGGGGACAAAGCTGACCTGCCCGTTGAGGATCCCGATGTTGGAGAGCCGCGGCGAGTAGGCGTAGCCGTAATAGTTGTAGTTGAACATCGGGTCGAACATCTTCTCTCCGGGGTTGGCCGGATCTTCCCCGTCGTCGCCGGAGGCGAAGGTGTAGGAGAGGGCGATCGCCGGCTCCCAGGTCACGTCAAAGACGTAAACCGCCCCGACGTCGAACCCGTAAGCCCGGATAGATTCCTCATCGGCCATCCCGATAGTCTGGTACTTGCCGAACTGGTAGGCGAACTCGCCCCAGATATCGAAGGCCTCGACCGGGGAGGCGTCGAAACGGAAACCGACCGCCACCGGGGCGCTCTTGTCATCCCCGTACTCCTCGTCGATGGCATCCCGGACGCCGAAGACGTAACCTTCCATCGTCCAGTAGTCTTCCTGGTAGTTGAGGTTAAGGCCGAAGAGATCCTCGTCGTCGCCCCCCTTCTCCACGCCGCCGTCAGCCCACCGGTCGGACTCGACCAGGCGGGAGTAAAAGAGGTCGATCGTCCAGGGGTAGAAGTCGAGGATGTTGCGAATGGTGTCAAACTTGTACTCCCATTCGTTGGAGGAGATCAGGAAGCCGCGTCCGTAGTTGAGGTACTGCCGCCCGATCTTGGCCGTCCAGGGCGTATAGGCGATCTCGCTCAACTGGAGGTAAGCCTCGGCGACATTGACATCCCAATCGTTATCTACCTTGCTGTAGACCGTTCTCGTATCAGTCGAGCCGTCTTCATTTTCTTCCACGATGGTCTCACTCGCAATTCTCTGCCGACCCCAGAGGCCGTCGGCTTCCACCGTGGCCACCACCCAGACGTTGTCGGTCAGGTCGGCCTCAGCCGAGACCCGGGTCCGCTGACGGAAGTAGAAATCGTCCTGGTCGGTCTCGTCACCGACCGAGTAGAGGTTCTTGGTATAGTAAGCCCGGGTCCGGATATCCCCCCCCAGGCGCACGTTCTGAACCTCCGCCAGGGCGGCGGTAGAAACGGAAGCGAACATCGCCGCCGCCAACAGGATTGCCATCATCTTCTTCATCGGAGCAACCTCCTTCTTTCCTGGTTTGATATCTTATCTGTTCTCTATGGCTCCAACACCGCCACCCGCCTGGCAACCGGGATCGCCCGGGGTTAACGGTGATAACTTAGGGGAGCAAATTTAGCAAGGTGACGATCCGACAGTCAAGAATAAAATAGCTTATGCGATTCGGCCCCGGTCACTCCGGCGGCGGGTACTCCAGGGCGACCTCCTCTTCTCGGGCCAGCCGGGCGTAAGGACTTTGCTGAAACTGCCGATAGACCTGCCGAAACGCCTCCCGGGCTTCCGCGGGACGGTCCGCCTCCCGCCAGCAACGCCCCTGGCCGAAGGCGGCCTCCGGGACCCGGGCCGAATCCGGGTAGCGAACAATCAGCAGGCGATAGGCCTCGACCGCCTCGTTCCAGCGACCCTCGGCTTCCAGGGAGGCGGCGATTCCCATCTGGGCGAAGTCGGCCAGGGGATGTTCCGGGTACCTCTCTTCGAAGAGGCGATAGGAGTTCCGGGCGGCGGCGTAATCGCCCTCGGAGAAGGAAAGGGCGCCGGCCTGGATCAGGGCCAGGGGAGCCGAGGGAGTGTCCGGATAGCTGCCGTAGACAGCCTGCAGCTCCTCCCGGCCCTGGGCCTCGCTGAGCAGACGAGCTGCCGCGGCCCGGTGGCTGGCTTCCCGGTATGAGATCCATCCGATGACGACGGCCACCCCGACCACCACCGTCGCCAGGACGATCAGGAGGAGGCGATGCCGCTCCAGGAAGGTGGCGGTGGAGGCAACCGCCTCCACCAGGCCGTCGTGCTTCATCTCCTTGACGCTGACTCTCTTTGCGGACATCGTGCGGTGCCGGTAATCGGTAATCGGTAATCGGTAATCAGTAATCGGTAATCAGTGATCGGTAATCAGTGATCGGTAATCAGTGATCGGTAATCAGTGATCAGTAAGCAGTAAGCAGTGAGCAGTGAGCGATGACAGGGTAAGGGAAAGCGGCGAGCGGGTTCAAGGAGAATTATTTTCTGGGACGGACCCGGTAGAGAAATACGGTCTCGCTGGCGGAAGGATCCTGCTCGTAATGGATGAGCTGGAAATGCCGCAGATCCCGGGGGCGGTAGAGCATCTTGAAGAGGGCGGTCTCCTGGAGCCGCTCCATCTTGTTGATCCCCAGCTGCTGCGGCTGGTAGATAATATCGGGTGAGAAGCTGTACTGATACTCACCGGTCTCCGGGCTGTGGCGGAGAAGCATAAAGTATTTCGATGAAATGACCAGGTAATCGATTGACCGCGAACTCAGAGCCAGAGCGGCGGCCTCTTCCGTCATCCAATAGAGGCGGGGAAGCTGGAAATCGATATTTTCCGGTGAGAGCACCGACTTGACCCCGGAGACAGCCTCAGCCATATAGCCGTCGCTCCAGGGGACGAAGATCCTCCCCTCCCCTCCGGAGATTTCCCCCAATCGGCGGTAGAGGCGATATTCCACCTCAGTGCTCTTGGCGGTCTGGTTCATCGAGGGGATGATGGCAGCGAAAAGCCAGCAGACCAGGGCCACCCCGGATAGATACCGACGGCTGTCAGACGCTTCCCGAGGCCGGTAGAGGAGATAGAGCAGAACCCCGAAGAGAGGGGGGGCGATGAAACGGAGGTTCTTCCAGAAGCCGGCGGAGCCCAGGAGCAGTAAGAGCAGGATGAGCAGGGGGATTCCGACCAGGGCGACGACTTTCAGGCGGGAGAAGAGCTGCTGCCGTTCCCTTCGATCCCCCCGGGGACGGGTAACCGCCAGCAGGACCATCAGCAGCCCAACTGCCAAAAGGCAGACCTCGACAGTAAAATACTTCTGGATAAATACCATCACTTCATTGAGACGGGCCATCACCGAGTTCACCGCTCTCACTTTCCCAGCCTGGTCCATCTCATCGAGCCCCGCCAGCAACCTCAGCTGATCAGGTTTCCCCAGGGTCTTGACCCGGAACATCGCCCCGCCCAGGACCGCCCCGATGAGGAGCCAGAGAGCGGTCAGGGCGGCCACCGCCCGGACCCAAGCCGGCTTTCGGGATTCGGCCAGCCATTTATAGACAGTATGGACAACCAGGCCGGCCGCGCCCGCCGCGCAGAGGATGAAGAGATAGGTGAAGCCGGGGGCGGTCCGCAACAGGCCTCCCGAAACGAGGGGAATGGTTAAGATTCCCCATCCATTCCGAATCGATGAACTACCGAGAAGAACAAAAGCAGCCAGAATCGCGAAGAGAGTGAAGAGGAAAACGGCCAGGGAGATCCCCGAGCGCCGCTCCTTGACCGGCCATTGAATTGAGTAGTAGATAAAGAGAGCGCAAACCGGAAAGAAGACGGCGTACTCGGTGGAGTAGCGCCCGCCGAACTCGCCGATGATGTAGGTCATCCAGGCGGCCAACACCCAGCCGTAGGCCGGTTTCCAGTTGACGAAGGCGAGCGCCCCCATCAGGGCAACCCCGAAGGAGAGCGGACGGGTCCCCCGATCGGCCGTCCGGGAGGCCATGTACCCGGTCATCAGCAGGATCAAACCCAGCATATCCTTCTTCTTCACCGCGACGTAGACCCCGACCGGGAGGAAGAAGAAGAGAAAATTGAATCGCAACCAGTAGTCGCCCAGCGAGCTGCCCAGCAGATCCCCGGAACCGGCCTTGATCTGGGCCCGGACATCGATCCCCCGGGTTTCCAGCGCAAGGTCGAAAATTTTCTCCATCAGGGGCGGCATCAGAAAATAGCCCGTCAGGAGAAGGATTCCGGCAATCACCGCCAGGGAGATGAGGAAGAACGGGTAGCCGGAGGAGCGGGCGGAGCCGACCAGGGCTTTCGCTCCCCGCCAGAGGAGGTAGATCAGGACCGTGCCGGCGGAGACCATAATCGTCGGGCCGACGTGGGCGCCGAGCCAGAGCGTGAGCAGGGCCAATCCGCCGAAGAGAAGCCGGGCCGCGCCCTTTCTTTGGAAGACCATCACCGTCCCGTAAAGCGAGAGGACCAGGTAGGGATAGGCGAAGATATCGTGGGTGACCGTCCCGGCGCTGTTGAACATCGGCAGAACCATCGTACCGTAGACCAGGCCGGCGAGCAGCCCGGTCTTCTTCCCGTGGAGTTCGGAGACCAGGAGGTAAAAGAGGGCGGCGTTGAGAGAGGAGGAGATCGAGGAGACCAGGTAGGTGGCGTAGAGGAGGGCTTCGCCGCCCAAGAGGCTCCCGACCGCCGAGAGAATCCACCAGGAGGGATCCCAGACCGAGTAGAGGTCGAAGGTCCCCTTGGCCACCCCGTAGTAGAACCAGAGCTCGATCCCGCTGACGGTATGCCACCCCCAGCGGAGGAGAAAGACCAGGGTGACCACCAGCCGGGCGGAGAGGGCGTAGAGGAAGATGCCGGCCATCAGCCGCCATCCCGGAAATTCTTCTATCCGCTGCCAGAAGTTTGTTTTCGGTTCCATAAGCTGGAAGCCCCGGATCAGCAAACGGTGAAAATAGCAGAATATCCCGCCGGAAGGCAAAGGAAACCGACCCTGTCTCAGTTACCCAGCCGGCCGAGAACGTTCCGGGCCTTACCGGCCTGGCGACCTTCCGGACGGAGCTTAAGGAAGGCCTCGAGATATTCCCGGGCTCGAGCAGAATCACCCAGCCGCCGGCTGACCATTCCCAACCCATAAAGGGCGGCAGGGTTATCCGGATTGAGCGAGAGGGCCTTTTCGAAAGCGGCCACCGCCTGCTCCGGCTCGCCCAGCCAGTTATGAGACCAGCCTTTCCGGACCAAAACGCGGCCGGATCGCCCCGGGGAGAGCCGCTCTTTTTCCAGAATCCGGTACTGCTCGATGGCCTCCCGGTACCTCTTCCCGTAGTAGCAGGTATCGGCCAGCAGGATCCGGGCGTTAAGATCTCCGGGCGCGGTTTGGAGGATCCCCTCCAGAAGCACGGCGGCGGTGGTATGGTCTCCCGCCGCCATCTTTTCCCGGGCCTCCCCCAGGGCGGAAAGTTCCCTCACCCGGATCTTTAAACCCTCAACCCGCTTGAAGAGCGAGGCGGCCGGGGCCAGGGGAACACCGAGATCGGCAAGGACCGAGCGGGGACAGGAGGCAATGATACCACCCCCCATCCGCCGGAGCGGAATCCAGCCCCGCAACCGCTCGAGGGGGATCTCGATGGCGGTCTCCCAGTCGGGGACAATCCTCCGCGGGACCCCCTCCAAACTCTCCGCCGCCGCTGCCACCTCGGGATTCCGCTCCAACCATCCCGCCAGGGCCGAAGATTCGTTTCGGGCCTCGTTCAAGGAAATCCCGGCGGGAAGCGGGGCGAGGATCTGCTCCAGTTCCCCGCCCCTAAGCTTCCAGGCCGCGGCAACATCCTTGAGAGCTCGCAGACCGTCAATGACGACCGCCTTCGAGGCGAAGACCGTCTCCCGGGGTGAAGCCGGCGGCGCCGGGATAAGCTCAACCGGGAGCGAATCGGCATCCACCCGGCAGCTCTGGGCGATCTCTTCCGAGATCCGGCAATACTCGGCGGGGAAACCAAGATCGAGCATCTCCCGCTCACTCTTCAGGTAATATTGGCGCGAGGCGAGGGCGAAGTCGGACCCGTAACCGAACCGGGTCTTGATCAGGGCGTCGTGATATCTCCAGTCTTGAGGCCGGCGGTAGTGGCAATCGTTGGTGAGCACCGGGGGGACCCTGAAGCGGCGGGCAAGGGCGATCAACCCCTCGTTGGCCTTCTCCTCTTCCGGAATGCCGTGCCGGCCCAGCTCAGGGTGAAAGTCGCGGCCGAAGATCTCGTAGTAACGCTCGAATTCTTTCGCGGCCTCCTCCATCCCGGAGGTGATATATTTCTGGGGGAGCGACCCCCAGAAACAGCCGGAGAGGGCGATCAGGCCGTGGTGATACTTCTCCAACAGCGCCCAGTCAACCAGCCCCCGGGCCTCCTCGAAGGAATTCTCCAGCCAGCTGTCATTGACCAGACTGATCAGGTTGGCCAGTCCCTGGTCGTTAGCGGCCAGCAGGACCAAATGGTTCCGGTAAGTGTCGAAACGCTCGATGCTGGCCCGGGCGTCCTCGACGAAATAGACCTCGCAGCCGATCACCGGATGGAGACCGGCGGCCCGGCAGGCGCGGGAGAACGGGTAGAGATAATCAACCACCCCGTGATCGGTCAGGGCGACCGACTCCTGCCCCAGTTCTCTCAGGTAAGCCGGCTCCCGTTCCGGATCGAGAATACTGTCCGAGTAGGAACCGTAAAAGTGGCAGTGGAGGTGGGCGAACATCGAGGGAACCAGTAAGCAGTGAGCAGTGAGCAGTGAGCAGTAAGCGGTAATCAGTGATCAGTGATCAGTAAGCAGTGATCAGTAGTAGGGAAATTCGGTATCGCCCTTCGGGCTTGTGGGATCGGAATGCCTCCGGCATTCCTGGCAGTAGGTGCAGTATCGCTTTTTGGGCATAGCGCATGGAGTATGGCGCATAGCGCCCGCTCACTGCTTACTGCTCACCGCTTACCTATTGCCATTCCCTATTCCCCATTCCCTATTCCCCATTCAGTGTAATCTGTGAAATCTGTGGACAAAATAGGGAGCGGTCCGGGGGATACACAAAACTAATTAGTGGTAATTAGTGTAATTAGTGGATAAAAAAAGGGGGCGCGGCGGGGGGTCAGGCGCCGAGGATCTCCCGGGTGGTCTTGAACTGGACCTTGGCCACCCGGACCAGGGCCTCCATCCCCTCTTTGCTGATAATCTTCTTCCCGGCGGCAATCACCAGGTCCTTCTTGTTCCCCAGCGGCAGCTTGACCCCGAACTCCTCGGAGAGCTTCTCCAGTCTCAGGACGAACTCCCCCCGGGCCAGGATGGAGGCCGCCGCCACCGCCAGATCGGACTCCCCCCTCACCCTCTGCTCGACCTCGATCGACCTTCCCTTTTTCATCAGGGCCCTTAAGACCAGGTCCTTTCGCCCGAACTGGTCAAGGATCGCCTTCGGGCAACTGGTCTTGGAGAGGATGTTCTCAATCACCCGGGCGTGCCCCCAGGCCAGGATCCGGTTGAGGTTTCCCATCGTGTTGTAGAGCTGGTTGTAACGCTCGGGGCCGATGGCGACCACAGAGTAGCGGCACTCCTTCCGAATGACCTTGCGCAGTTCCTGGATCCGGCGGGCCGAAATCTTCTTGCTGTCCCGGACATTGAGTTCCCGCAGCTTCTTCTCGTTCTCGCTGTTGAGAAAGACCCCGGCCACCACCAGCGGCCCGAAGTAATCGCCCTTGCCGCTCTCGTCGACCCCGATCCTTTCGCCGGCGTCTTCGCTTAAGACATCCTCGTAACCGAACCGAACCTCCTTGAGGATCTCCGGTTCCAGGAAAAACTGGACGAACTCCCCGGTATCCTTTCCCTGGATCAGAAGTTTGCCCGACCGGTAGTAGGTAAGCGAGAGTTTGTCCCGGGAAGCGCCGAAATGAGCGTGGGGAATCTTCTTGAAGAGAAAGCCCTTCTTTTCCAGCCCGGCGCGGAGCTGCCGTCCCTGCTCCTCGTCCAGGGCCACGGTGTAGGAGGTAACCTGTCGGGCTACAGGGTCCATAGGTAGAGCAGGCGGGGCGTGGCGGGTTTGAATATCTCGGAGAAATCCAGCCCGGCGGTTCCGGTCAACCCCCGGCCGAGCCGGGAGCGGAATAAGTCGAAGAGGGAGTATTCCCGGCGGTATTCAATCACGGTCGCTTCTTCCAGGCCGGCCAGCTCACGTGCCCGCCGGATAGCGGAGTCCCGATAGCCGATCTCGTCCACCAGTCCGTTTTCAAGGGCCTGGGTCCCGGTGAAGATGCTCCCCCCGGCCACCACCTCCAGCTCTTCCCGGTCGAGACCGCGCCCCTCGGCCACCACGTCAAGGAACCGGGAGTACATCTCGTCGATCACCCCCTGGAGCATCTGCCGTTCGGCGCCGGTAAGCTCTCGAAAGGGCGAGAGGAGGTCCTTCTCCTCCCCCCGCTTGATGGTGACATCCCTGACCCCGATTTTCTCCATCAGAACCTGCAGGTTCAGAGTCTGGATGATCACCCCGATGCTACCGGTGACCGTGGTCGGGTGGGCGACGATCCAGTCGGACGGGCAGGCCACGTAATATCCGCCGGAGGCGGCCAGATCCTCGAACAGGGCCACCACCACCTTCCCGGACTCCTTGAGATCCCGGACCTGCTGGTGGATGATGTCGCTGGCGGTTATCCCCCCTCCCGGACTATCGACGAGCAGGACCACCGCCTTCACCGCCGAATCCGCCCCGGCGGCGCGCAAACGATCCGCGACCTGCTTCCCCAGGCTCTCCCGTTCCCAGAAGGTTCCCCCCTCGGCGAAGGTGATCAGACCCCGGACCGGGACCAGGACGATCTTCTCTTCCCCCTCCCCCTCCACCAGGACCTCCTTTAGGCGGTCCGAACCGGTTGGGACTTTTTCCCGTTCCCCGACCAGGACGGCATTGGCGATCAGGCTGACCAACAAGGCCCCCGCCAGGCTGAGGAAGAGGATCCCGGCCAGGACCCGCGGCCAGAGCCGGCGCGGGTGGACAATGTAAACCGGGGTGGGGGCAGGAATGTGCTCTTCCATCTCAATAGCCTCGCTGTTTAAGGGCGGGCACCGGGAAGACTTCCCCGAAAAATCCGGGTACCCCGGCCGGCGGAGGGACCAGCTGGAAAATGGAAATACCGGGATGAATTAGTAATTGGAGCCGCCGCCGGACTGGGCGCCTTCCTTGGCTTGGATGATCTTCAGGCCCGCGCTGGCCCCGAGACGGGTAGCGCCGGCCTTGACCATCGCTTCGGCATCCTCGAAGCTCCTCACTCCGCCGGAGGCCTTGACCCCAATCTCCGGCCCCACCACCTTCCGCATCAGAGCAATGTCTTCAACGGTCGCCCCTCCGGTGGAGAAACCGGTGGAAGTCTTGACAAAGTCGGCGCCGGCCTCGACCGAGAGTTCACAGGCCTTGACTTTCTCCTCGTCGCTGAGCAGGCAGGTCTCCAGGATAACCTTGACCAGGATGTTGGGCCGGGTCGCCCGGACCACCGCGCGGATATCCTCGCGAACCCGGTGGTACTGCCGGGACTTCATCAATCCGACGTTGATCACCATGTCGATTTCGGTCGCCCCCTTCCCGATCGACGAACGGGTCTCGTAGGCCTTGGTCTCGGTGGTGGTGGCTCCCAGGGGGAATCCGATTACGGTACAGACCTTGACCCCGGAACGACGGAGAAGCTTGGCACAGAGCTCGACCCAGATCGGGTTGATGCAGACTGAGGCAAAACAGTAAGTGGCCGCCTCCTGGCAGAGCTGGGTGATCTGTTCCTCGGTGGCTTCCGGCTTGAGCAGGGTATGGTCGATCATCCGGGCGATCTTCGCCTCCACCGGGCCAATGCCCAGCTGGGTACTGATCCGGCAGACTCCGTAGGAGATCAGGCCGTCGATGAACTCCGGCCGGTTGGTCACGCACTGCCCGCATTCCAAGCAGCTTAGTCCGTTCTCAACGTTACAGGAGGAGTCAGCCGCAGGGGCTGGGGACGGCGACCCGTTCAGGGCGGCCATCACCTCCCGGGTAACCCGATCAACCAGGACTTGGGTATCCATTTTAAAATTTTTCTCCGAATAATTTTAGTGTTTGATACTTCATTTTCGAAAATTAAAAATTAACGGCAACACCATCAAGCTGTAATAATCTAAAGGTCGCTATTTTCTCTGCCGTTCCAGGGCCATTATCTTGTTGACCCGGGGCCAGTGCCGCCCGCCGGCGAAATCGGTCGTCAACCAGGTGAGAACAATCTCGGCCGCCAGGGCGGGCTGAAGGGACTTGCCACCCAGGGTGAGAACGTTGGCGTCATTGTGCTCGCGGGAAGAGCGGGCGGTGGTCAGGTCATAGCACATGGCCGCCCGGATCCCCCGCACCTTGTTGGCGGCCATCGCCGAGGCCATCCCCAGCGAGTCGATCATTATCCCCCGGTCGCAGTCTCCGGAGGCGACCGCCCGGGCCACCCGGGCGGCGAAGTCGGGGTAATCAACGGCCGCGGTCGAGGAGGTCCCCTGGTCGGCCACTCGGTATCCCTTCTCCTCCAGGAAACGGGCCAGGTACTCCTTGAGCGGGAAGCCTCCGTGATCGGCGCCGAGGGCGATCTTCTTCACCGTCCCTTTCTTCACCGTCACGCTGGTCATCGGAACCTCGTTGGCGGGAGCCCTGACTACGGCCCCCTTCTCTTTCAGCACTTCCTCGACAATTTGCTCGATCCGATTGCTATCCATTGGCGGTCAAACCATTCTTCGGGGGATGGCTTCAGGCTGCCGCCGCCCAAGGTTTTAATTGCGGTTTCCCTGTAAAAGTCACCGTGGTATTATGGGGCCATCCGGGGATCCCGGTCAATAATTTTTCTTTCCGAAACGGCTGACAAGTTATGTACCGGAGGATTGACAGCAAGATCAGGAATCGGATCGAGGACGTCGTGGGGACGGAGCATCTCCTTTACCGCCCCGGGGAGATGGAGGAATACGGCCGCGACGAAACCCCCGGACTGTATTCCCTCCCCGAGACGGTGGCCAGACCGGCCGGGGCCGGGGAAATTGCCGCCCTGGTCAAACTGGCCAACCGATTCCGCTTTCCCCTCCTCGCCCGCGGCGGAGGCACCGGAGTCACCGGGGGCGCGGTCCCGGTCTGCGGCGGCCTGGTCCTCAGCCTGGAGCGGATGAACCGGGTCCTGGAGATCGACGGGAAGAATATGATGGCCGTGGTCGAGCCCGGGGTCGTCACCGGAGATTTCCAGCGGGTGGTGGAGGAACAGGGGCTCTTCTACCCCCCCGACCCGGCCAGCCTGGACAGCTGTACCCTGGGCGGCAACTTGGCCGAGGACGCCGGGGGGCCCCGGGCGGTCAAGTATGGGGTGACCCGGAACTACCTGACCGGAGTGGAGGCGGTTCTCCCGAACGGGGAGATCATCGAGTACGGCGGAAAGATGGTCAAGAATGCCACCGGTTACAACCTCCTCCACCTCCTGATCGGTTCGGAGGGGACCCTGGGGATTGCCTCCCGGATGGTCACCCGATTGCTGGTCAAGCCGGAGGTCCGGGTCGACCTCCTGGTCCCCTTCTCCTCCTACGGTGAGGCGGTGGAAGCCGTGACCGCCATCCTCCGCCGGCGGCTGGACCCGACCGCGATCGAGTTCATGGACCGCCGCTGCCTGGAGATCAGCCGGCAGGTTCTGGAAAACCCCATACCTTTCGAGGACGCCGACGCCCATCTGCTGATCGAGGTCGACGGAGACGACCCCACCCGGGTGGAGAAGCAGTACGAGATGATCGGACAGATCTGCCTGGACGGCGGAGCCAGGGACATCCGGGTGGCCGATACCCCCCGCTACCGGGATCAGATCTGGGATACCCGGAGGAAGCTGCGGGAATCGATCAAGGTGGTCAGTCCGATCAAACTGAGCGAGGACGTGGTGGTTCCCCGGATGGAAATCGCCCGGCTGCTGAAGGGGATCGCGAAGATCGAGGAAAACCTAGGGGTGGAGATCATCTGTTACGGGCACGCCGGAGACGGCAATGTTCACGTCAACTTTCTCAAGCGAGACCGGGAGGAAAGCCCCTGGCGGGAGGTCCTAAAGAAAGCGGTCCCCGAACTCTTCGCCCTCGTCATCCGCCTCGGAGGAACCATCTCCGGCGAACACGGGATCGGGGTCAGCAAGCGTGACTACCTCTCCCTGGCCCTCAAGCCGGCCGCGGTCGGGGCAATGCGAGAGATCAAACAGGCCCTCGACCCCGCCAACATCCTCAACCCCGCAAAAATTTTCCCCGCAGAATCGTCAGGATAATAGAATTATCTGGTCTAGCCTCTATTTTCTGCTATAAAGTATATTCCCCAAGGTAAGTTACTTAACAATATTTTTTCCGGAGGAAAAAATAAGATGCAGCTGGCGCGGGTCGTGGGAACGGTGGTGGCCTCGAAGAAAGATGAGAAAATGGTCGGGGTGAAGTTCCTGGTTCTGCAGGACCTCGATCTGGACAACCATCCCACCGGGGGTTCGATCATCGCCGCCGACCCGGTCGGGGCCGACCGGGGAGAGGTGGTCCTCTACTCCAAGGGAAGTTCCGCCCGGCAGACCGAGATCACCCGCGACCGTCCCAACGACGCAGTCATCTGCGGCATCGTCGACCAGTGGGAAGTAGCGGGAGTCGAGAAGTACCGGAAAGATTGACGTAGGGGCGAGGCACGCCTCGCCCTCCTAAATTGACCGGAGAAATATTTTGAATCTGGGCAGAGTCATCGGAACCGTCATCAGCTCCCGGAAGGTGGAGTCCCTGGACGGGGTCAAACTTCTGATCGTCCAGCCCCTGGACGAGAACCTCAAGGATCAGGGCGAACCGGTGGTCGCCTGCGACAGCCAGCAGGCCGGGCCGGGACAGATCGTCACCTTTATCGGCGGGCGGGAAGCGTCGCTGCCTCTGTCGGATCCATTCAACCCCTCCGACGCCACCATAACCTCGATCGTGGACGAGGTAGCGGTGGGGAACAGTAATCAGTAATCGGTAATCAGTGATCAGTAATCAGTGAGCGGTAAGCGGTAAAACGGCACCGAAGGTGCCGACCTCTAAATTTTTTCCGCAGGAAAAAATTTATAATGAAAATAGCCAGGATAATCGGAACCGTCGTCTCCACCCTGAAGCTGGATCAGTACGCCGGGGAGAAGATGCTCCTGGCCAAGATTCTTAACCCCGACGGCTCCGAGACCGAGGAGACCGTGATCGCCTTCGACCGCTGCTCGGCGGGCGAGGGAGATGTCGTTTTGATGATCGACGAGGGGAACAGCGCCCGCCAGACCCTGGAAACCGGACCGACCGGGGTGGTCCGGGCGGTCTGCGTCGGCTATATCGACTCGGTCAACCTCCACCCCTCCCCCGCCGATTCGTTCGGCGATTTGTAGGGGCAAGGCATGCCTTGCCCCTACCTGCTCTGATGAGATCCCAGTCCTTGATCTCCTCGGGCAAGCCGTCGATGTAGGCTTCTTCGCAGATGATGGCGCTTAAACGCCCTTCCTACCTGAGGTTGATCCCCTCCGTTTCAACTCCTGTTTATATTCCTGCCGCACGCGGTTGAAGAAGTCGACCGCGGTCGGGGTCCGGTAATCGGCGTAGGTCCATTCCCAGGGCCGGTAGGTCCCGTCCTGGAAATAGTAAGTCGACTGGGCGTAAATCCCCTCCCCCAGATAGACCCGGTAGGTGGCGTCCTTGGTGGTGGCCAGGACCAGCTTGGAGAGGTCGAGGTAACCTGGGTCGAGGTTGACGGTCCTTTTCCCCTCTTTTGAGAGTTCTGCCTCCAGCCGATTGGTCTCGGTCTTGATCGCTGCCAGATCTCCGGGGTCGATCAGGTTCTCGAAGGAGAGGAATTGGCGGAGGATCCCCTCCCCCATCTCTCTCTCGTAGTAGCTGGTAAAGTCGAAGGGGAAGACCTTGCTCTCCAGGTCGACCGGCCCGAACCGTTCTTGTAGGGGCACGGCATGCCGTGCCCCTACGGTTTGCCGTCCCCCTGCCCGGCCGGACACCAGCAGCCCGCAGATCAGCTTGACCGGCCCGGGTTTTCGGATCTCGCCCATTTTAAATTGCCGCCCAGGATCCTCTGACCGTTTCCGTCGCTGATCACCCGTCGAATCGCGTCCCAAGCCTTGCCTTGGAGCATAACAGGTGGAAGGGAACGTCATTGTGGCGGTTGACCACCGCCGGCTTGCCTATCCAATCCAGGGTCGGCATCTGCGCCGGGTTCATTTCCGACCGCCGGACTTGGCCGGGTGGAGCCAGTTTTCCACCTTCAGATCGGGGACCCGCCGAAATTCCCGGGTATTGTTGGTGACCAGGATCAGCCCTTCGTGGAGGGCGTGGGCCGCGATCAGGAGATCGTAGCCGCCAATGGGGGTCCCGGCGTTCTGGAGGCGGGCGCGGATCTTTCCGAACTGGACGGCGGCGGCGGAGGGAAAATCCAGCACCTCCAGCGGGCTGAGAAATTCGGTCAGGGCCAGTTGATTCTCTTCCGGTCGCGAACTACGGGCGACCCCGAACTGCAGTTCACAGTAAGTAATCGCCGAGACGCCGACATCCCCGACCTTGAGTTTCTGGAAACGGGCATATAGTTCAGGCGGAGAGCGCTTGATGATATAGATGCAGATATTGGTATCCAGGAGGTAGCGCATCAATCCAGGCTCTCCCGCTCGGGGATGATACCCTGGTCGCGAACGGACATAAAGTCGTCCGTGAAATACCGGGATGCTTCAAACATCGACCTCCAGGGGTCATCCTCAGGCAGTAGAACCACGCAGTTCCCCAGGCGCTGGATATTTACCGTCTTCCCGGAGAACCGGAATTCCTTGGGGAGCCGGACGGCCTGGCTCTGCCCGTTCTTGAATAGTCTGGCTGTTTTCATACCCCAATAGTATATATACCACAGTATATATGTCAAGGCACGATCAGCACATTTTTCGCCGGGGCGAGGCCTGATTTCTCCCCCGGAAGATCATTGCCTCGTAGGGCACGGCATGCCGTGCCCTTACGGGAATTATTCCCGGGTCAGGAAACGGCCGTAACCGCCTTCGACCAGGATACCGGAACCGACCTCGTAGACGGTCCGGCCGCGGACGATGGTCTTCATCACCCTTCCCTGCATTTCCCTCCCCTCGAGGGGGGTGATGTGTCCTTTGGAGAGAAACTTCGCCCCCTCCACCTTCCAGGTCAGATCCGGGTAGATCAGGACCAGGTCGGCGTCGGAGCCGACCTGGATCACTCCTTTCCGGGGATAGAGTCCATAGCGCCGGGCGGCGGCCTCGGAGCTCACCTCGACCAATCGCTTGAGACTGAGCCGGCCCCGTTGGTACCCCTCGGAGAAGAGGTAGGGCAGGAGCATCCCCGTCCCCGGAATCCCGGCGTAATCGGTCCAGATCGAACCGGTATTCTTCCCTTCCTCCGGGCAGGGAGCGTGGTCGGAGGCAACAAAATCGATCTTCCCCCCGGCCAGGTACTTCCAGAGGAGCTCCCGGTTCCCGGCCAGCTTGACCGGCGGGGTGGTCTTGAGCGGGGAGCCGATCCGGATGAAATCTTCGAGATCGTACTCGAGATAGTGGGGCGCGGTCTCGCAAGTGGCGGGCGAGCCGGCGATCAGTTCGGCGGCGGTAGCGGTGGAGACGTGGACGATGTGCAGATCGGCCCCGGTCTCGTCCTGGAGTTCAAGGGCGGTCCGGACCGCCAGGATCTCCGCCACTTCCGGACGGGAGCGATAATAGTACTGCGGTGTCTTTCCCTCCCCGGTGAAGAACTCGGTGGCGGCGGCGACGTAACCGGGATCCTCGGCGTGGAGCAGGATAATCGCCCCGAACTCCCGGGCCTGTTTCAGAACCGAGCAGAATTTAAAATTATTCAGGGAATGAAAGAGTTCCATCACCGAGATGAAGTAGGTCTTGAAGCCGAAAACCAAACGAGAGAGTTCGCGGAAGTTCTCCGGATAATCCTCGCCCATCGACTGGGGGCAGATCCCACCATAAAAACCGTAGTCGATTACCGCCTTCTTCCTGACGGCTTCCAGCTTCTCTTCCAGGTTGGCGACCGAGATCACCGGGGGGATCGAGGTGCAGGGCATATCGATCACCGTGGTGATCCCCCCGGAGGCGGCAAAGCGGCTCCCGGCGGCGAAGTCCTCCCGTTCGGTAAAGCCGGGATCGTCGAAGTGAACGTGGGGATCGATCCCTCCCGGGAGGATGAGCATCCCCCGGGCCTCGATGACCTCTTCATCGGCAACGGGCAGGTTCTTTCCCACCTCGACGATCTTGCCCCCCTCAATCCGGATGTCCACCGCCGCCGGTTCTTCCCCTCCGGGAAGGGCGACGGCCCCGTTTTTGATGATCATAGTTCCTCCTGATTCAGTAAGCAGTTAGCAGTAAGCGGTAAGCAGTTTGACCCCGGCGGCTGCTCACTGCTCACCGCTTACCGCTTACTTTCTTTTTCCACTCCATATCCGGGACCAGGGCCTTCTGCCGGAAGACGGACTTCCGGAGGGTATCGAAGATCCCGGGAGTGAGGCACATCGAATCGTAGGAGAAGAGGACGATCCCGTCGGCGCCGGCCTGTCGGGCATCGGAGACCTGGCGGATCAGCACTCCCGGCTGATCCGAGAGCAGGTACTGGCCGAGCCCGATGTAGACCTGCCGGGAACCCCGGGCGGCGACCGCGGCGGATGATAGGTACTTGGCCAGCCGGGGGTCGACCCCGTAATTCATCGTGGCGACCACGTCCACCATCCCCTCCTCCAGCCAGCGCCGCCAGTCCTGGAATGAACTGAGGTAGGACCGGTCGGCCCAAGCCACGGCGGCCACGGAAAGGACCAGGGAAGGCTTCATCTCCTCCATCAGGTGACCAACCGCGGCGACGAAATTATTCACCTGGAGGCGGCGCCAGTTATCCCAGGACTGGCAGTTGGTCCGGGTGATTTCCATGGTCAGAGGGTCGAGGCCGGTGGCTTCCCTAAACCGGCGGACCGACTCTTTCCCGTAACCGAGGTCGCGGCGGTTGGCCCAGAAAGACCCGGCATGGGCGGATTTGTAGGGGTAGCGGATGAAGTCAAGGTGGACCCCGGCCAGGCCGGGATAGCCCCGGATCACCTCAGCGATCAGGTGTCTCAGATAGAGGGAAACCCGGGAATCACCGGGGTCGAGCCAGTATCCGCCGTCGGGGAGGTCGGCGGGGGGATAATCAAGCAGGGAAACTCCCCGGCCGTCCCGGGTGACGATATCGTCGCCGAACCTCTTCAGGACCGGGGACTTCCGGTCCCGCCCGATCCGGAACATATTCATCCAGGCGTGCACCTCGATCCCGGCCCGGGAAGCCCGGCTGATCAGGTAGGCCAGGGGGTCGATCTTCTCCCGGGCGAGAATCTCCCGGTAGGGGCCGGGATCGGCGTATTTCGTGTTGTACCAGGCCCGGTCGTGCCGGTAGACCTGGGCGAAGATCAGGTTGATCCCCCCCTTCTCGGCCCGCTTGACCAGACGGTCGATCCCCTCCCGGGTGGAAAGGGTATTCTCCGTCCCCTCGCACTCCACCCAGAGACCCCGGGCCTCCCGGGCCGGAGGAGCAGCGGTGCAGGATAACGGTCCAAAGAGGACGAAGAGAAACGGAAGGATCAGGAGAATTATTTTCACAGACTCGCCCGCGGATGGAAAAACCGCCGAACCGGAGAAAACCGGCTCAGTAGGGAACGCCGAAGTTGGGCTGATGCTCCCACGGCTCCGGCTCCGCCCAGGGGATCGAGGATCCCCCCTCGGGAGCGTTGCAGCCGGCCAGCAGGAAGAGAGCGGCGGCCAACAGGAAAACCGGAATCAGGATTTTCCCGGTCCCCCGCGCCCGCTTGTTCGCAGCCCTGTTCATAGCGCCAGGGATGTTATCCGAACGCCCCTCGGACAGTCAAGTTCATAAGACCGGCGAAGCCTTCTCCTCGCTGCCGGGGCGGTAGTCAGCCTTTGCCGGACAGCTGGAACGCACGGCAGCGACATCCTCCGGCAGGGTGAGTACCCTCTCCGATCGGTCCAGGGCCAGGCGGGCGTAATCCCGGGCGGCGGCCGCCATCTTCGAATCGCCCAACGCGACCAGCGCCGCCAGCGCCTTCTGCAGCCGGACCGCCACCTCGACCATCCCCGCCCCATCCCGGGCGATCGCCGTGAAGGCGTCTTCCAACAGGTCCTGTTCGGAGAGACCGGGGACCTCCACCCGGTCGTACTCCGGTTGCGAGCGGTCCTCATCCCCGTCCGGTTCGCACCAGTCCCGGAGCAGCCGGACTATGGAGACGATGATATCGATCGCCGTCCCGGGGTCGTTGACCCCCGGGGAGAGAGCCCGGGCGGCAATCTGGGAAAGAACCACCAGGCCGAATCTGGGATCATCATCGAAAAGTCGGCTGCTGCCAATCCGGAAAGCCTTGGCTACCTCACCCGGATCCCATTCGGGCGGGGGGACGGCGGCAAACCTGACGCTGGCCAGGGGTCGGCCCGGCGAGGCCAGGGTACCCGTCAGGGCGGAGACCGCCACCCGGCCATCGTGTTTCTCGGCCCAGTTCTGGAGGGCGGCGATATCGACCCGCTGCACGTAGCCCACCCCGGGGGCGAAGACGGGATAACCACCCTTGTCCTCTCCCCGCGCCGGGATCCCGCAGAGATACGGCGACCGACGGCGGCGGGCCAGGGCGGCCGCGGCCGCCCGCTCCACCTTCTCGATGGTGGTGCCGAGACGGCCGAGGCGGGCGATCCGATCCACCCAGCGGACCAGGGTAAAGATGACCCAGCCGAAGACCGCCCCGGTCAGGACATAGAGGATGAAGATCCCCAACGGCTGGAAATATCCGTTCTTCACCGCGGTCAGGGAGACGATACTGAAAATGAAGGCGGCGATGAAGGTGGAGAGGGCGTTCTGGGAGACGTCGTCGGCCACCACCAGGGGGAAGGCCCGCGGGGTGCCCGTGTTGCTGGCCGAAGCGTAAGCCGCGACCATCGAGGCCACCGCCAGGGTGGCAATGACCAGCATACTGGACGCCATCACCACCAAAAGGCTCTCCAGCGAAGCAGCCGTCAGGGGAGGCGAGAACTTGTCCAGCGAGATGCGGTCGGCCTGCTTGACCAGCAAGATGGCGGCGAGGGAGAGCAGGGCGAAGGCCAGGGGCTTGACCCACAACCGTTCCCGGAGCCGGTTGACGGCGAATCGTATCCGATCGGTTTTTTCCTTCAGGAACATAGGCATCCCCCGGACATATCCAGCGCTGCATTTACGGTCAGGTTAGCCGCGGCGAGGTGATCTGGCAACGGAAAATTATCTGCGGGACGCCGGGAACTTTCCGGCCCGGCCGCCGACCCGGACCACGGCGGATCTTGATCTTGCCCGGACGGAGTGTTAATATCCGTTTTCAGATAGTGGATATTCAATCTGCCCGGGAGGACGGCAATGCTCACCGACAACATCCTCGACCTGATCGGGAATACCCCCCTGATCCGGCTGAAGAACGAAAACATTTACGCCAAGGCGGAGTTCCTCAACCCGGGAGGCTCGGTCAAGGATCGGGTGGCCCGGGCGATGGTCGAGGCGGCGGAACGCGCCGGCCGGCTCCGCCCCGGATCGATCATCGTCGAAGCGTCGAGCGGCAATACCGGGATCGGTTTCGCCCTGGTCGGACGTCTGAAGGGATACCGGGTCCGGGTGGTGATGCCGGACGGGATGAGCGACGAGCGGAAGAAACTCATCCAGGCCCTGGGAGCAGAGCTGATCCTGACCCCGGATGGGAAGGGAATCCCGGGGGCGGTCCGGGCGGTGGAGGAGATGGCCCGAGAAGACCCCCTGGTCTACGTCCCCCAGCAGTTCGAAAATCCGGAGAACCCCCGCTGCCACTACCAGGAGACCGGACCGGAAATCTGGCGGCAGATGAGTGGGGAGGTCTCCTGCTTCGTCGCCGGGGTGGGTTCGGGAGGCACCCTGCAGGGGGTGGGAACCTTCCTCAAGGAACACAACCCACGGGTGGTGCTGGCGGCGGTGGAACCGAAGAATGTCTCCGCCCTGCTCGGCCACGAGCCGGGACTCCACCAGATTCAGGGGATCGGTGACGGCTTCGTCCCCGCCGTCCTCGACCCGGCCATCGTCGACGAGGTGATCGAGGTGACCGACGCCGATGCCATTGAAACCACCCGGCAACTGGGCCGGGATTCCGGGCTGCTGGTCGGAATATCTTCGGGGGCCAATGTCTGGGGGGCACGGCGGATGGCGGAAAAAATCCCGGGTAATATCGCCACCATCCTCCCCGACCGGGCGGAACGGTATTTCAGCACTTCCCTTTTGTGAGCTTCGCTTGGCGGAGATCACAAAAGGGAATCCAGGGGGGATATGTCAACCATCCCCAATTATTATGGAGAGCAGAAAATAGGTTGCACGTCATTGCGAGGAGCGCAGCGACGAAGCAATCTCAATCTACTACCTGGGAATAGATTGCTTCGCTTCGCTCGCAATGACCTTATTCAGGGATGCAATCTATAACCTGCTCTCATTAATAAGATAATCGCGGGGAGGGCAAACAGGGTCAAATAAGGATTCCATCCGCGAAAAAGATAATCCGAAAATTCATCTTCGGGGACACCTCCCGGCCGGATCCGGATTACCCCCTCTCCCCGGTCCCGGCCGCGGCCCGGCGGGGGTTGGTCTCGATCTCGGTGGTCCTGCTCGGATTCACCTTCTTCTATCCGACGATGTACGCCGGGGCCGCCATCGGCCACGCCTGCCCCTTCTGGCCCGACCTCTTCCTGGTCCTGGGAATCGGCTCTCTGATCCTCGGGCTCTACGTGGCCGGACTCTGCGCGATCAGCGCCGAGTCCGGGCTGACCACGGTGCTTTTGGCCCGCTACGCCTTCGGGGCTAAGGGGGCGAGATGGGCCGACCTGATCCTGGGGGGGACGCAGCTCGGCTGGTTCGGGGTGACGGTGGCCCTGATGGCCAAACCCTTCATCGACTGGCTGGGCCTGGACTGGGCCGACACCTCAACGATGGTCATCTGGTGCCTGATCTGGTCGGCCGCCTTCACCTCCACCGCTTACTTCGGCTACAAGGGGATGGAGACCCTCTCCCTGATCGCGGTGCCTCTGATCCTCGCCCTGGGGACCTTGATGGCGGTCAATTCCTTCGCCCACGCCCGGGAGGCGGTCGGGGGGATCAGCCGGATCGTTCCCGCCGGGCGGATCAGTTTCGCCGCGGCGATGACCCTGATCGTCGGAACCTTCGCCAGCGGGGGCACCCAGGCCCCCAACTGGGCCCGTTTCGCCCGCACCCGCCGGGTGGCCTTCCTGGCCGGACTCCTGGCCTTCCTCCTCGGCAACGGACTGATGCTCTGGTTCGGGGCGATCGGGGGCAACGTCTACGGCGAGCCCGACTTCGCCGCCGTCCTCAAGCTCCAGGGACTGCTCGGGCTGGGTTTGCTCCTGATGGTCCTCAATGTCTGGACGACCAACGACAATACCGCCTACGCCGTGGGGGTGGCGGGGACGGCGCTCTTCAGCTTCAACCGGAAACGCCCCTTCATCCTCTTCTGCGGGGCCCTCGGCTTTTTGATCGCGATCAGCGGGGCTTACGATTACGTCTCCAACTGGATGGCGGCCCTGGGCATCCTGATCCCGCCGCTGGGCGGGGTGATCCTCAGCGACTACTACCTGGTCCGGAAGCGGAGACTCCCTTCCCTGGAAGCGGCGAGGAAAGTCAACTACCGCCCGGCGGCCCTGACGGCCTATGGTCTCGGTGTCCTGGCCGCTTATTTCAGCGAGCGGTATTCAATCTTCATCCCGCCCCTGAACGGGATCCTGGTCGCGGGGTTGGGCCACGCCCTGATTCAGAGGCTTTTTCGACACGAAAATTTCGGTAGGGGCACGGCATGCCGTGCCCCTACGTCGGAAAACGGGACAGAGCAATGAAGCCCGACCAAAAAGAAAACTTCGGATGGCGCCTTTCCCTCCCGCCGGATCTGGCGGCGCGCCTGGAGCGGGAGGCAAAACGAAGCGGGGAGAACCGGGAAGAGTTCGCCCGACGGGCGATCCGGCGGCAGCTCGACGACCGGGAGACGGGGAACGCCGTCTACCTGACCGCCCCCATCAACTCCCTGGTCCTCGGCTATTACCGCCAGAACACCGCGATCGAGGAGATCAGGCGCCACGGGGACTTCGGCCTGGGGACTTTCAACAACCTCGACGGGGAGATGGTGGTTCTCGACGGGGTGGTCTATCAGGTGAAGGCGAACGGGCTGGCCGCGCCGGTTCGAGATACCGAGGAAAGCCCGTTCGCCTGCGTTACCTTCTTCTCTCCGGACACCACCGAGGAGATCGACGGTAAGAGGCTGGGCGGAAGCTGGGAGGAGCTGTTGGCCTCCCTGCTCCCCTCCGAGAATATGCTCTATGCCATCCGGATCGACGGTCGGTTCGAGTACGTCAAGACGCGATCGGTGCCGCCCCAAAAGAATTACCGTCCCCTGGTAGAGGTGGCACGGGAACAACCGGTCTTTGAATTCGCCGGGGTCTCGGGTACCCTGAGCGGTTTCTATACCCCGCAGTTTATGGCCTCGCTCAACGCCCCCGGCTACCATCTGCATTTTCTCACCCGGGACCGGAAACGAGGCGGTCACGTCCTAAAGTGCCAGCCCGGAAAGGTAACCGTCGGGCTCCAGCACATCCCCAAGCTCGAGCTTGCCCTGCCGATGACCTTCGATTACCTGACGGCGGACCTGAGCCGGGAGACCGGCCGGGATCTCACGGAAGCGGAACATTAACCAACTTAGGAGGAGAAGATGATCGAGAAAACGGTCCAGGAGATCGAAAAGACGGTAACTCAATCCCCCACCCTCTCGCCGGAGAAGAGAGATCAGTTGCTCCGGCTGCTGGGGGAACTCAAAAAAGAGATCCAGGTCCTCTCCCGGACCCACCAGGAAAGCGCCTTGGGAATCGCCGACCGGACCCACGCCTCCACCCGGCAGGCCACCCGGGAGGATGCCGACCGGCCGGCGCTGGACGAAACAATCGCGGACCTAAAAGAGACGGTGGGAAAGTTCGAGGCTTCCCATCCCGGCCTGGTCTCGACCGTCAACGCCTTCTGCAACGCCCTGGCCGATCTGGGGATTTAGTTTCCTCCCGCGAGGGCGAGCGGGGAGTGGGGGTGGGGAGGAGGGAATGGGGAATAGGGAATGGTAAGCAGTAAGCAGTGAGCAGTAAGCGGTAAGCGGTAATCGGTAATCGGTAATCGGTAATCGGTCAGGCGCTATGCGTGCGACCCGCCCCGATCAAGCGAAGCGATACAGCAATTATTACAAGGAATGCCGCCGGCATTCCGATCCCACAAGCCCGAAGGGCGATACCGCAATTACTACAAGGAATGCCGCAGGCATTCCGATCCCGCAAACCCGAAGGGCGATACCGCGATCTTATCTTTTCTGCCTGGTGAGATTGCTTCGTCGGCCCGAAAAACTTCGGGCCTCCTCGCAATGACCCTGCTTACTGCTTACTGATTACTGCTCACTGCTTACCGCTTACTATTTCCCTCAGGAGAGCTTCCGTTCCTTCTTGATCTCGGCGTAAGCTTCCTGGATCTCCTGGAATTTCTTCTTGGCGAACTCGGTAAACTCCTCCGGGAGCCCCTTGGAGACGATCTTGTCAGGGTGGAAGTCATTGGCCAGCTTCCGGTAACGCCTCTTGATCGTCTCGTCGGAGTCCGACCGGGAACAACCCAGCACCGCGTAGTAGCGGTCGCTCCCCCCGGTGGCGGCGCTCCGGTACCGGGAGGACCGGGTGTCGCTGATGTGGAAGATCCGGGCGGCGGACTTCAGCATCCGGTCCTCGTTGGGATGGACACTCCCATCGGCAGCAGCCACCGCCAAAAGAAGCTGGTACATACTGAGGACGATCTGGGGCTGGTGGCGGAAATAGCCGTGGAACTGGGCGGCGAAGTCCTCAAACCGGTCGGGAGAATCCTTGGCCCGGTTGAAAATTTGAATTGCCAGCTTCCGGGCTGCGGGATCGAGGCGGAGCTGATCCCGCATAAAGCGCTCAATTACCTCCACCTCAACGCGGGAGATAACCCCGTCCGCCTTGGCCAGCTTGGCCAGCATCGAGAAGGCGGCCACGAAATAGGTAAAATGGGCCTCCTCCCCCGAGTCCAGGCGCTGCCGTGCGCCGGAGCCACCCCGATCATAGAGCGAACCCAGCGCCACCCCGGCCACCGCCCCGAGCGGTCCGCCAAGCATAAATCCGACCGAGCCCCCAATAATTTTTCCCATCCAGCCCATCAAGACCTCTGCGCTTGATTATTCAATCCGGCGATGGTATAGGATAGTGGTAACTATGAACTTTGTGAAGCGAGTTATCGTCACCGGCGCCTGCCTGGCGGTGACCGTCGGATCCGGGCGGCCGCCGGCCCCGGCAGAAATTATGAACCAAACCCCGGTCTATACCGAAGCCACCCCGATCATCGAATCCGCTCCGGGAGAGGAGATTACCGTCGCGCTTGACTCCAACCCCACCACCGGTTACTCCTGGGACTTCGTGGAAGAATTCGATCGACGGATTCTCACCCTGGTCGATTCCCGTTACCAGCCCCCGCAGACCCAACTCAAGGGCGCCGGCGGTACGCAGTTCTGGACCTTCCGGGCCCTGGAAACCGGCCGGACCGAGATCAAGCTGAAGTACTTCCGGTCCTGGGAGAAAGGAGTCCCCCCGGTTCGGGAAGTGGTCTTTACCGTGATCGTAGGGAACAGTGATCGGTAAGCGGTGAGCAGTAAGCAGTAAGCAGTGAGCAGTGAGCGGGACCGGGTCATTGCGAGGAGGCCCGAAGTTTTTCGGGCCGACGAAGCAATCTCACCCCCGCCCCGGTCATTGCGAGGAGGCCCGAAGTTTTTCGGGCCGACGAAGCAATCTCACC
>CAZPMN010000019.1:0-48950 GCA_964587835.1 uncultured bacterium
TTGTGAGATGTGTAGTGGTGCTGGGGAGGGGGGGTTGGGGGGGTGGTGGGGGGGGGTGGGGGTGGGGGGCGGGGGGGGGGGGGGGGGGGGGGGTGTGGGGGGGGCGGGGGGGGGGGGGGGGGGGGTGGGGGGGGGTGGGGGGGGGGGGTGGGGGGGGTGGTGGGGTGGTGGGGGTGGGTGGGGGGTTGGGTGGGGGGGGGGGGGGGGGGTGGGGTGGGGGTTGGGTTGGGGTGGGGGCGGGGGGTCGGGGACGGAGAGGCGGTGGGGACCGGAGAGGTGGTCGGGGTGGTGGTAGGGGCCGGGGTGATGGAGGGGGTGGGGCTCTGATAGCCGTAAGGAGTCGGGGTCGGAGTCAGGGACGGGGATGGGGTGGCGCTGGGGACCGGGGAGATGGTCGGGGTAGCGGTCGGGGGCGGGGTGGGCGTCGGCGGAATCCCCCAGAGCTCGATATCGTCGATGTTCCAACCGGAAGAGGTGTAATCGTTGTCGGTTGGCCCTAATCCCCAGCGGATCCGGACGGAGGCCTGGTCGTCGGCGACCGAAGCGATGTTGTACTGGCAATGGAGCCACTCGAAATCTGTGATGTGTTCTCCGAGTCCCTCGGGGTTCTGCCAGATTATCTGCCAGTTAATCCCGTCGCTGGAAACCTGGATGTTGGCGAAATCGTACGGTCGTCTCTCCACGTTCAGCCAGCGCCAAAACTTCAGGCTCACCGACCGGTAACCACTGCAGTTGATCGAGGGGGTAGTGAGATAATAAGTCTGGTGCATATTGAGGGGGTAGTCGCCATTCAGGTTGTAACCGTAAACGTTGTCCCCGGTATAGCCGGAAGTCGGGTCGGGATAACCCCAGCTTTCGGTGCACAAACCCGGTGACGGAGTCGGATGGGGGGCACAGCCGCCGAGACCGGCCGGATTTCCGAAGGCCCAGTCGCTTTCGGTGGTCCAGCCGGGATCGGAGTTGAGCGTTTCGGAGAAAAAGCAGACCGCCTGGGCCCTCGCTCTACCCGCCGGGATCAGGATCATAACCGCGGCCAGGCCGATGCTGACAGAAAAAGAGACAGGTTTCATATGCTTTTAAGTTCAACCGGAAACAGACATTCAAACTAAATATATCACACCGGCGGCCCGGGAGACAGGGAAAGAGCGATCCGAGGATATCGACTTGACGGCACGGCGTAAGCCGACTATTCTTTTGGATTATGAAGCGGGAACCCCCCTCGCTCAAGGAGATCGCCCGTCACAGTCCCCTCTCGCTCAAGCAGCTGGAGGAGATCGAAGCTCGGATCACCGCCCGGGGCAACTTCACTTCGGAACGGATCCGGAAGGAGATCGCCTGGTTCTGCCTGGAGCTGGGGATCGCCGACTATTACTTCAAGTACACCCCACTGCAGGAAATCGCCCAGCATATCGAATCCCTGCGGGCGACCCGGATCATTTCCGAAAATAGTGGCGGACGCCCGATTTCGACCGAGTTCATCAGTGAACACGGCGAGAGCGGGACCTATATGGTCGAGGACGACTACGAGCAGATCCGTTCCTTGAAGGAGCGGATCGAGTCCCAGTACCCCGCCTTCCGCCTCCAGAGCTACCGCTGCCGGGGCTACCCGCTGCGGTTTTACGTCGCCGCCCGGCCCCATTTTGATCCGCGGTTCGGGGAGGAGCCCGGCGTTTTCCGCCGGGCCGCCTCCCGCGAGTTTTTACAGAACTCTCCCCGGGCGACCATCGAACGTTACCGGAAGTTCTGGCAGCGGATGCTCGGATCGGATATCCCCCGGATCACTTTCTCCCAGCTGCCGAAATCGGGCGAAACCCGGATTATGGTGGGGATGGGACAGGATGCCGCCCGGGGCTTTGTGGTCAACTACACCTTTATCCTGAAGAAGCACGAGGCCCACATCAACCGCGAGTATGTCGAGCCCTTCGCCGACGGAACGGTGATCTTCTCCTTCTATCTCGACCGGCTCCGCGACCGCCTAGAACTCGACCGGCTCTTCCAGGACATCTCGATGGCGGCGATGATCTCTACCGGCCCCCTCTCGGAACTGTTTTACTCCGGTGATTTCAGCGCCGAGGAGAAGATGTACGCCGCGGCGGCGGTCGCCTTCGCCCACCAGTTCCTCACTTCCTACACCGAGGAGTATGTCGCCCTCTCCCGGGCCCTGGAAGGGAAGCCGGAACTGCTGGGGACGCTGGCCCTCTTCAAGACCCACCTGGCCAAGGATACCTACCACGAGGACCGGGTGGTCAGGACGGTGCTGGAGCACCGGGAGATCGTCCGCGACCTCTTCCACGACTTCTTTCACCGTTTCTTCCCCCGCCGGGAACTGGTCGCCGGGAAGAACCAGCACCTGGCCCGGGCGAAAAAGAAGATGGAGGAAACCGTCTCCTCCGAAATCTCGGTCCACATTCTGGAAGCCCTGATCCTCTTCAACGGGGCGATCCTGAAGACCAACTTCTTCACCCGGGAGAAGGTTTGCCTCGCCTTCCGGCTTGACCCCGCCTTCCTCAACCCGGTCGATTACCCAAAGCGGCCCTACGGGATCTTCTTCCTGGTTGGGAAGGGATTCCGGGGGTTTCACGTCCGCTTCCGCGAGATCGCCCGGGGGGGAATCCGTCTGGTCTGTTCGCCGACCCAGGCCGATTACGATCTCAACTCCGACTTCATCTTCGACGAGAATTACAACCTGGCCCTGACCCAGCAGCGGAAGAACAAGGACATCCCCGAGGGGGGGGCGAAGGGGACGATCCTCCCCACCCTGGAGTATGCCGCCGCCGGCGGCCGGATCTTCCGCCATTACATCGACGGCCTCCTCGATCTCCTCCTCCTCCCCCATTTGGAGATCGTGGATTACCACGGGAAGGAGGAGATCCTCTTCCTGGGGCCGGACGAGGGGACGGCGGAGCTGATGGACTGGGCCGCCGAACACGCCCGGAGCCGGGGTTACCGCTGGTGGCGGTCGTTCACCACCGGGAAAGGTCCCCGGCTGGGCGGTATCCCCCACGACACCTACGGGATGACCACCCAGGGGGTGCACCGGTACGTGGTGGAGATCCTAGCGGCCCTGGGGCTAAAGGAGGAGAAGGTCACCAAGTTTCAGACCGGCGGCCCCGACGGCGACCTTGGCTCCAACGAGATCTTGGTTTCCCGGGATCGGACGGTGGCGGTGGTCGACGGTTCCGGGGTGGCCTATGACCCGGCGGGGCTCGACCGGCGGGAACTGCGCCGGCTGGCGAAACGGCGGTCGGCGATCGCCGTTTTCCGGCGGGAGAAGCTCTCGCCGGGTGGGTTCCTGGTCAAGGTCGGGGACCGGGATCTCCGCCTCCCCGACGGGACCCTGGTCGCCAACGGGACCGATTTCCGCAACCGCTTCCACTTCTACCCCGCCCTGCAGGCCGACCTCTTCGTCCCCTGCGGCGGCCGCCCCCGGGCGATCACCATCAACAACTGGCGGGAGTTCCTCGACGAGAAGGGCCGGCCCCGGGCCGGGATCATTGTCGAGGGGGCCAACCTCTTCATCACCCAGGAGGCCCGGCTGCGGCTGGAGGAGAACGGGGCGATTCTCTTCAAGGACGCCTCGGCCAACAAGGGCGGGGTGACCTCCTCCTCGCTCGAGGTTCTGGCCGCGCTGGCCCTAACCGACGGGGAGTATGAGCGGCTGATGGCGGTTCCCAAAGGCGGGAAGGAGCCGGACTTCCGGAAGAAGTTCGTCGCTGAGATCATCGCCATCATCAGGAGAAACGCCTCCGCCGAGTTCCGGGTGCTCTGGGAGGAACACCGCGTGAGCGGGCTTCCCCTCTCCGTCCTCTCCGACCGCCTGAGCGGGAAGATCAACCGGGTCACCGACCAGGTGGCCGGTTCCCGTCTCTTCGAAGATCGGGGGTTGCGGGAGGAGGTCATCCGCCGCCATTGCCCCCCCTCCCTGGTCCGGAAGGTCGGGTTGGAGAAGGTATTGCAGCGGGTCCCTCCCAACTATCTCCGGGCCATCTTCGCTTCCTTCTTCGCCTCCAGTTACGTCTATGAACGGGGCCTGGGAGCGGACGAGCTCGACTTCCTTGCCTACGTGGAGGAGTTGGGGAGCAGGGGGGGAGGGGGGGCAGTAAGCAGTTAGCAGTTAGCGGTAAGCGTTGAGCGGTACCGGTACCGGGTCATTGCGAGGAGGGCCGAAAGCATTCGGGCCGACGAAGCAATCTCACCGGACAGAAGGGAGGGGATAAAAGGTAAAGCAATGGGGCGATTGTTGTATCGCCCTTCGGGCTTGTAGTACCGGGGTGCCTGGGGCACCTCTTGAAGTAATTGTAGTATCGCTTTGCTTGAAGCAGGCGATGATCCGCGGCTCGAGAACAGGGGTCGAGGTGTGAATGCCTAAATCCTGTTGATCCTGTTATCCTGTCAAAAAATGGGGGCGAGGCAGGGGAAAAGACAGTAATCGGTAATCAGTAATCTGGGATAAGCTACTCAATCAAAATTAGTGGTAATCAGGGTAATTAGTGGACTAAAAAGAGGCCGAGGTGTGGGCAGATCAGACAATGTTAATTTGTGGAGGAAGTATGCGATGGGCGATAAATTCGATGAAGTGATCGGGGAACTTCTGCGGCCGATGGAGGAGCTGAAGATGGGGCCGCTCGATACCACCTACCTGATGCGCCACGACGGCAGCTTTGTCTATACCGAAGGTTACTGGCACCCCGACGATTCGGTGGTGGGGAAACTGATCTACTACCCCGATCCCGGCGGGGAGAAGGATATCCACGGCCGGAGGTACGCCAGCATCGTCAAGGAGATCCGGGACGGCGAGGAGGTCTACGTCTCCCACCGGGACCAGATCGACAAACTCTACCGGCTCTTTCCCGACCTTTCCCCCGACTCCCACCGGCTGATCCTGGCCGAGTACCAGGTTGCCTTCCCTCGGGAGAGTTTCGTCGGTTACTTCAACGACAAGGAAGCGCTCAAGTATGTGATGGCCCATTACCCCCGGGTGGACGAGGTGGTCCGGATGACTTCCGATCTCTTCGAGGTCCCCCTGGAGCGGCTGGGGATCACCGGTTCTTCGGCGCTCGGCCGGCAGGGCGCGGATATCGACCTGGTCTTCTTCGGGATCCCGGAGGAGAACCTGGCGGTGGTCCAAAAGCTCTGGGGGATAGTTTACAGCCAGCCGGAATACCAGGTGGTGGAGTATGGCAAGTTCTGGCCGCTGAAGATCTACGTTGACCGGGAGGAAGTCTGCACTTTCTACGTCTACCGCAACCTGCTCGACGCCCCGGTCCGCGACTGCGAGGTGGAACTGGTGAAGGAAGGGGTGGAGGCCTACGGGACGGTGGCCGACAACCGCCATTCGCTCTATGTCCCGGTGGTCCTCGACCTGGAGAATGTCTACCTCGACGGGAAGCCGGCCGACGATATTCGGCTGATCATTTACGACGGGGCGGTCCGGGGAGAGTTCCGCCAGGGGTTGAGGCTCCACATCAAGGGCCGTCTGGTTAACCTGGTCAAGGACGGGAAGAGGGCCCCGGCCCTGGCCGTGGTTGACGGCTTCGACATCGAGCTCGAGCGGTTCCGGGGAGGAGTCCCCTACCTGAAGAGCAAGATGGAAGACCGGCCTGGCTGACCCCCCCAAAAAATTATTCACCGCAAAGACGCAAAGGACGCAAAGAGGTTTTTTAAATTTTTATTCGAAAGGCATCAAGATCCGGCGTTACTGTGAGTATCGCACCGGCTGAATGTTTCCGAATTGAAACTCTAAAATCTTCCTTTGCGTTCTTTGCGTCTTTGCGGTTCAAAAAAGGGGATGGGCTCAGGGGTAGATGCCCCGGAGGCGCGCGGCCTCGGCCACCCGGCTCACCGCCACGATGTAGGCGGCGAGGCGGAGATCGATCTTTTCCTTGCGGGAGAGCTCCCAGATTTTCCGGCAGGCCAGGACCATTATGTCATTGAGTCGGCAGCTTACCTCATCCGCGGTCCAGAAGTAGCCCATCAGGTTCTGGGCCCACTCGAAGCAGCTCACCACCACCCCCCCGGCGTTGGCCACGATGTCGGGGATGACCGGGATGCCTCGCCGGTGGAGGATGGCGTTGGCCTCCTCGGTGGTCGGGCCGTTGGCGGCCTCGGCGATCAGGCCGGCTTTGACCCGGGGGGCGTTGGCGGCGGTGATCTGGTTGCCCAGCGCCGCCGGGATCAGGACATCGCATTCCAGTTCCAGAAGCTGGCGGTTGGAGATGTTCTTCGCCCCGGGAAAGTTTTTCACCGATCCGGTCTTTTCCTTGAAGGCGGCCACCGCCTCGTAGTCGAGGCCGTCGGGGTTATAGATTCCGGACTTGCTGTCGGAGACCGCGATGACCCGTGCGCCGGCCGCCTGGGCGATTTTGTGGGAGAAGGAACCGGCGTTTCCGTATCCCTGGATGACCATCGTAGCTCCCTCCAGTGCCCGGTCCCGATAGTGCATGAACTCCTCGACGGCGAAGATGCAGCCCTGGGCGGTGGCCTCGTTCCGCCCGTAGGAGCCCCCGATCTCCAAAGGTTTCCCGGTAACCACGCTGGGGACGGCGTGGGCCGAGTGCATACTGAAGGTGTCCATCATCCAGGCCATCGTCTGGGGGTTGGTGTAGACGTCGGGGGCGGGGATATCCTTGCGGGGGCCAATGAAGGGGGTGATCTCGGTGGTGAAGCGCCGGGTCAGCTTCTCCAGTTCCCGGTTGGAGAGCTTTTTCGGATTACAGCAGACCCCGCCCTTCGCGCCCCCGTAGGGGAGCCCCATCACCGCGCATTTCCAGGTCATCCACATCGCCAGGGCCTGGACCTCGTCGAGGGAAACCTCGGGGTGATAGCGGATCCCGCCCTTTGAGGGGCCCCGGTCGGTGTTGTGCTGGACCCGGTACCCGGTAAAAACCTTCAGCTTTCCGTTGTCCATCTTAATCGGGACCGAGACGATCAGAATGGTCTTGGGGTGTTTGAGTTTCTCGTGAATTGAGGGATCGAGCTTGATCTTCTTCGCCACCCGGTTGAGCTGGCTGAGAGCCAGCTGGAGCGGGTTGGTTTCCGCTTTGCTCTTTTCCTTCAATACGACCGGGATCTTCGGTTCCATCTTTTGGTTTCCTATTGGGGCTGGTTTACTGAATACCGCATACCGATTACGTGCCACTGCCTACTGCCTGGGCAGATCAACCACGGATCACTCGCGTTGCCCCCCCTTTTTTTTGACAGGATAACAGGATCAACAGGATTTAAGTATTCGCGCCTCGACCTGGTCTCGATCCGCGGCTCAGCACCTGCTTCAAGCGGAGCGATACTACAGTTACTTCGAGGGGTGCCGCAGGCACCCTGGTACTACAAGCCCGAAGGGCGATCCCGCATCATACCGCTCACTGCTTACTGCTTACTGTTTATTGTTTACTGATTACTAATTACCATCCCCCGTCGCCACCTTCTCCGTCTCGGTCAGGTTGGTGCAGAGGAAGGCGGGATAGTTGTCCTTTCCACTGGCAATCCGGACCAGGCTTCCCCGGGCCCGAACCCGATCACCCACCTTGTATTCGCCCCGCAACCCCCCGTGGTAGAGGATCAGGGGCAGCGTGGTCAGGTCGGGATGTCCCTCGATTCTGGTTTCTTCCAGTTTCAGAACCGAAGGCATATAGAAAGTATGGCGGTCGTTGACCACCGTGCCTTCCAGCCCGGCTTGTTCCTCCTCAACCTCCATGGTGAAGTCCTTCAGGGGGATCTCGGAAGGATCGGTATAGGAGAAGAAGGGGCAGATCATATTTCCCCAATCGTCATAGAAACGGATCGCCCAGAGCATCCCCATCTCGAAGACCTGCCTGCGGGGATCCTCGACGATCTGGTAGATCTGGTTGACGATTTTCCAGCTCTCGTCGACGGTTCCGTAGAAGACCAGGTCGAAGTCGTGGGCGGTCTTCAGGTTGCCTAGCGAGAGCGAGCCGGTTACCCCGATCGTGTCGGGGTGGATGCCGAGCATCCCGGCCACGTTGCGGATGGCCTCGTCCACCTCGCCGGAGAGCCGGCGGGCCTGCTTGAGTGAACGCCGGTGATCGACGAATCCAATCAGATCGGAGAGATCGAACTGGCACTTAAAGCGAGCGTAAGGGGGCTTACCGGCCTGGGCCTCGGGGGCGAGTTTGCGGTATATCTCCAGCTGGGTTTCATAGTTGATCCAGGCCTCTTCACCGCCCTCCTCCTTCTTGATGATCGAGCGGTAGGGTAGGCCGAAGATCTCTTTCTCGCCTTCCGGATCGGGGATATAGATGATGTTGCAGATCAATTTGCCCGCCGGGTGACAGTATCCTTCCGAGAAGAGGATCAGTCCATTCTTGTGGATGAAGATCGTCGCGTCCCGGATCAGGGATAGGTCCTCCATCGGAAGAACGAAGTCCCGGAACTTGTCGTTGTCTTTCACGCTCTGGTAAAAATCGTTCATTTATCGATACCTCCTGCCGGTTACTATTATCCTGACTATCCTTATTGGATTTTCTTTACCTGGTCGAGATTGTTCACCAGCAGGGCTTCAAATTCCTCCCGAGGCTCTCGTCCGCCTTCCGCCATCCGGTAGGTCCTGATCCGAACCCGGTTACCCCGGGCGCTGACATGGTAGCCCTCCCGCCAGTCCCCCCGTTCGCCGCCATGATAGAGGATCAGCCGGGTGATGTCGGGACAGTCCCGGCCGTCCAGCTGAACCCTGTCGACCAGAAGGTAGGTGGGGTTGAAGGCGTTGTGCGTGTCGTCAACGATTCGGGCGGTGATCTGAGCTTCGCCCCGGTCCTCGCAGTCAAAGTTGCGCAAGGGTGCTTCTTCCGTATCAAGGTAAGAGAAGAAGGGACAGATCATGAATTTCTTTCCCCCCGCCCAATCCCAGAACCGGATTGGCCAGTACTTCCCGAACTCGCGCACCCGGCGTTTCTCGTCGGTATCGGTCAGCTTCTGCATGAAGCGGACTATTCTCTTCACTTCCGCCGCCTCGGCGTGGATGACATAGTCAACGTCGTGGGGATTGGTGTAGGTGCCGAGCGAAAGGGAGCCGGAGATGCCGATCTGTTCGATCTCGATCCCCAGCAGTTCGGCCGTGTGCTCGGTCACCTCCCGGATATTCGCCGCCGCCTCTTCGGCTTCCGCCCGCTCGATGATCGCCTGCAGGGAGTGGCGGGTCGGGAAGCAGCCGACCAGGTCGGTCACCGGGACCAGGGATTTGTAGCGGCCGTAAACCGGGCGATCTTTCCGGGCTTGGGAGGGATCGACCTCGATATACCGTTCGAGCTGGAGCGGATAGAAGCGGTCGAGGGGGTTGTTGCTCATTATCTCCTTGGTGATGTTTTCGTAAAGCTGGCCGAAGATGTCCTTCCGGGAATAATCCGGTCCCGGCCGCTCTTCGTTCCAGGGAATGAAAACGATATGGGAGAGGACCTCGCGCTCTTCGGTCGGTTTCTCGATTCCGTGGTAATAGCCCTCCGAGAAGACCAGCGTGCCGTCGTTGCGCAGGAAATAGGTGGCGTCGCGGAAATCGGTCGAGAGATCTACCGGTTCCAGATAGCGGTTGAATTTCGGGTTTTCCCGCATTTTAGAGATTACGTCAGACATAGAAAACTCCTTTAGAGAGATAAGTTTGCTCCGGGGAAAAATAACCGGAATTCAGCTTGAGTCAAGGGTTAAATCCCGCCGGCCCGAACTGGGGGGCGGTCAGGAGACCTTTCCGCCCGGTCTTCGCCCGTCAACAGGCAGAGGACGGCAGGGACAAACCCCAGGAACAGCGGGACCAGGAGGAACCTGGTCTCCTCCGGGCAGGCCTTGGCGTAGTAGTGGAGGAAGAGCCAGGCCGGGATCAGGGGGAGGAATACTTCCCGCAGCCGTCCCGGCCAGCGGCGGAGGGCGAGCAGTCCGACCAGGGGGAGGAGATTGACGGTCAGGAAAACGTTCCGCCAGGCCAGGAGATTGGAGAGATTCCTCAGGAACCGCGGCCAGCCGGGAGCTCCCCAGTTCGCGATGAAAGATGCCCCGGGGAGCAGGAGGTAGCGGAGGGAGAAGAAGATCGAGAAGAAGATGCCGAGGCTGATGAAGAAAATCACCCGCGCTGGCCCGCCGTCTTTTCGGCAGGAAGCGGGGATGAGCAGGGCGGGAAGTAGCACCCCGGTCTCCCGGTTGAAGCCGGCGGCGATGGCCAGGGGGATGAACCAGCCTATCCTCCCCCCGGTCACGGCGAGGGCCCCGAGCAGGTAGATGATCAGGTCGGTATAGGTGCTGAAGGCGAGGTCGCTGTTGTAAAAGGCGTGCATCATTCCCCAGCCCGCCAGGACCAGTCCGATCGCCCTCTGTTCCGGGGTAAACCCCCAGGCCCGGTAAAGCCTGGCCGCCAGGTAGAAGATCAGGAGGTTCTGCAGGATCCGGAAGAGGGAGAAGACCGGTCCCGGTTCCCCGATTCCGGCCGCCCGTCCCAGGCGGAGACCGCCCTCCACCAGAACCTGGGAGAAAAGTTGATAGCGCCAGGGGCTCTGGGCGGTCCCTCGCATCACTGCCTCGTGCCGTCCCAGTTGCGACTCCCTGAGGTATCTGCCCTCCACCCCGCCGAGGATCCAGAGCTGGGAGTAGAGGGCGGTCAGGGCGAGCAGGGTGATCAGCAGCCATTCGGAGCTCAGTATCCTCCGGAGGCGGGACAGGGAGGGGGCCGCCCCCGGCGGAAGGAGCAGGAAACCCGGGATCAGGCAGGCGGCCAGGGGGATTACAATTACCCGGTGTTCGGGGAAGAAATATACCAGCAGGGCGAGGGCGGCCGGAACCAGGGAAAGAGGAAGCAGCCTTCTCAGTCGCCGAGGCCAGTCCGGCAGCCCCGCCGCGGCGAGGAGGGGCAGGATGTTGGAGAGCCAGGCCGCCCTCACCCAGGTCAGGCTGTGTCCGAGATTGAAGGCCAGCAGGTCGAGGCCGGGTCGGTGCCCCCAGGAGGTGACGGGCCAGGGGCGGACGGTGAGGTTGCCGAAGAGTCCGGCCCCGGCCAGCCAGGCGAGCACGGAGAGCAGGGCGAGCCGCCGGTTCCGTCCGGGAGTGGACTCCGGGCCGTCCCCGAGGCCGGCCAGGGGCAGCAGGGGGAGGCCGACGGAGAAGACGCTCCCGGGCGCGCCGGCCAAGACCAGGAGGGGATAGAATATTCTCTTCCCCGAGGCGAGCAGGTTAATTCCGGCCAGGGTCCAGACCACGGCCCAGAAGATCCCGGTATTGATGCTCCCTTCCCGGAAGGCGTAGAGCAGTCCCCAGGCCAGCAGCAGGAGCCCGGCCAGCCGCTTCGGCGCCGGGATCTCCAGTCTCCGCCACCAGGATTCCGCCAGTTTCAGGATGAGAACGTTCTGGAGAAATCGGAGGGAGACCAGCGCCCAAATCCCCGACCCCCCGGTCTGGATTACGAACCGGCTCCAGAAGGACAGGAGCCGGGCGGCGAGCCGGAAACCGGATCCGTCGCCGGAGGTCCTGACCCGCGCCAGGTAACCCTGCAGCACCCGCGGTCCGTGCACCTGCCATTCGGTGAAGACGGCCATCGCGGCCAGGAGAAGGCAGAAGACGGGGAGGATTACCCGGTATCGGGGGAGGTCGTTCACTGGGGTCGCTCCGCTGTTTTTCCGGTGCGCCACCCGGTTGGGGAAGGGGAATCAATCGAAGAAACGGAAGCGGAGGAGCGTGCCCAGGGCGACCGGCCCGTCTCTCCAGGTGATCTTCTTGCCCTCCTCGTAAGTCCGGCCGAAGTAGGAGATCGGTACCTCGTAAATCCGCTGGCCGGACTTGACCATTTTGGCGGTAATCTCGGGCTCGAAGCCGAACCGGTTGGACCTGATCTCCACCCCCTCCAGGGCCTTCCGCCGGAAGACCTTATAGCAGGTCTCCATATCGTTGAGGTTGATATTGAAGAGGACGTTGGTGATCAGGGTCAGAAGCTTGTTCCCGCAGTAATGCCAGAAGTAGAGGACCCGGTGCGGTCCGCCGAGGAAACGGGCCCCGAAGACCACGTCGGCTACCCCGTCCTCGATCGGCTTGACCAGGGAGGGGTATTCCTCCGGATTATACTCCAGGTCGGCGTCCTGGATAATGACGATCTCGCCGCTTGCTTCCCGGAACCCGGCCCGGAGGGCCGCTCCCTTCCCCTGGTTTTCCGGAAGCAGGATGACCCGGACCTCCGGATGATCGAGAGTTTGCAGAATCTCCCGGGTCCCGTCGGTGGATCCGTCATCGACCAGGATTACCTCTTTCTCAAGCGGCTGGTCGAGGATCTTCTTCAGAATAATGCGGAGGGTATCCTCCTCGTTGTATATCGGAACTACAATCGAGAGTTTCATATCGCGGCCTCGCCGGTGAGAATTATCGTGAGTCGGTAAGGATATAACTGTTAAGTCCCTGAGTCAATTGGGGAATGGGGGGGAATGGGGAATGGTAATCAGTAATCAGTAATCGGTGAGCAGGATCGCCCTTCGGGCTTGCCAAATCGGAATGCCGGCGGCATCCCTGGCAGTAGTTAAAGTATCGCTTAGCTTGAAAATTGGTGACGGGCACAAACTCTAAGGCCTGCTTCAAGGCTATGAGATTAGCGAAGATCCGCGGTTATGGTTAAAAGGGCCGGGGCAAGGGGTAATCCGCTCAATCCGCATAATCCGCGGTTAATGAAAGAGGGCACGGCGGGGTAATCCGCGGTTTCAAAGAGGGGATGAGGTAGGGGGCGGCTTTCGGAAGAGGGCAAGGAGCATCCGTCCGTCCTCGGCGCTGGTTTCCCGCAGGGCCAGGAGGAGGAGGAGGTAGAGGGCGGCCAGCCCGGCCAGGGCCGGGGGGAGGAGCCAGCCGGTCGGCGACCACCAGCGCCCGAGGGCGAAGACGACTCCGGCGGCGAAGACGATCTTCGCGGCCGCCGCTGCGGGAAGGAGGGCCTTGAAGAGCCGATAGACGATCAACCCCGCCGCGGCTGCCCCCAATCCGGCCGCCAGGGTGGTGGCCGCCGCCCCCCCCCGGATCCCGTACTCCGGCACCAGAATATGGTTCAGGACCGCGGAAAGGGCCAGGGCCAGCAGGACCAGGGCCAGGGAGGTCCAGGGTTTGCCCCGGGCGGTGATGATGGTGGCCAGGACGAGCAGGAAGGCAAGGAGGGTCTGGCCGAAGATCAGGATCTCCAGAGCGGCCTGCCCCGCTTCGGCATCCGGCCCGTAGATCCAGCCCAGCAGGGGGCCGGCGGTCCCACCGATCAGGGCGGCCAGGGGCAGCACCACCAGGAGCCCTCCCCTCAGGGCCCGCCGGATCATCCCGGCGGTGACCGCGTCCCCTTCCAGGCCGGCCCGGGCGGCGACGGCGGGGAAGATGGTCAGGCTCAGCGCGTAGAGGAACATATAGGGGATCCGGGCGAACTGCTGGGCGCAGGTATAGAGTCCCGCCGCCAGTTCGGCTTCGCTCCCGGCCCGAGCTCGGACAAAGTAGAGGTCGAGGTGCTGGGTCAGGCTGATGATGAACGAGAAGAGGACCACCGGCAGGGCGAAGGCGATGATCCTCCCCACCGGAAAAGGCGGGCCGATTTCCTCCCCGGCCGGCGGGCAGAAGGCCCGGGCCAGGAAAACCGCTCCGACGATGGCCACCAGGTAACCGCCGACCGCCCCGTAAAGAGGTTTCCCGCCCAGGGCGGAGAAGGCGAAGATCAGGAGAAAGAGGAAGATAACCTTGAAGATGGAGTAGATGATGGAAACCCGGGCTTCCCTCCCGAAGCGGGTGTGGCCGTTGAGGACTCCGCGGTACACCGAGTAGAGTCCGAAGGCGGGGAGAAAGAAGGCGGTCAGGCGGATGTAGCCGGTGAATTCCTGGTCGTTCCAGATCCGGGCCAGGCCCGGCGCGCCCAGCCAGACCGCCAGGCCCAGCCCCACCCCCAGGGCCAGCTGGATCTTCAGGGCGCCCCGGCGGATCGAACGGTCCCGGATCGGTTCCCGGGAGATCTCCCGGGAAACCGCCCGGTTGACCCCGGTGGCGAGGAAGATCCGGTAGAGGGTGAGGAGGGAGAGGAGAATCCCGAAGGTCCCGTAGTCGGCCAGGCCTAGGAGGTGCTTGGAACCGACGTGGATGATCCAGCCGCTGATCACGAAAACGACCTCGGCGGCGGCCAGATACGCTGTCCCTCTCACCATTCTCATCTTATACCCACGAATTGCGCCGATAATTTTGTCTTGTCCCCCGCCCCGCCCCCTTTTTTATCCAATGATTGCACAGATTACTCGGATTAGATCCTACTGCCCAATTTAACCGCGCTTGCGCGCCGTAGCGCTTCAGCGCGGAGGCGCGAATCCTCACTAATCTTACAGCCTGGAAGCAGGCCTTAGGCTCTGTACCCGGCTCTGATTTCAAGCGAAGCGATACTGCAATTACTACCAGGAATGCCAACGGCATTCCGATCCGGCAAGCCCGAATGGCGATACTGCTTACCGCTTACTGATTACTGATTACCATTCCCCATTCCCCACTCTCCTCAACAACTCCGACCAGCGTTCGGCGATCCGGCGGATGTCGTACTCCTCGGCGGACCGCCGCGCCCCGGCGGCAAGTTTTTCCCGGAGGGTCGGGTCGGCGATGACGGTCCGGATCCGCTCCTTTAACTCCTCCTCGCTCCGGCAGATGTAGCCATTTTCTCCGTCCCGGACCAAGGGGGCGAGAGCGGCGGAGGGGGTGACGATCAAGGGGATGCCGGCTGCCAGACCGTCGAGAGCGGCCCGGGAGTATCCGAGAACGGAAACGCTGGAGCGGTAGGGCAGGACCAGGAGCCGGCAGGAATGGAGCCAGGGATCGATGTCCGGGACGTAGCCCTGGATGGTGATATTCTTCCAACCCCGGGCACCCGCCCGCAGTTCTTCCTCCATCTCCCCCACCCCGTTGATGAGAAGGTCGGCGCCGGCGGGGTTGAGTTCCTGGAATATTTTCAGGAGGATGTCCGGGCCCTTGTGGCGCTGGAGGTGGCCGAAAAATCCGATCCGGAAGGAGGAGGGCGGTATCTCCGGTTCGGGGAATCTGGCCTCCGCGGGGGGGATCGCCGTGCCGGCGGGGATGGCGGCGATCCGGCCGGGGAGAACCCGCTCCCAGAGTGCCCGCAGGGGTTCGGTGAGAACGATCGCCGCCGCCGGACGGGGGAGAAGGAGCCGGGTCAGTCCGAAGAACCGGGCGGTCATATTGGTGAACTGGGCCAGGACGACCGGGCCGCGAATCCGCCCCAGGCCGAGCCGGAAGAGTGTCCAGTAGGGGAGGAGGAACCAGGGCCTCCAGAACCCGGAGCCGAAGACCGTCAGGTCGGGGTCCCACTTCCGGATCGCCCGGCCGGCCCGGAGGGGAAAGGGAGCGATAAGTCGCGTGACCGCATGGTTTTCCAGGTTCTCTTCGCCGGGGACCCGGGACGAGTAGCGATAGGTGAAGACCCGGACCTGGTATTCCTCCGCCAGGGCCTCGACGAGGTCGATCGCGAAGCGGAGGATCCCGGAGAGCCGCGGCATCGGCCGGTAGTATTTGACCACCAGGGCCAGCTTGGGTTTCCCGGCCGGGGATGTCATCAGGCGTCGTCTTTCCTGCTCTCCATCTTTTTTACCCGGTAGAGGACGTTTTCGGTCAACTTCCGGTTGGAGGCGATGGTGTCGGCCAGAAGTCCGATCACCAGGATCTGGAACCCGACAATCAGGAAGACGGCGGCAAAGATCAGGGATTGGACCTTCCCCCTTCCACCGGCGACGATCAGGTAGTAGATGAACCTTCCGGCCAGGATCCCCCCCAGCAGGATCGATACCCCCCCGATGGCCGAAAAGACCTTGAGCGGCTGGTACATCGTGTAGATCCTGACCAGAGTGGCCACCGACTGCTTCAGGTAGTCGGAGAGCGAGGTGAAGAGGCGGGAAGGGCGAGCCTGGGGATTGGTCCGGACCGGGACGTGGCCGACCGCCAGCCGCCCGGTTCCAGCCTGGATCAGGGTCTCCAGGGTGTAGGAAAAGTCGGAAACGACGTTGAGGGAAAAGGCGGCTTCCCGGTTGTAGGCCCGGAACCCGCTGGCGGCGTCGGGGACGGTGGTGTGGGAAAGTTTCCGGACCACCCAGCTTCCGAGCTTCTGGAGAACCTTCTTCAGCGGCGAGAAATGGGCGATTGTCTCCACTTCCCGGTCCCCGACCACTATGTCCGCCTCCCCCCGCAGGATCGGCCCGATCAGGACCGGGATGTCCTCACCCCGGTACTGGTTGTCGGCGTCGGTGTTAACGATGATGTCCGCACCCCTGGCGAGGGCGGCGTCGATTCCGGCCATAAAGGCCCGGGCCAGGCCCTTGCGGTTGGTGAAGCCGGTGATGTGGTCGGCCCCGGCCTGGCGGGCGGCTTCCCGGGTGCGGTCGGTGGATCCGTCGTCGATCACCAGGACCTCGACCGCATCGATCCCCGGGATATTCCGGGGGATGTCCCGGATGGTGGCGGCGATGTTCGCTTCCTCGTTCAGGCAGGGGATCTGGACGATCAGCTTCATTTTAAAATTTTTCCTTTGGAAAATTTTACAGACAGGACAAATAAACTTCGTCAGCAGGATAAGTGGACAGAAGCTCCTTGTCAACGGTCGAGATAGTCGAGAATGCCCGCGGCGATCGCCCGGCCGATTTGCCGCCGGACAGACGGGTCAAGGACTTCCGCCTCATCCTTCGGGTGGGAGAGGTAGGCGGTCTCGACCAAAACGGTCACCAGGTCGGTGGGCCGGATTACGGCCAGGCTCCGGCGCCAGACCCCGGTCCCGGCCCGGCCGGCCGCCGCCAGTGCCCGGTGGATCGACCCGGCCAGTTCCCGGCCCGGCGGATGGTAGTAGAAGACCGTGTAGCCGGATCCCTCCAGGGGGTTGCGCCCGGCCCCGACCGAGTTGTAGTGGAGCGAGACGAAAACCCCGGCCTCCCTTTTACGGGCGATATCGGTCCGCTCCCCGAGGTTCAGGGTCTGATCCCCGTCCCGGGTCAGGAAGACCTCCACCCCCTCTTTCCGCAGCTCGGCCGCCACCGCCCAAGCCAGGACGAGATTGGCGTCCTTCTCGGCAATGCCCCCGGGGCTGACCGCTCCCCTCTGGCCACCGCCGTGGCCGGGGTCGAGGCAGACCGGTTCCTCGTCCCTTCGGGGTCTCTCCCGCCAGCGGAACCGGTACCCGCCCGGGAGCCAGTCCAAGGACCAGCGGTGGCAGTTCAGCCCCCCGCGGAGTCGGAAGACCGCGATCCCGTCAGCGGAAGGGGCGGGGAGGCAGATCCCCTCCCACCCGCCGAGATCGACGATCTCCGACCCGGCGGCGGACTGGTAAAAGACCAGGTCAAGTTCGTCGGGGGAGAGGTAGTCGACCCGGGCCGGGACAGGCGCCGCCAGGGGAAACCAGGCCTGGGAACTTTCGGCGGCGAAGCCGATCTTCCCGATCCGGACCGTCTCCGGCGCGGGACCCGCCGCCATCTCCACTCCGGAAGCGGATATCCAACCGCTGGTCCCGCCGCCGAGGTCGGACCGCAGCCAGTTCCCCGCCCGCGCTTTCACGCTGAGGATGACCCCTTCGGGGAGGTGGAGGATCCGAGGGCCGGCCGGGAGCGAGCGCAGGGGGGTCCCCCCGGCGCTGACCCGGCCCGGACGCGGGACGGGAAATGCCGTCTCTTCCGGTTCGGCCGTCACCGCCGCCGCCCGGCGGACGGCCAGGGTATGGACAGTCTTTCCCCCGCCGGCGCGGGCGTCCAGGGTGATGGCGTTATCCCCCTCGGCCAGGGGAACCAGGGCGGCAAAACTGCCGCTCGGGTAAACCCTTACCGGCTGGTTATTGACCAGCACCTCGTCCGCCGCCTCCACCCGCCCCGCCAGCCGAATGGCCGGATCGGCGGTGACGGTCGTTTCCACCGGGGGGAAGGTGAGGAGAATCCCGGGACCGGATTCCCCCTCGGCCAGTTTCCGGTAGCCGGCGGGGTCGTCCTGGCTGAGCCGGATCACAGTCCCCGCCGGCAGGGCCGGCCGGGGGATGGTTTCATCCTGCCCCGCCGGCCGGCCCGCGGCCGCCAGGAGGGCGAGGGCGGCTATCAGGAGTGCTCGTTTCATGTCTCCGCCCCCCATTCTGGCTCATCCGATCCCGGCTGGCAAGCCCCTTCCCGGGGGAGAGGCCCGTCGGCGGGAGTCCTGATTCATCCTTGACCCCCGCCCGCCGCCGATTTACTATACATCCCCTTGATTATTTGCCCGCCGTCAGGGGCGGATGAACAGGAACTAATTATGACACGAGACCGTTTCGCCGAGGTGATGGATAAGTTTTTGGTCCCGATCTCCGGGTTTTCGGGACCGGTGATGGACAGCACCTATTTTCTCCGCCGGGACGGGAGCTTTGTCTTTGCCGAGGGCTACTGCCATCCCCCCGAAGCCTTCTGGGGGATGATCATCAAGTATCCCCGCCCCGATGGACACATCGACCTCTTCGGCAGGAAATACAGCTGGACCCACCGGGAGTACGTTGACGGGAAGCTGAGGATGATCCCCGACGAGCGACAGCTGGAGAACCAGTTTCGGGTCGCCCCGGAACTCCGGGCAATCCAGGGGGATAAGCCGGTCTTCGCCCGCCATATCGTCAAATTTTCGCTGGCGGACTGCCTCGGCGTCTTCGACGCCGTCCACTCGATGCAGGTCCTGCGCCGGGATTATCCGTGGATCGATGAGGCCGTGCGCAAGACCTGCCGGCTGCTCGACTGGAACCCGGACCGGACCGGCGTCTCCGGCTCCCTCTCCTACGGCCTGGTCGAGGACGACATTGATATGGTCTTCATCGGATCGCCGGAGGAGAACGCCGCCGTCGCCGGCCGGATCCGACGTTACCTCCTGGAACATCCGGAAGGCCGGGTGGTGGAACTGGGCAAGGAATGGCCGATCCGCTTCTATTACGCCGACACCCTGATCTGCCCCTTCTTCCGGTACGCTGAGACCTCCCAGATCCCCCTCTTCGACTTCTCGATGACGGCGGTGGAGGAGGATGTCGACCTGGAGGGGACGGTGGGAGATGACACCCATAACCTCTACCTTCCCGCCCTGGTCGGCCTGACCGGGATCCGCCGCGCGGACGGCCGGGCCGAGGATGACCGGGACCTGATCATCTATCACGGCGCCCACCGGGGCGAACTCTGGCGGGGTGACCGGGTCCGCCTGGAGGGGACAATCGTCAATCTCGTCACCCCGGATTCCGGAACCCGGCGAGCGATTCTGGTCACCGACGAGAAGAAGCTGGAGCGGCTTGACTCCGCGGTCCGATAATCTCAAGTTCACGACAAGGAGGAAAATGATGATCATTACCAACATCGAAAACATTCCGGGAAAAAAGATAAGCAAGATTCTCGGAATCGTCCGGGGAAACGTGGTCGGTTCGAAGCCGGTCAGCGATTCGTTCCTGCAGGGACTCAAGGAGGCGATGCTCTCCGCCGTCTCCCTCGCCCCCCGGATCATTACCGGGGACGAGGTCGGCCTGGTCCCTCCGGGGGAGATGAACCAGAAGGACAACGAGGAGGAGCAAGCGGCCCCGGCCGTCTCCAGCAACGACCTGGAGGATTACTCCTGCCTCCTCACCCGCCTCCGCGATACCGCCCTGGCCCGGATGATCGCCAATGCCCGGGAACGGGAGGCCGACGCGGTGATCAAGGTCACCTTTGACGTTTCCGTGATCTCCCCTCGGGTGGTCGAGGTTTGCAGTTACGGGACTGCGGTCAAGCTTGGATGAGGACCGGGGAAAAGTTTTTCTTGACCGCGCTGGGGGAGAGAGTAAAGTGGTCCTAATTGAGTAAGCCCTGGTGTTCACGGAAAGATTTTTCTGACCGACCGTGCGTGCTTTACTACAGCTCGCACGGTTGTTTTTTGGGGCCAGGGTGGGGAGCCGACAACGGGCGGGAGATGGTCTTCCGTCTCGCTCCCCGGCAACGCAAGCAGTAGAAGGAGATGATGGAAATGGCCACCGGTACAGTTAAGTGGTTCAATGACCGGAAAGGTTACGGCTTCATCGCCCTTGACGGGGGAGAAGATGTCTTCGTCCACCACAGCTCCATCCAGGGAGACGGGTTCAAGACTCTCTCCGAAGGTGAGACCGTGGAGTTCGAGGTTGCCCCCGGCAAGAAAGGGCAGCAGGCCGTCAACGTGGTCCGCTCGCGGTCGTAAGACCGTTTCGGAACCCGGGGCCCCGGCTTTCTTACGAAGGCCGGGGCCCTTTTTGTGCCCCCGGGCGGCGGTTCCGGCGCGGCCCGGTTGACAGATTCCGGTCGGGTTGCTATATTCAGCCGTTGTCCGTTGCTCCCCGGCCGCCGGCCGGGTGTGTTTGGGAACCGTCCCGAACTTTCAATACGGGGGTGCGAGATGCCTGCCCACAGGACCGCGGAACCGGCAGTTACGGCCCGTGGCGAGGTCCCCCGGGAACCCTCGGCCGTCCCGACCGTCCCGCCGGCGGTGGGGGAGAGCAGGGTCACCGTCTTCGTTTACGATCGCGGGACCGGCCGTCTCGAGCGGGACCCTGACCCCTCCCGGATCGGGGAGATCCTGGCCGATCCCGACCGTCTCCTCTGGCTCGACCTTGAGAACCCCGGCGAGGAGGAGTATGGCCTCCTCCGCTCCCAGTTCAGTTTCCATCCCCTGCTGATCGGTGATTGCATCAACCCCCAGCACTATCCCAAGTGCGACGATATGGATTCCTATATCTTCCTCGTCCTCCACTCGGTCTACTATTACCTGGAGAAGGAAGACGAGGAGGCGCTCAGCGTCCGGGAGATCGATATCTTCGCCGGTTCCAACTACATCGTCACCGTCCACGGCGGGCACATTCGGGCCGTCACCAGCAACCGGCGTCTGCTGGAAAGCTCGGAGCGGATTATGACCGAGGGGGCGGGCCGTCTCCTCTACCACCTGATCGACGCGATGGTCGACAACTACATCGATATCATCCACAACCTTTCGGAGAAGTCGGAAGAACTGGAGAACGCCGTCCTGGCCGGGGGCCGTCCCGCCCTGGTCAAGCGGATCATCAGCCTCCGCCGGAACGTGATGACGATGCGTCGAGTTCTCCTCCCCCAGACCGAGCTGATCTACCGCTTCGCCCACGGCAAGATCGTCTCGGTCCACCCGAAGGAGGTGATCTACTTCCGCGATATCCACGACCACCTGACCCGGGTATCCTACCTGGTCGAGAACCTCCGGGATATGGTCAAGTCGCTTCTCGACGTCTACCATTCCTCCCTATCCAACAACCTCAACAACACGATGAAAATCCTCACCATCATCGCCACCATTATGATGCCGATGACCCTGATCTCGGGGATCGGGGGGATGAACGTCCTCTTCCCCTTCGGTATGCGGGAGACGATGGCGGGGTTCTGGGTCCTGATCGGGATAATGCTCGTCTGCGTCAGCCTCCTCCTCTACTGGTTCCGCAAGATCAGGCTGCTGTGATCTCATTTCATCCTCCTACCCCTGCTCCAACTCGTACTCCTACTCGTACTCGTCCTCGTACTCGAAGGCGGCAACCCAGTCGATTTTTCGAGTACGAGTACGATTGAGGGAAGATATTCTGGAGATCAGAAAAATGGCTCGGGTTATCAACACTAATTCTCCCGGCAAGCAGCGGGGACACTTCCTGCGGACGGTGGCCGAGCTCCAGCGGCGGCTGATGAAGAAGGCATCCCCCGACGAGGAGGCGGAGGATATGCTGGCGCTGACCGTCTTCTGCCTGCGGGAGATCGCCGAGACGGTGAGGAAGGCGGCCGAGGTCTGGGACGAGCGGGGCTACTGGAAGAAGGCGGCCCAGTTCGAGACCGAGTGGGAGTGGGCCGACGAGACCGCCGGCCGGATCGAGAGTATCCTGAAGGCAAGGAAGTGGGAAGAGATTCCGGAGATCCTGATCCTCCTGGCCGAGAAGACCGCCGGGATCGAGGTCAGCCAGTTCACCCGGAAGCCGGAACTCTGGAAGGACTGTCGCCTCCGCCTCGGGAAATAGCCCCACCCGAAATTCCCCCCTCCCTTTTCTCCTTATTGCACAAAAGTGGTATGACTTGAATTGTGCATTAAGGCCTCGGAATCGGCCAGGATCCTCTCCAGGTCGGGGGAATCGCCCTGGCCGACCTTGAGCAGGTAGTTGGCGATCGAGAGGTCGGCCCGGACCCGGAAGAGGCCGATCTTATTCCGCAGGTCCGCCCCCGCCTCCGGCCGTTCCTTCAAGTAGGCCCCGATGAAGTCCTCCTCCCGGCAGTTCTCCAGGACCCGGGGGAAGTGGCGGAACTGGTACCGGAACTGGGAGAGGAAGGAACCGAGGTCGAAGGCGGGGTCGAAGAGGAGCGAGTTGTCGAAGTCGATCACCGAGATGAAGAGGGTGGAGATGTCCTGCATCCGGTCCTGGCCGATGATGATGTTCTTCGGGTGGTAATCGCCGTGGACCTGGACCATCCGGCTCCCCTCCCGCCGGAAGAGGTCGTCTTCCCGGGCGGCCGTCCATTCAAGCAGGCGCCGGACCTCTTCTTGCCGGGGATGTCCGGCGCGCTGGAACCGGGCCAGATAAGACTGGAAGCGCCGTTTCTCCTTCTTCCGGGTCCGCTCCGGGTCGGAGACCCGGAGCCCTTCCCCGTGGAGCCGGGCCAGCCAGCGGGCGGCCAGCCGGAAATAGCGAACCCCGACCCGGGGGCTGACCCCGGGGAGGAGTTCAAAGAGCAGCTTGCCCCGCTGGCCCTCCTCGATGATGATCCGCTCCCTTTCATCGACCTCGATGATCCGGGGAACCCGGTAGGTTCCAGTCCCGAACCCCCGTTCGAGCAGGGATGAGACGACCTCCAGGGCGCCGGACGAACTCTTCCATTTCTTCCGGTCCGTCACCCGTTTCAGGATCAGCCGCTGGCGGTACTCATCCGTTCCCTTCGCCCCCAGGTTGATCGCCGTGACCACGATGTTGCCCCCCGCCCGGGGGATCTCCTTGAGAAACGGCCGGCAGCGCCCGGCCCGGATCTCCGCGGCCATCTCCCGGACCGTCTTCACCGGGTGGTCGAAGTCGGTCGGGAAGACCCCGGCCCGCCGCGGCTCGTGGGCGTCGCTCCCGGCGACCGCGGTGAACCGGCAGCGGTGCCAGAGGTTGAGCGCCCGGTAGTGGTCCTTCGCGGTATGGTTGGTGTTGAGGATCTCCACGCCGTCGAGGTGGGGGTTCTTCAGCTCCTCCGCTTCCGGCGTTTTTCCCCGGAAGGGATGGGCCCAGACCAGGGCCGCCGCCGGCCATCGCCGCCGCAGTTCGGCCAGGGCGGTCTTGCTCCGGATCGACCGGTCGGCCCCGAAGACCAGGACATGCCCGATCTCGGTCTCCACCTCCTGCCCGGCAAAGAGGAGGAAGTGGGGCCCGATCCCGATTTCGGCCCGCAGCTTCTCCAGTTCGTCCCTTGACCAGAGGTAGTGGTGCTCGGTGAAGACCGCCCCCTGGAGATTCCTCTCCGCCGCCTCCCGGACCAGGTCGGCGGGCTCCGCCACGCTGCAGGCGGAGTGGCGGGAACTGTGAAGATGGATGTCTATCAGCATCTCTTTCGCCTTGCCTGACTTGCCGGAAAAAATAATAGACAGGATAACAGGATTAACAGGATGTTGAATAAAACAGGGAGCAACTTTATTCCCGCGCGGAAGCAGATATAAATATCAGAGCTGGTGGCCGCGTGCCTTTTCGAACAGACGGATAATCCGACAATCACCGTTAGTTCATAAATCAGCGGGCCGGGGAAATTAATTTTGTTGATCCTGTTATCCTGTCTAAATAATTTCCAGTAAATCCTGTTATCCCGTCCACCCCGGCTCTATTGTATCAGCCGGATAATTTTTTTCAGGGTTTTCAGCGGGGTCCGGTAGGGAGGGTAGCGGAAGCGGGGGTCGAGGCGGGTCGAGCGGGAGAGGACCGACCGGGGGAGGGAGAAGGTCTCGAAGCTCGCCTTCCCGTGGTAGTTTCCCATCCCGCTCTCCCCGACGCCGCCGAAGGGAAGACGGTGGGGGAGGATCTGAGAGACGGTGTCGTTGAAACAGACCCCCCCGGAGGAGGTCTCCGCCAGCACCCGCCGCCGCCGGCTCCGGTCGTTGGAGAAAAAGTAGAGGGCGAGGGGACGGGGGCGGCGGTTGACGAATTCCAGCGCTTCGTCGAGGGTTCCGTAGGGTCGGACCGGCAAGATCGGGCCGAAGATCTCCTCCTCGAGCAGGGGGTGGCCTTCCGGGACATTCCTCACCACGGTGGGGGCGAGGTAGCGTTCCCGGGGGTCGGACTCCCCGCCGAAGGTGATCTCCGCGCCCTCAAGGAGTCCGGCCAGGCGGTCGAGGTGCTTCTCGTTAATGATCCGTCCGTAGTCGGTGCTCAGGCGGGGATCTTCTCCGTAGAAGAGACCGACCGCCGATTCCAGTTCCTCGATGAGCGGGGCCTCCAGTTCCTTCGGGACGAGGAGGTAGTCGGGGGCGACACAGGTCTGACCGGCGTTGAAGAACTTTCCCCAGGCGATCCGCCGGGCGGCCAGTTGGAGGTCCGTTCCCCGATCAACGATACAGGGGTTCTCCCCCCCCAATTCCAGGGTGACCGGGATCAGCTGCTCGGCGGCAGCGATCATCACCAGTCTCCCCACCCGGGAGGAACCGGTGTAGAAGATGTAATCGAAAGGCTGCTCCAACAGTTCCCGGGCGGTCTCCGCCCCGCCCTCGATCGCCGCCAGCAATCCGGGGTCGAACCTCTCCGTGATCAGCTCGGCCAGGGTCCGGGAGGTTCGGGGGGCCAGTTCCGAGGGCTTAAGGACGGCGGTGTTCCCGGACGCCAGCGCTCCGACCAGGGGGGCGAGGAGGAGCTGGACGGGGTAGTTCCAGGGGCCGATGATCAGAACGCTGCCGTATGGAGAAGGAAAAATCTTTCCCGAGGCGGGGAAGATCATCCACCCGGTCCGGACCCGCCGGGGCCGATTCCAGGTTTTCAACCGCTTGAGGGCGAAGGCGATCTCCCCCTCGACGAAGGCGATCTCGCTCAGGTAGGCCTCGGTCTCCGGCTTGCTCAGGTCTTCCGCCAGGGCGGCCAGCAGCTCCTTCTCCCCCTCCCGGAGCAGTGCGCGGAGATTCTCCAGGGCCTGTGCTCTGGTCTCAAGTTCCCGCGTCCCCCCGCCGGCGATAAATTCCTTCTGCCGCCGGACCAGTCCGACGATTTCATTTCCGGTCATAATTAATATCTCCGAGCCTACGAGGCTATCCGGAAATTACCAATTTTGCCAACTTTTGGTCATTGCGAGGTCCCGGAGCGAAGCGAAGGGGCCGAAGCAATCTCAATTTGTTGAGAAGCAAGCCATTGCGTCCATAAGTTAAGATTGCTTCGTCGCTCCGCTCCTCGCAATGACCGGGGACCCGGCAAAAGCGGAGTGGATGACCACAATTCCCCGGTAGCCGTCGACGGTCACCTCGGCCCCGTCGGGGATCCTCTCCATCGCTTCCGACACCCCGGTTACGCAGGGGATCCCGTATTCCCGGGCTATGATCGCGCCGTGGACCAGCATCCCGCCCCGCCGTTCGACAATACCCCCCGCCAGGGGAACAACAAAGGTCATCTCCGGCTCGATGGCGTCGATGACCAGGATCTCTCCCGCCTGGAGCCGGAAGAGGTCGGCCGGGGTCCGGACCACCCGGGCCCGCGCCCGGACCAGCCCCGGATTAGCCGGCTGGCCGGTCAGCTGGCGGTGCCGGACGGTTTCCGAGTTCGTCGTGGCTTTCTTCTTTCCGGCCGGCCGTTTCTCCCTCCGGAAACCGAGACCCCGCCGCTCGGCCTCCTTTTGTGCCTTGAGCAGCTGTCCCTCGATCCTGGCCAGGTGGATGTTGTCCTCGTCGCGGAGCCGGTAGCTGGACCGGGCCAGGTCGAGGACCTCGGCGGCCGCCTTCCTCTTCTCCCCGGAAAAACCGGAGAGAAAGGTCTCTTCCCGCCCGGGGTCCCGCTTCACTCCCCGCCGGGGCGCCTGTCCGGCCATCTCCCGCAAAATGGCGACAATCCCCTCCCGCCCCAGGGCGCACTGCGAGACCCCGCAGGAGAGTTCCCCGAACCGTTCCATAAATTCCTTCAGCCCCTTTTCGAAGCGGGATCCCGCCGGACCGATCTCCCCCCTCTCCAGCTTCCGGTCAAGTTCCGGGTCGTTACGGATGATCCCGGCCAGTTCCTCGAGCAGGCGCCGCCGTCTGGCGATCTCGTTCCCGTCGGAGGAGAGCAGGTCCATAAACTCGTAGGGGTCTTCGGGCCGGAGGGCGTCGTTATAGACCTGGCCCAGAAGCCGGATTCCGTGGGCAAAGGGGATGAACTCGCTCCAGTAGACCTCCCGCCAGCGGTCCCGGATCCGGCTTCGCTCGGCGATCGCCGCGGCCAGTTCCCCGTCGGAGAGCCGATCCAGGCGGACTCCGCCCAGCCGCTTTGCCTCTCGTTCCATCTCCGGGATCAGCTCCCCCTCGATCCGCTCCCGGAGCTTTTTTAGGCTGGCAAAGCTCCGCTTCAGGTTCAGGTACCAGGGCCGCCGGTCTTCCTGCTCCCAGAGTCGCTCTCCCGGGCCGGTCTTCTCCCCCCGCCCGGCCGTGATCGGGCGGCACTGGAGGAGGTAGAGCCGGGAACCCTGGAAGGTCCACTCGAAGTCGGCCGGCCCGCCCAGGTAATCCTCCAGGGGCCGGAAGAGACCGAAGACCATCTCCAGGCGATTTTTATCCAGCGGCGGCTGCTGTCTCCGACGGGGGTCGAGTCCCTTGAGCACCGTCCCCTCCCGTCCGGGGGCGGCCCGCCATTCCCTTTCCGCCGGGGTGTGGGAGATCACCCGGCCGGTCTCTCGGTCGAGAATCCAGTGGTCGGGGCCGACGGTGCCGTCGACCAGTCCCTCGTTGAGCCCCCAGACCGCCTCCACCACTCCCCAGCGGTCATTCTCGGGGCTGACCGTGAAAGCCACCCCCGAGCGCTCTCCTATGACCATCTCCTGGACCACCACCGCCATCGCCGAACCCGAAGGGTCAAGCTTCAGCTCCCGCCGGTAGAGGAGCGCCCGGTCGGACCAGAGCGAGGCCCAGACCAGGATGATCTTCTCCAAGATCTTTTCCGCGCCCTGGACGTTGATGTAAGACTCGTAAAGCCCGGCAAAGGAGCGCTCGGCCGAGTCCTCCCCGGGGGAGGAGGAACGGACGGCAACCGGCCGCCGGGCGAACCTCTCCCCGAGGGCGCTACGGAGCTGTTTCTCCAGTTTCGGGGGGAGTTTGGCGGAGGCGAAGAGGTGGCGGATTCTCAGGGCGGCGTCCCAGACCTCCTCCCAGCGCATCTCCTCCAGGGGCTTGCGGCCCAGCTCCCGGGCGATCCTTCCCTCCAAACCGGTTTCGGCCAGGAAACGGCGGTAGGCGGCGGCGGTGACCATCAGCCCGCCGGGGACGGATAAACCGCGCCGGGTCAATTCAGCCAGGGCGAAACCCTTGCCCCCCGCCTGGTCTCGATTGGGGGGAGATATCTCGGAAAAGCTCAGGGTGTTCTTCATCTCCCCATTGTGAGGATATCGACATGCTGGAAATTTCGGACCAGGACGTAGTCCCTGACCCGGAGCCGGAAGATAGCGGTCGAGGGAGCCCGGGCGAAGTCCTCCAGCGAAGGGTGGCGGGCGAGGAAAAGCTTCCGGCAGGTTTCCCGGCTCCGTCCGGCGGCCTCGCGCACCTCGCCGATCACGGTCACCGCCTTGGCTCGGGCAAAGTCCGTTGGGTGGTTGGTCCGGGTGTCGACCAGGAAGGCGGCCTTCCGCTGGCCGGAGAGGTTCTCGTACTTTCGGGTAAAGCGGCCGGTGGCGAAGATGATCGCCTTCAGGCTGGGGGTGAAGGCATAAGCGACCAGGCTGGCGTATGGCTGGTCTCCAGACGTCGAGCAGAGGACGCCCAGCGTCCGGGCGGATAAAAGGCCCCGGACCGCCCGCCGGACTTCCCCTTTGTCCTTCATCGCGGCTCCCGGCCCTTGCCGGAGTCGGAGACCTCGATCAGGTCTTCCGGATAGGGGTTGAAGAAGAACTGATCCTTCAGATAAGGCTGCTCGAAGCGGACGATCCAGGAACGGATCAGGGCCACCGGAACCCCGAGGGGGATGCGGTTCGCCCGGTATCTCTCCAGCGAGTCGAGGAAGAACTCCTTCTCCGCCGGTAGCAGTTCTTTCTTGAAGTAGCCAAAAGCGTGTGTGAGGACGTTGATCACCGGCCCGCTCTTCGGCGGCCGACCCAGGGACGCCCGGAGAATGTCCTCGTAATCTTCCGCGACCTCGCGGCAGTCCCTCTTATCCCGGTTGGCGGTCAACCGGCCCAGCCGGCGCATCTGCTCCTGGTCGTAAGCCATCAGGATCAGCTTGTGCCGTTCCTGGAATCCGACCAGGGCCGCCATCCTCCCGGCTGACTTTGCTCTCCGGAACCGGGTCAGGGTGAAGAGGGCGGTGAGGAAATGTTCCCGGATGGTGAAATTCAGCAGCCGGCCCTCGTCCTCTACCGGAACTCCGGGAAATCGCTCGAGGATGGCTCCACCGAAGAAACCGGCATTCTTGGAACTGGTCGCCTGGACCTTTCCCGGACCGGGGTAGAGCTTGACGTTCTTCGTCCCGCAGGAGGGAGAGCGCTCCTTGAGGATAAAGCCGTCGACCTTGCCCAGTTCCGAGAGGAACTTTTCGGCGAAGGACAGCATCTTGGCGGTGCGGTCGAACCCGGTGTCGGACTGGAGGAGCCGGGGACCGTCGTCGCCCGCCACCAGCCGGATCGGCGGCCGGGGCACCCCGAGCCCGATCTCCACCTCCGGGCAGACCGGGATGAAATCGACGTGAGGCTTGAGGAGTTTCACCACCCCGCTGGAGATTTTCAGCCCGTTCCAGCGACAGGCCTCGAATTCCAGACACTTGCTGACCACCACCTGGGGGCGGACCTCTTCTTTCATAATCATCTCCCCGCGTTAGCAACTGGGCTGTCGTCCCCGTGGTTGCGCCCATCTCCCGATCCGGGTATTTTTCAGGATATGAGGGATGATAACACCATCCCCGGGTTGGAGCAAAGCAAACAGGAACTGCAGGGGGGGATCCCGGGCCCGGTCCGGTAATTTACTGGATGCAGCGGGAGCAGCGGTCCCGGGATATCCACGCCCTCCTTTGGGCCCAGGCCCGGCCCCGGAATCCGAACGGCTACGCCGGGGTGGCCTGGGCGGTCGGCGGGGTTTGCGACCGCCCTTGGCCCCGGTTTTCGGCAAGGTGAGATATATGAACTACAACGGGTGCCGGCGAAAGTTCGACGTGGACGCCTACATCGCCCGGGTGTCAGGGTAGCAGAGGCATTCCTGCCTGTGCTACGGTGGAGAAAACAGGCGGGGATGCCAGTTCGGCTTCGACGGATTATCGACTACGAGAACGAGTACGAGTACGAGTACGAGTTTAACCCGATTTATTCATAAATCGGGTTAAAGGGTCAGTAGCCCTTGAAGTCCTCGGTGATGACCCGTTCCCCGGGGAGGCCGAGGTCTCCCTTGAGCATCGCCGTCATCCCCTCCACCATCCGCGGGGGGCCGCAGATATAGAAGGTCCATTCGGGGAAATCGGGGATCTCCTCGCGGATCATCTCGGAACAGATTCTCCCGGTCCGGCCGGCCCAATCCGGGGGGGCTTCCCCGTCGGTGACGGTGAAGGCGAGAGAGAGGTGGGGGTTCCGCCCGGCCATCTCCTCGAAGTCGTCGAGGAAGACAAAGTCTCCGCCGGTCCGGGCGGAGTAAATGACCCGGGCCTGGGCCGGTGACCTGGTATCGGTCAGCCAGCGGCAGATCGAACGGATCGGGGTGATCCCGATCCCCCCGGAGAGAAAGGCTGCCCGTTCCGGATCGCCCTCGTAGATGAAGCGGCCCAGGGGGTACTTGACCCGGACCCGGTCTCCGGGTTTCAGGTCGCGGAGGGCTTGCGAATATTCGCTGGCGGAGAGCTTCTTGGTGAACTCGAAGTAACCTTTTTCGGTTGGGGAGTTGGAGAAGGAGAAGTAATGGTCGATCTCCCGTCCCTCCCGTTCCAGGAAGAGCTGGAAGAACTGGCCGGGACGGAAAAGCACCTGCCCGCGGTCGTCGAACCGGAAACTGGCGACGTCGCTGGTGCGCGGGATGACCTCGAGCAGTTCGGTCTCCAGTTCCCTGAACTTCATCTTAACCTCTGTTTTTTCCTACTCCTACTCCTACTTGTACTCGATTTGTGTCTCCTGGTGTTCGAGTACAAGTACGAAGTGCGAGTGGTTACAGCGAGATCCCCAGCGAGGTGATCAGGGAGACGTCATTGCGCTCGGTTCCGTCCGGGGCGCTGCTGTCGTATCGATCGGTCGCCGTGAGCTGCAGGTAGGCGTTTCCCATCAAGCTTACCCTCAGAGACGCCTCGGCGGTCAGCAGGTAGTCGTTGAAATCTTCGAACTTGGGCTTGTACTCGAATGACTCGATAAAGGTTACCCGCTCGTTGATCTGGAGTACCCCGTTCTGGGCCAGGCGGAGGTAGAGCCCGTGGTCCCGGATATCGTTGCTGTACTTGGTATCGATGTAGGATAAGCCGGCCTCGACCGAGGCAAAGTCCTCCTGGCAGCGCCAGATATTGTAACCGACGCCGACGCCGTTGTCCAGGCGCCGGTCGATATCCTTGAGCTTGTCGTAGGAGGTCTCCGAGCGGGCGTAGGCGAATCCGTCCTCGATCACAAATAAGTTGGCCTGTCCGGCGATCAGCCCTCGGTCGGCGGTCTTCTCGTACGCTTCGGTCTCCTGGTCCTTGAACTTGCCCCAGGCGTACTCGCCCTTGCCCAGCAGCTCCCAGTCGTCATCAAACTTCTTCATCGCGGCGGCGCGGGCCAGCAGGTTCTGGGTGTCGGAGTTGCCCTGGCTCATCGAGTAGCCGGCGCTGAGGTCGATCAGCCACCCGGGCAGGAGAGCACATCCGCGTTCGGATGTCTCCTGGGCTACTCGGGCGGTCTCCTCCATCTGGGCGGCCATCTTTCCCTCCTCGGCCAGCCCCGGTCCGGCGCACAGGAGCGCGGCGGCGAGGGCGAACAGAGATCCTGCCATATTCAATCTCATAATACTTCCTCCTCTGATTTGAGGTTCTCCCGTCTGTTCTAGTATCTCCCGGCCCGCTCTCCGGGTCGCGCGCCCGGGGGTCAATTGGCCTGTTTTGGACATTCGAGCCGGAAACTTTAGGAATCGCCCGACCCTATGTCAAGCAATTAATCAGGGGAAATTATCCTTGTCCCGGCACCGGATCGGATTATCATATTACCGGACCTGAAATCGGGAGAGGCATATGAAACATATCCGCTGGATTACCTTCCTGGCCGTTCTGCTCATTCTCGCGGGGTGCGTCACCGCCACCGGGCGGAGGCAGGAGTATCTTGAAGATCATCAGGATCTCCGTCCGGAGATCGCCGCCGCCATTCTTGCCGGCCGGGTGGTCGAGGGGATGACCCGGGACGACGTCCGGGCGGCCTGGGGCGACCCGGAGCGGGAGACCCGGGCCATCTCGGAGGCGGGGGAGCAGGACATCTGGTCCTACCCGACCCCGATCGGGCAATTTGAGGAGGGAAAGGTGATCCTGACCTTCACCGGCGGGAAGTTGGTGAAGTTGATCAATTGACGGCGCTCCCCTCTCTGCCCCGAGGAGCCCGCGCCCGGAAGGCTGTCTCCCGACCGCCTGGGTCCCGCCCGGGTTTGCTGTTGTCGCGACCTGTTGGATCTGCTATATTTCCGCCTCTCTAATTAATCATCTGCAACATCTAATCTGGAGGCAGGATTATGACCGGGACTAAGGAAATTCTCAGCGCTGTCAAGGAGAGGAAGATCCGGCACATCCAGCTCTGGTTCACCGACATCCTGGGGCGTCTGAAGAGCATGGAGATCTCCGACTCGGAGCTGGCCGGGGCGCTGGCCGAGGGGGTGGGATTCGATGGTTCCTCGATCGAGGGTTTTGCCCGGATCGAGGAGAGCGACGTGATGGCGATGCCCGACCCGGGCACGTTCCAGGTCCTGCCCTGGATCCCGGAGGAGGGACCGGTGGCGCGGCTGATTTGCGACATCCAGGATCCCTACGGCAACCCCTATCCGGGCGACCCCCGCCACGTCTTGAAGAAGGCCCTGGAGAAGTCAGCCGGCCTCGGCTACGACTTCCACGTCGGCCCGGAGATGGAGTTTTTCTACTTCAAGAGCGACCGAGCGCCGGAGTGCCTGGACTTAAGCGGATACTTCGACCTCACCCCCCCCGATCTGGGGACCGACCTGCGGCGGGAGACCGCCCAGGCCCTGGAGACGATGGGGATGAAGACCGAGTGCACCCACCACGAGGTGGCCCCATCCCAGCATGAGATCGATCTGAGGCACGACGGGGCGCTGGAGATGGCTGACGACGTGATGACTCTGCGCTTCGTGACCAAGGAGATCGCCCGGCGCCACGGGATTCATGCCACCTTCATGCCCAAGCCGATCATGACCGAGAACGGCAGCGGGATGCACGTTCACCAGTCGCTCTTTGCCGGGGAGCACAACGCCTTCTTCGACCCGGGCGACGAGTACAACCTCTCCGGGGTCGCCCGGTCGTTCATCGCCGGGATAATGAAGCACGCGCCGGAACTGATCGCCGTTACCAACCAGTGGGTGAACTCCTACAAGCGGTTGGTGCCCGGTTACGAGGCGCCGGTCTACAACTCCTGGGCGCGGCGCAACCGCTCGACGATGATCCGGGTGCCGCTCTACCAGACGGGCAAGGAGATGGCGACCCGGTTCGAGTTCCGGGCCCCCGACCCGGCCTGCAACCCCTACCTGGCTTTTGCCGTTTTGCTGGCCGCGGGGCTGGCCGGGGTGGAGAACGGCTACGAGCTCTGTGAGCCGATCGAGGAGAACATCTTTAGGATGTCGGAGCGGGAGAAGGAGGAGCGGGGAGTAACGCAGCTGCCGGGGAACCTCTACGCGGCCACCCGGGAGGTGAGCCGGAGTGCCCTGGTGAAAGAGACGTTGGGGGATCATATGTTCGAGCAGTTCGTCCGGAACAAGGAGATCGAGTGGGACAACTACCGGGTCCGGGTCACCGGCTACGAACTGGAGAAGTACCTGCCCATTCTTTGAAGAGAGGGCAGGGAATGGGGAATAGGGAATGGTAAGCAGAGCGCAAAGAGCATAGCGCCCGGGTAGCATTCGCTCCGCTACGATAAGCAGTAATTAAAACCTGTGCCGGACCGTCATTGCGAACTGCGCAGAATAACAATATCCAGTAGCGGAGAGTCATTGTAAGCCCCGCAGAGTAACAATATCCGGTAGCGAACTGTCATTGCGAGTCCCCGACATTTCAATGTCGGGGGCGAAGCAATCTCAAACCGGCGGGGTTGAAGAGATTGCTTCGTCCCCCTCGCTCTGCTCGGGGTCCTCGCAATGACCGGGGCCGGTGGGGTGCTCCACTCGGGGTCCGAGCATTCGCTAGACTCTATGCGCTATCCCCTTTTCGCACTGAGTCCGGTCACCGCTTACCGCTTACCGCTGACTGCTTACTGCTAACCGCTTACCGCTTACCAATTACCGATTACTGATGAGAAAAGCTGCGTATCCGGCCTGTTGGGCCGCCGGTCTTGTCTTGATCCTGGCCGGGTGTGCCGCATCACCGCCTTCCAATATCGGCGATATCTGTTCGATCTTCGAGGAGAAGCCCGACTGGTACCGGGAGGCGAAGGATTCTTTTCAGAGATGGCGGGTGCCGGTTCCGACCATGATGGCCATTATCCGCAAGGAGTCGTCGTTCCGGGCCGCCGCCCGCCCCGACCGGAAGAAGATTCTCGGTTTTATCCCCGGCCCCCGGCCCTCGACCGCTTACGGTTACACCCAGGCCCTCGACACTACCTGGGAGATTTATTGCCGGGAGACCGGAAACCAATCCGCCGCTCGGACCCGTTTCGGGGACGCGATCGACTTCGTCGGCTGGTACTGCGACCGGTCCAACAAGCTCTGCGGGATCTCGAAACATGACCCCTATCGGCTCTATCTGGCCTACCACGAGGGGCAGGGGGGGTACAATCGGGGGAGTTATCGGGGCAACCTCTGGCTGCTGGACGCCGCCGGGCGGGTCAGGGATACGACTCGCATCTACAGTCGACAGCTCAACCGCTGCCGGGAGAAACTGGAGGCAGAACCGAGAAAAAAATTTCTCGGAATTTTCTGAACGGACGCCGGCGGGAGGAGCTACCAGACGTCCATCACCTGGGCGGCTTCATAATCCGCCGCGTCGGGGCCCACCCAGCGGAGATTCTTATTGACCAGGGTTACCGCGACCGCGGTCAGGACAAAGAAGCCGATCAGAATCGCCCAGAGAACTGCTCGGGAAATGATCATCTGCGCACTCCTTGGCCGGCGATTGGTTTCGGAAAACTGAACAATTATTCTACCGCGGGCGTCTATTGATGTAAACAGGGTATTTTTATATTTGACCCCGCCGGGCGGAGGTGATAGATACCTTACCTTGCTGGATGGTGAATCTCACTGGAAAACCGGATCTTTAATTTTAACCAAGGGAGTAGCAAGATGAAGAAGCAAACGAAAGTTGTGTTGATTATGCTGTTGGCCGGCGGGATTATTTTCTCCGGCTGCGGCCAGGAAGAAAAATCCCAAGCCACCAGCCCGTCGGCAATGACCGCCGCTGTTGCCCCGGACGCGGTGGTGGCCCGGGTGGAAGGAACCGTGATTACCGGGCAGGTTTTCAACCAGAATTTGGATGCCCTGATGCGGCAGTACGGCGCCCAGGTTCCCCCCGAGCAGCTGCAGCAGCTCCAGCCGATGTTCCGCCAGCAGGTGGTTCAGGCCTTGATCAACCAGGAGCTGTTGCGTCAGGAAGCTGAACGGGAGGGAGTGGAGCCCAACGAGGAGGATATTGACAGCCAGATCGAGGAGTTCGCCGCCCAGGTCGGCGGCCAGGCCGCTCTGGAGTCCCAGATGGGAATGCAGGGCGTAACCATGGATGCCCTGCGGGAGAACGTCCGCCGGCAGCTCAAGATCCGGCAGTTGATCGATGCCCAGCTGCCGGAGGAGCTGGAAGCCACCGAAGAGGAGATTACCGAATTCTACTCGGCCAACCCCGATCAGTTCGATCAGCCGGAGATGGTGGAAGCGAGCCATATCCTGATCCAGGTGGAACCGGGGGAGGACGAGGAAGCCAAGGCCGCCAAGCTGGAGGAGATCGAGGCCCTGAAGGTTCGGATTGAAGGAGGCGAGGATTTTTCCGAGGTCGCCCGGGAGAGTTCGCAGGACCAAGGTACCAGGGAGCGCGGAGGCAGTCTTGGCTACTTCGGAAAGGGCCAGATGATTCCGGAGTTTGAAGAGGTGGCCTTCGCGTTGGGAACCGGCGAGATGAGCGATGTTGTCGAGACCCAGTTTGGTTATCATCTGATCAAAGTGACGGGCAAGCGAGACGCCGGGACCGTTGCCCTGGAGGAAGTTTCCGAAGATATTGGTCAGTTCCTGAGCGACCAGAAGCGGCAACAGATCATCGCCGATTACCTGCAAAAGCTTCGGGAAGGGATCGATATCGAGTACGGACCGGGGTTCCAGCCGGTGCCCCCACCGCCTTCCGGCCCGGCCCAGTTCCCACCGGCCCGGCCGCCGCAAAATTAGCCGGTCTTATGCCGAGTCGGCCGAATGGGTAGTTCATCCGCCGGAGAGCTTCGGAAGAAGATCGAAGACCGTACTGCCGCCATCGGTGTGATCGGCCTCGGGTACGTTGGCCTGCCTCTGGCTATTGAATTCGCCCGGGCGGGTTTCCCGGTGACCGGCTTCGACCTCGACCGGAACAAGGTGGCCCGGATTCGGGAGGGCCGGAGTTATATCCGGCATATCCCCCCCGCCGCCGTCCGAGAACTCCATCGCGGTGGGGCGGTCCCCGCTACCGATGATTTTCGCCTGCTGGGCCGAATGGACTGCATCCTGATCTGCGTCCCCACCCCCCTGACCAGCCATCAGGAACCGGACCTCTCCTACATCGAGGCGACCGTCCGGACCGTCGCCCGGACCCTCCGGGTCGGGCAGCTGATCGTCCTCGAGAGTACCACCTATCCGGGGACCACCCGCGAGGTGGTGAAGCCGGCTTTGGAAGAATCCGGCCTGGCGGCGGGACGGGATTTCTTTCTCGCCTTCTCCCCGGAACGGGAGGATCCCGGTAACCCCGATTTCGCCACCGCCTCCATCCCCAAGGTGGTGGGGGGCCTGAACCGGGAATCCCTTCGCCTGGCCCGGAAGCTGTACGGGGCCATCGTCCCGGCGACGGTGCCGGTCTCCAGTCCCGATGCCGCGGAGGCGACCAAGTTGCTGGAGAACATCTACCGCTCGATCAACATCGCCCTGGTCAACGAGCTGAAGATCGTCTTTGAGAAGATGGGGATCGATATCTGGGAGGTGATCGCTGCCGCCTCTTCCAAGCCCTTCGGTTACACCCCCTTTTACCCCGGTCCCGGGCTGGGGGGGCACTGCATTCCGATCGATCCCTTCTACCTGACCTGGCGGGCCCGGGAGTTCGGTATCCCCACCAGGTTCATCCAGCTGGCCGGGGAGATCAACACCGCGATGCCGGAGCGGGTGGTCGACCGCCTCCGGGAAGCCCTCAACGGGGAAAGGAAGAGCCTCAAGGGGAGCCGGATCCTGATCTTGGGGGTGGCCTACAAGCGCGACGTGGACGATATGCGCGAATCCCCCGCGCTGAGACTGATCAAGCTTCTCCACTTCGGCGGCGCCCGAGTCTGCTACCACGACCCCTACGTCCCGGCCTTGCCCCGAACCCGGAAATACCGTTACCGGATGCGCTCCCGATCCCTGACCCCGGAATTGCTCGAGCGGATGGACGCGGTGCTGATCGCCACTGACCACAGTTCGGTGGATTATAGGATGGTCGGCCGGCACGCCCGCCTGATCGTGGATACCCGCAACGCCATGGCCGCCGCCGGTCGCGTCCGGGCCCGGGTCGTCCGGGCCTGATCCGGCTTTCTCCTCTCCTGTTGCCGGCCGTCCGGGGAAAATACTTTTCCCTTGATAGTGCATAAAGTCTATAGAGATAATATTTTTTCTTGACCTCCCCGCGCTGGATACCCTATGGTGGGAAAGGATGAAATTATCGAAGAAAGGCGAGTATGCCCTGAGAGCCCTGAGTTGCCTGGTCCGGCGTCGGGATGAGGGACCGGTGCCGATCAGGGAGATCGCGGAAGAGGAGCAGATTCCGAAGAAGTTTCTCGAACAGATTCTGCTCGAGCTGCGGAAAGCCGGGTTGCTGGAGTCCACCCGCGGGCCGTCCGGCGGCTACCGCCTGCTCAAGGCGCCCCAATCCGTATCTCTGGCGAGAGTGGTCAGGTTGATGGATGGGCCCCTGGCGCCGTTGCGCTGTGTCTCTCGCACCGCCCGGATCCGCTGTCCCCGGGAGAAAGGCTGCGGCCTGAGATTAGTGATGGCGGAGGTTCGCGAAGCGGTGGCGGGGATCATGGAAGAGAAGACGCTGGCCGATATCGCCCTCCGGCGGTAAATTTTTTTGCCGCCATAGTCTACTAAAACTATAGAGAATAATATTACCAAGGATGTGTCGGGAAGCGCCGTAACCTTGTGAGGAGGAATTCATGAAAAGACAAACCACTTGGCTACTGGCCGTGCTGGCCGCTGGCGGCTTGGGGAGTATGGTTGCCCCGGCTCAGGCGGGCGATGACTGGGAGTGGTGGCTATATACCCCGGTGAGTTACCGGATGGCCGGGGAGGTCAGACTGGACGCCCAGGGAATGTTCCGCTGGAAGAACGACATGAAGGATTACTACTACCGGGGAATGATCGCCGGCGGTTCGTATGCCTGGCGTTTTTGGGTCTCTCTGGGAGCGCACTTCTGGTACAAGGAGACCCGGAAGAGCGAGCGCTCCGACTGGAAATGTTACGATATCTACGTCGGGAACCTCGACTTCAAGTGCCAGGCGGTTACCGGCGTCTTCCTGAAGGAGTACAACCGGATTGAGTACGACAACTCCTCTTACAAGTGGACGCTCCGGGCCAAGCCGCGGATCGAATTTTCCCTCTCCACCCTAGGGTTGGAGCCCGTAACCCTCTACATCGACAACGAGTTCTTTTTCAAGTTCGACCTCGATGACGAACGGGATATCTTCTCCGAGAACCGGTTTACGGTGGCGGCCGCCGTAAAAATCCGCGAACCGTTCGGTATTACCATCGCCTACCGATCGGTGGCCAAGCAGTCTTCCGATACCGGTGACTGGGCCAATGCCAACGTCCTGGTCACCTCGGCCCAACTGTCGTTTTAACCAGGATTACCGCCGGTTGGAAACCGGCAAGGAGAGAAACGATGAGCAAGCAGATGACAATTCTGGCGCTGGCGGTTCTGCTGGGCCTCCTCCCCGCCTGCGGTTCCGAGCGGCCGAGTGACGGCCTGCAGGGAACAGTCACCATCTCCGGGGCCTGGGCCCTCTATCCTCTGACCATCCGCTGGGCCGAAGAGTTCAGGAAGATCCACCCCTCCGTCCGGTTCGACATTTCGGCGGGGGGGGCGGGGAAGGGGATGGCCGACTGCCTGGGTGGGGTGGTTGATCTGGGAATGGTCTCCCGGGAGGTTCACCCGGCCGAGATCGAGCAGGGGGCCTGGTGGGTGGCGGTGGCCAAGGACGCGGTGGTCCCGGTGATGAACCGGGAGAACCCGGCCGGACCGGCCGTCTGCGAGCGGGGTATGACCCGAGAAGAGTTCACCGCCATCTGGCTGCGGGGCGAGAATTTATCCTGGCCGGCTTCCCCCCGAGGCGGACGGGTGCCGGATATGACCGTCTACACCCGCTCCGACGCCTGCGGAGCGGCCACGGTCTGGGCCCAGTATCTGGGCGGGGAGCAGGAGGACTTAGGCGGGGTCGGGGTTTATGGCGACCCTGGACTGGCCCAGGCGGTCCGGCGGGACTTCGGCGGGATCGGGTTCAACAACATCAACTACGCCTACGACCTGGAGAGCGGCGGCCCGGTTGCCGGGTTGATGGTGATCCCGATCGATCTCGACGGCGACGGCCGGATCGGCCCGGAAGAGGAATTTTACGGCAGCCTCGGCCAGGTGGCGGCCGCCATCGCCGACGGGCGTTATCCCTCCCCCCCGGCCCGGGATCTTCACTTCACCGCCCACGGCTGTCCGGCTGGCGAGCCGGTCCGCTCTTTCCTCTCCTGGGTTCTGGATGAAGGCCAGCAGTTCGTCCAGGAGACCGGCTACGTCCGGGTGACCCCGGAAAAGCTAAGTGCCGCTCGGGAGAAGCTCGCCGCCGGGGCCGTGGGGAAAGGAGAGTCTGGGAACTGAGGAGTGATGAACCGGACCGGGAAGAGACTGGCCCGCGACCGCTGGGCGGGGAGGATCATCTTTCTCGTTACCTCCGCCGCCGCCCTCCTGGTCCTGGCGATCGGGGTCGGTCTTTATATCCGGTCCCGGCCGATCCTGGCCAGCCATTCCCTCTCCACGCTTCTCTTCTCCTCGTCCTGGCGCCCGCTCAAGGGCGAGTTCGGGTTCTTTCCCTTCATCGCCGGGACCCTCTGGGTTACCGCCACCGCGGTCGTGATCGCCGTCCCGCTTTGTGTCCTGGCGGCCGTCTTCCTGGCCGAGTACAGCCCCCGGCGGCTGCGGGAAGCGGTAAAGCCGCTGATCGATCTTTTGGCCGGCATCCCCTCGGTGATCTTCGGGATCTGGGGGGTGCTGGTGATCGTCCCCCTGGTCCAGGAGCGGATCGCGCCTCTCTTCGGCGTATCCAGCAGCGGTTACACGGTTCTCACCGCCGGGGTGGTTCTGGCGATCATGATCTTCCCGGTGATTATCCACGTCTGCCTGGAGGTCTTCGGTTCGATCGAGAACGGACTGCGGGACGCCTCGCTCGCACTGGGGGCGACCCGCTGGGAGACGATCAAACACGTCACCGGAAGGAAAGCCTTCCCCGGGATCATCGCCGCCGTGGTCCTCGGGCTTTCCCGGGCGTTCGGGGAGACCATGGCCGTGCTGATGGTGGCCGGCAACGTGGCCCGGGTCCCTTCCTCCCTCTTCGATCCGGCTTATCCCCTCCCGGCCCTGATCGCCAACAACTACGGCGAGATGCTCTCCGTCCCCCTCTACGACTCCGCGCTCCTCTTCTCCGCCCTGGTCCTGATGGCGGTGGTCGTCTTCTTTAATATCGTCTCCCGGGTGGTCCTAGTCCGGGTGGAGAGGAGGATCAGTTAAGATGTCCCGGCGGAAGGTCGAGGAATGGTTCGCCAAGGTCCTGATGGCGCTGTCAACCGCCGTGATCCTGGGCAGCCTTCTGCTGATCCTGGCCGCGGTGGCGGTCAAGGGGATTCCCCACCTCAACCTGGAGATGGTGACCCGGACCCCGGACGGCGGTTATTACCTGGGAAAAGAGGGGGGGGTGCTCAACGCCATCGTCGGTTCCCTCTACCTGACCGTGGGGGCGACCATTATCGCCCTGGTGATCAGCCTCCCGGTGGTGATCGGTCTCAATGTCTATTCCCGGCGGGCTTCCCGGTGGGCCACGGCGGTCCGCTTTTCCCTCGACGTTCTCTGGGGGGTGCCCTCAATCGTTTACGGGGCCTTCGGCTTCACCCTGATGCTCGCCCTCGGGCTGAGGGCCTCGCTTCTGGGCGGGATCATCGCGGTGGCGCTGCTGATCTTTCCGGTGATGAGCCGGGCGATGGACGAGGCGGTTCGGATGATCCCCTCCGGCCTGCTCACCGCCTCCTACGCTCTGGGAGCCACCCGGCTGGAGACCGCGCTCCGGGTGGTGCTGAGACAGTCTTTGCCCGGGCTGCTGACCGCCGTGCTGATCGCCTTCGGACGGGGGATCGGCGATGCCGCCTCGGTTCTCTTCACCGCCGGTTTCAGCGACGCCATCCCCGTCTCGCTCCTGCGCCCGGCGGCGACGCTGCCCCTGGCGATCTTCTTCCAGCTCTCCACCCCCTTTCCCGAGGTCCAGGGGCGGGCTTACGCCTCGGCCCTGATCCTGACTGTGATCATACTGTTGCTCAGTCTCCTCTCCCGGGGGCTGACCCGAAAGTTAACAAAAAACATCATTAAATAAAGAGGGTGTCCCGATGAACGACTCCCACCATATCCGGGCCGAGAACCTCAACGTTTTTTACGGCCGGGAACCGGCCCTGAAGAACATCAACGTGGCCCTGCCCGCGAGAAAGATCACCGCCATCATCGGGCCGTCCGGCTGCGGGAAGTCGACACTGCTCAAGACCTTCAACCGGATGCTGGAACTGGTCGAGGGAATCTCGATCACCGGCCGGGTCGAGGTGGGTGGGGAGGATGTCTACCGCCCGGGCTCGGAGGTGACGGAGATTCGGAAAAAGATGGGGCTTCTCTCCCAGACACCCTTCGTCCTCCCGATGTCGATCTTTGACAACGTCGCCTACGGACCGCGGATCCACGGGGTCCGGGGCCGGGCTCGCCTCAACGAGATCGTCGAGAAACGGCTGCGGGAGGCCCAACTCTGGGAGGAGGTGAAAGGGAAACTCAACACTCCGGCTTCCCGGCTCTCGGTTGGCCAGCAGCAGCGGCTCTGCCTGGCGCGGGGACTGGCCGTCGAGCCGGAGATCATCCTCGGCGACGAGCCGACTTCAGCCCTCGATCCCGCCTCCAGCCAGGCGATTGAGGAACGTTTTCTGGAGTTGAAACGGGATTACACGATCGTGATCGTCACCCACATTCTCCGCCAGGCTCGGCGGCTGGCCGACTACGTGGTCTTTCTCTATCTGGGGGAAGTGGTCGAGGCCGGCCCCGCCGGTGAATTCTTCTCCGCGCCCCGCCAGGAACTGACCCGGCATTACATCGGCGGGACGATCAGCTGAAATCGTTATTGGCCCGGGAGCCCGGCGAAATATTATTGCCCGATATTCTTTCGCGCTGTTACAATCTCTGTTTCCAGCAGCGGATTCCGGCCGTGCTCGTCGCTCGGGTCTGCTCTGTTAGGCGGTTATGGAACAGTCAATGGACAGCGTGGGCGGGTTCTCTCCCCGGGTGGCGATTCAGGGCTGCCGCCCCGACGGGACGGTCTTCTTCTGGAACCTCGCCAGCGAGGAACTTTACGGGATCCCCGTCTCCAGAGCCGTGGGGAATAACCTCGGCGACCTGATCATCCCTGCGCCGGAGAGGGAATACTTCTCCCAATTTTTGCGCCGGGGCCAAGCCTCCGGCGAGACCGGCGAGTTTCTTCCTTCCGCAAGATTGGTTTTGCAGAATCGGGCGGGAAAAGCCGTTCCGGTTTATTCCTCCCATCTGGCGGTCCGATCGGGAGAAAGCGAAGTCCTTCTCTTTCGCTTCGACCTTGATCTCTCCGGGGGGGGAGTTCCCCCGGCCCCCCCCGAGCAAAAACCCTCCGACCCGGACCTCAAGAAGAGGGAAGAGCTCTTCCACACCGTCTTTGATTCCGCCGACGATGCTATCTATATCGAGACCCCGGATGGACGGATTCTTGAGGTTAACCAGGCGGTCTGCGATATGCTCGGTTATACCCGCGAGGAGCTTCTTACCATGCGGGTAAGCGACATCCTCCCCCCCGATCGGGCGGATGCTCTGTCCGAGGTTATCCGGCGGGAATCCACCCGGAGGGGGGCCTACATCGAGACCGAGAATCTCCGCAAGGACGGCACCCTGGTCCCGGTTGAGGTGAGCAATACACTCGTCGAACTCGGCGGGGAGAAAAGGGTGATCGCGATCGTCCGGGACATCTCCCGGAGAAAGAAGGCTGAGCAAGAATTGCACAATCTGGATGATCAGCTCCGCCAAGCCCAGAAGATGGAGATGGCGGCCACCCTGGCCGGGGGAATGGCCCACGATTTCGGCAATCTCCTCAACGCGATCCGCGGTTATGTTGAACTGATCAAGGAGCGACTGGCCGCCGAGGACCCCCTGCGGCAGCATATCGCTCGGCTCGATCAGGCGGTCACCCGGGCCGGTATTCTGATCAGGAAGTTGCTCGCCCTTGGCCGGAAGGATAAGCCGGCGATCGAGACCGTGAACCTTAACCGAATCCTCGGGGACCTGGCCTCGATGCTCCAGCGGGTCTGTGGGAAGGGCATCCGGCTTACCTTCGATCTGGAGCAGAACCTTGGTGAGATCACCGCTGCTGCCGAGCAGGTTGAACAGGTGATCATCAACCTGGTCCTGAACGGTCGGGAAGCCATCTCCGGGGAGGGAACGGTCTCCATCGCCACCAAGACCGTCGACCTGTCCCTTTCTCCGGTCCCCCGGATGATCGGCAAGAAACCCGGTACCTACATCGCCCTGATCATCGCCGATACCGGTTGCGGGATGACGTCGGCCCAGAAGGCGCGTATCTTTGAGCCTTTTTTCACCACCAAGGATGGCAAGAACAACTCCGGCCTCGGGATGGCGATCGTTTACGGTATCGTCGAGAGCTACGGGGGATTCATCCAGGTCGAGAGTACTCCCGGAGAAGGGAGCGCCTTCACCATCTACTTTCCAGCCCGGCAGCTGGTGGAGAATGGCCCGGTCGGCCGCCGCCGAGTCCTGTTGATGGATCCGGAACTGGAATCGAGAACCTCGGCCGTGCGGATTCTCACCGGCCTGGGATATGACGTCAATCCGGCCAGTTACGCCGGGATGGCGGTGGAGTTCTACCGCCTGGCCCGGGAGGCGAACCGCCCCTTTGACGTGGTCCTCCTCGCCCAGACCGACGCCGGGGGCCAGCAGAACGCAGATCTTCTGAAGCAGTTACAGGAGATCGATCCGGAGGTTACGGCGGTGATTTGCGGGCGCTATCCTGATGACCCGGTGATGGCCGGTTTTCGGGATTACGGCTTCACCGCCGCTCTGGAAAAACCCTTCACCGTGCATTCCTTAGCGGAGACCCTGCGGGCGCTCGGGATTCCTCCGCCTTCCGGTGTCGGAACCGGTTGAGTCCCGCCCGCCTTGTCGGTTCTAGTCTCAACCCGGATGATTCACGAAGAAGATGATTTTTCGTAAATAAATCGGATTGTGGATTGCCAGGCAGTAACTTAGAGGTAGGGAAGTTTTAATGTTGTAATCGCACTCTGCTGTTTCGATTGACTCACTGCGTTATTTATCTACCTATTAAAAAGCCGTAGATATCCAACAGATAACTTCGCAATAAATTACAAACCAGGGAATTATGTAATTAAAACCCTATTATTTCTCATCGATTTCCAATCAACCTGATTTACACTAACCCGATTTATGAATAAATCGGGTTAAACTTGTTTGGTCTTATCAATAATTTAAGTTCCGGTAATTTATTCCGGCCCGGCGGAAAAGGACGAACCGCTGCGAACCTGCCTCGGATATTGCTATATCCATCCAGCTAGGCCCACTCGAATCCCTTAAGCGGGAGGAGTAAAGATGAAAACTTTCAACCGTCTTTTTGAGGAGAGTATCAAGGAATTCTGGGAGAGCCCGGTTTTCACGGATTACGGGGGAGAGACCATCAGCTATCGCCAGGCTGCACAGAAGATCCTTCTGCTTCAGTCCATATTCCGCCGCCGGGGAATCAAACCGGGCGAGAAGATCGCCCTGATCGGGACCAATTCCACCAACTGGGCCCTGGTCTATCTGGCCACCGTTACCTACGGCGCGGTTGTCGTACCCATTCTTCCCGAGTTCCACGACGAGGATGTTCAGCACATCCTCAGCCACTCCGAGAGCCGGATCCTCTTTGCCGATGACACTATCGCCGCCCGGATCGACGAAGAACGGCTGGAGCATCTCCAGACGGTGGTATCGCTCGATACCCTGAATCTCCTCTATTACCGGGACAAGCACCTCCCCGATGCCGTCCAACAGACGGAGGAGGAGGAGAAGGAGAGGATCGAAGCGGTCACCGCCGCGGAGTTCTCCCTCCCGGCCGACCAGGACGAGAATGAGATGGCGGCGCTGGTCTACACCTCGGGGACTTCCGGATTCTCCAAGGGGGTGATGCTTCCCTACCGGAGCCTGCTGGCCAACGTCAACTTTGCCCGTGACAATATGCGTCTGGATATGGCCGAGCGGATCCTCAGCTTCCTCCCTCTGGCCCACGCTTACGCCGCTAGTTTCGACTTCCTCTTCCCCTTCTCCGTAGGCTGCCACATCACTTTCCTCGGTCAGATGCCGACCCCCAAGATTCTGATTGAAGCCTTCGGCCGGGTCCGGCCGAGTCTGATCCTTTTTGTCCCGCTGATCATCGAAAAACTTTACAAGAAACGCCTCGCCCCCCTGCTGCGGCACGGGCCGGTCAGTGTGCTGAACCGGCTGCCGGGCGTCTCCGCCCTGATCGGGAAGAAAATCAACAAGAAGCTAACCGAGACCTTTGGGGGGAACTTCAAGGAACTGGTCGTCGGGGGAGCGGCCCTCAACGAGGAAGTGGAAACCTTTATGAAGAAGATCAAAATACCGCTGACCGTCGGCTACGGGATGACCGAGTGCGGTCCGCTGATCAGTTACGCCCCCTGGTACGAACACCGTCCCCAATCGGTCGGCCGGGCCATCACCGACTTGGAATGCCGGATCGACTCCCCCGATCCCTTCCGGGAGGTCGGCGAGATCATGGTCCGGGGTCCGGAGGTGATGCTCGGTTACTACAAGAACCGGGAGTCCACTCGGGAGGTTCTCTCCGAAGACGGCTGGTTGAGGACCGGCGATCTGGGCCTGATCGACGAGGACGGGTTCATCTACATCAAGGGTCGTTCCAAGAACATGATCCTCGGTCCTTCCGGACAGAATATTTTCCCGGAGGAGATCGAGAGCCGCCTCAACGTGCTTCCCTATGTTCAGGAGTCGCTGGTTCGGGAGGAAGGTGGCCGGCTGATCGCCCTGGTTTATCCGGACTGGGACGCCGTCGACGCCCAGCGGGGGGGCAAGGAGGACAACCTGGAGTGGCTGGCCGGCAAGATGAAGGAGAATCGGCAGGAAGTTAATCGTCAGCTTCCCGCTTACTGCCGCCTGGCCGAGATCCGCCTCCATGGCGACGCCTTCGAGAAGACCCCCACCCACAAGATCAAGCGCTACCGCTACCTGACCTGAAATATTCACCGCAAAGACGCAAAGAACGCAAAGAAAGACTGAAGTTCAGTTTGTTGATTGAGAACTTATAAATGGTGCCGAAGTGTAAATTATTTCGGAATCAATAAACCGGCATTCAGGGCGATAAATAGAACACCTGGTCATTGCGAGGAGCGGAGCGACGAAGCAATCTATTATCCTGCAAAGAATTGAGATTGCTTCGTCCCGCGAAGCGGGACTCGCAATGACCCGGTGTTTTCATAAGGCTTTCGAACTTGCCAGATCACTGATTATCGGAACTCAAACGAAACTGTGGTCAGGGTGATAGTATTGATTTGTCACGATCACGGGATTTTCCGAACAGGGTTTTATCTCCCGGCGCAAAAACTCTATTATTTCTTTGCGCAACTTTGCGTTCTTTGCGTCTTTGCGGTGAACAATAATCCAGGCCAAGGAGGAAGCTATGGGAAAGTTATTCGGGACTGACGGTGTTCGGGGGGTGGCCAACATCGCCCCGATGACCGCCGAGATGATCTTGGAGATCGGGCGGGCCACCGCCCACGTTTGCAAACTGCATAAGGATCGGCGCCACCGGATCGTGATCGGGAAGGATACCCGGGTCAGCGGCTATATGGTGGAGAACGCCCTGACCGCCGGGATCTGCTCGATGGGGGTTGACGTGCTCCTGGTCGGGCCGATGCCCACTCCGGGGATCGCCTTTATCACCCGGAATATGCGGGCCGACGCCGGTATTGTCATCTCCGCCTCCCACAACCCCTACCAGGACAACGGGATCAAGATCTTCTCCCGGACCGGCTACAAGCTTCCCGATTCGGAGGAGGACGAGATCGAAGGCTTGATCCTGACCGGGAAGATCCGCGACATCCGCCCGACCGCTCGGGAGATCGGCAAGGCCCGGAGAATTGAGGACGCCATCGGGCGCTATATCGTCTTCTGCAAGAACACCTTCCCCGAGAATCGCTCCCTGGAGAAACTGAAGATCGTCCTCGACTGCGCCAACGGCGCGACCTACCGGGTGGCCCCGATCATCTTCTCCGAGCTGGGCGCGTCCGTGACCACCATCCACGACGAACCCGACGGCGTCAACATCAACGACCACTGCGGGTCACAGCATACCGAAGATCTCCAGGCGAAAGTGCTGGAGGAGAAGGCCGATATCGGTCTGGCCTTTGACGGGGACGGCGACCGGCTGATCGCGGTTGACGAGAAAGGCCGGGTCCTGACCGGCGACCAGATTATGACCATCTGCGCCAAGATGTACAAGGAGGAGGGGTTGCTCAAGAAGAACCTAGTCATCTCCACGGTGATGAGCAACTTCGGCTTCGGGCTGGCCCTGAAAAAATTGGGGATCAAGCACGCCGCCAGCAAAGTCGGTGACCGCTACGTCCTGGAGATGATGCAGTCCACCGGGGCCGTGATCGGCGGCGAGGAGTCGGGGCACGTCATCTTCCACAACCATCACACCACCGGGGACGGGATCATCGCCGCTCTCCAGCTGCTCTCGGCGGTCCGGCTCTACCGCAGGCCGCTCTCCTCCCTGGCCCGGCTGATGAAGCTCTATCCCCAGAAACTGGTCAACGTCGAGGTCAAGGAGAAGCCTCCCCTGGATCAGATCCCCGCCATCCAGGAGGCGGTCCAGGAGGTCGAGGGCAAGCTGAAGGGGAAGGGCCGGGTGCTGCTCCGCTACTCCGGGACCCAGTCGATGTGCCGGGTGATGGTCGAGGGCCCGACCGACGAGCTGACCGAAAAACTTTGCCTCATCCTGGTCGAAACCGTAAAAAAGGCCCTCGGCTGAGCCTCTTATTGCACAAAAGATGCATGACTTGAATTGTGCAATAACAAAGGCACTCGGCTGATTTAACTCGTACTCTTCATCGTACTCGTACCTCGTACTCGAGCCCCAGCTTGCTAATTTTTCGAGTACGAGGACGAGTACGAGTAGGAGTACGATACAACCCCGCCTCCCCTCTCGCCCCCGGCCGGTTTAGCCGGCCGGAGCGAAAGTTCACTAGTGTAATGTTTCAGAAATAAAAAGTATGCCCAATGTCATTGCGAGGAGCGCAGCGACGAAGCAATCTATTCCCTTGCAGTGGATTGAGATTGCTTCGCTAACGATCGCAATGACAGTTTATTGCCCATTATTTCTGAAACACTACACTAGCTACTGGGCGTCTCCCCCCACTAAATGTGTCACCCCCTGCGGGGGTTCGATTGCTTTATTCCTTTAAAACCACGGGCTCGCGCCCGTAGCTAACAAACTGTCACCCCCTGCGGGGGTTGATCATCTGGAAAAGCGAATCCTCCGCAGGGAGCGATATTCCGATAGCTACGGGCGCGAGCCCGTGGACATCCAATTGGGGAAACGATTATCCCAGCCCCCGCAGGGGGCGATACAACAATAGCCACAGGCGTAAGCCTGTGGCTGGCAGGAATACGGATAAACATTCAAGCCCCCGCAGGGGGCGACACTGATTTATATCTTGCCCAGGGAGCGGGCCGGGAGCCAGCCGGAGGTGCCGTCGGGGAGCGCGATCTGGGCCCAGCCGTTCCGCTCCCTCGCCACCCGGACCTCGATCCCCTCGTGGAGCCGGAAGGCGGCGGCGGCGGACTCCTGGGGTTCGTAGCGGACCGCGACCTCCTCCTCCAGGACGATGGCCCGCGGAGTCCGGTGGTGGGAGAAGGCCAGCAGGCTCAGCGCGATCGAGAGGGCGAGGGTGGGCAGCAGAGTCTTCAGGACCGGCGGCGAGATCTTCTTCAGGGGGCGGACCAGGAGAACGGCCAGGAGCCAGAGCAGGGTCAGGAAGTAGAGCCCGGCGCTGACGGCGACCCACTCTCCCCGGGATAGCCAGGAGGCGACCGAGCGGGCCGCCCGCCGCCGGAAGGGGAGGGG
>CAZPMN010000020.1:0-45859 GCA_964587835.1 uncultured bacterium
GGCGCGGGACTGGAGTTCAGACGTGTGCTCTTCCGATCTGGCCGAGGCGGAGTACCGGATCGAGCTCGGCCGGCAGGAGATCGCCCGTCACGAGTGGGAACTTCTTGGCGCGGGGGAGGAGGCGGGCGAACTGGACCGGGAACTGACTCTGCGAATCCCCCAGCTGAAGCAGGCCGAGGCGGCTCTCACCGCCGCCCGGGCGGCCCTGCGGCGGGCCGAGCTCAATCTGGAACGGACCTCGGTCCGCGCGCCCTTCAACGCGGTGGTGATCTCCAAGGCGGTCGACCTCGGCGCCGAAGTCTCCACCGCCACCACACTGGCGGTCCTGGCCGGGACCGACCGGTACTGGGTCAACCTCTCGCTTCCGGCGGAAGATCTGGAGTGGTTTGAGGCCGGGGAGGGCGATGAAGGGGCCGAGGTCCTGCTCAGCCCGGCATCCGACCCGGAAGGGGAGATCGCCTGGATAGGGCGGGTGATCGAGAAAGAGGCCGCGCTCGAGGAGAGGGGACGGCTGGCCCGGGTCCTGGTTGCCGTTGCCGACCCTCTGGAGGGTCGGCCGCTCCTGCTCGGGACTTATCTACGGGCCCGGATCGAGGGGAGGGAGGTTGCCGACGTTTTCTCCATCCCCCGGGCGGCGCTGCGCGACCACGACCGGGTCTGGTTGTTCGGGTCCGACCGCCGCTTGGAACTGCGCCCAGTCGGGGTGATCAGGGGTAACGCCGAGCGGGTTCTGGTCCGGGAGGGCGTCGCGGCCGGGGAAGAGCTGGTGATCACCGACCTGGCCGCTCCGGTTGCCGGGATGCTTCTGCGCCAAATCGATGATGGGAAAGGAAAACCGTCTCCATGAACAACCCCTCGCCATCGCCCCCCGACCGGGGACCGATCGCCTGGATGGTCCGCAACCGGGTGGCCGCCAACCTGTTGATGCTGACCTTCCTGGTCGGCGGGCTGCTCAGCCTTCGCTCGATCACCCAGGAGGTCTTCCCCGACTTTGAGCTTGACCTGGTCCGGGTCACCGTCGCCTACCCCGGGGCGGGACCGGAGGAGATCGAGCAGGGGATCATCCTGGCGATCGAGGAGGCAGTCCGGGGTCTGGAGGGGGTGAAGCAGATCACCTCCACGGCTCGGGAGGGGTCGGGACTGGTTACCGTCGAGTTGCTTTCCGGGGCCGACCGGCCCAAGATCTACCAGGAGATCCAGCAAGAGGTGGCCCGGATCACCACCTTCCCCGAGGAAGCGGAGGAGCCGAGCGTGGTCCTGGTCGCCCGCCGGCGGGAGGTGATCAATCTCGCCCTCCATGGAAATTTCCCCGAGACGACACTCCGCGCCCTGGCGGAGGAGGCGCGGGAGCGGCTCCTGAGGGAGCCGGAGATCACTCAGGTCGAGCTGGGGGGGATCCGCGATTTGGAGATCGAGGTGGCGATCGGACGCCAGCGGCTGAGAGAGTATGGACTGACCATCCCCGAGGTCGCCCAGCGGATCCGCCGGTCGGCCCTGGAACTGGCCGGGGGGGGCCTGAAGACCCCCTCCGGCGAGGTCCTGGTCCGGGTCCAGGACCGGAGGGACTTCGGCCGGCAGTTCGCCTCTCTCCCCCTGCTCGGCCCGGAGACCGGAGGGGAGGTTCTCCTGGGGGAGATCGCCTCTGTTACCGACGGCTTCGAGGATACCGACCGATCCGCCGTTTACGACGGAGAACCCTGCGTCCTGCTCGAGGTCTATCGGATCGGCGACCAGACCCCGATCGCCGTCGCCGCCGCCGCCCGGCGGGTGATGGAGGAGCTCAACGCCGGCTATCCTCCGGGGGTGAGGATCTCGGTGCTCCGCGATTCCTCGGATAACTACCGGCAGCGGCGGGACCTTCTGGTCAGGAACGGGCTCTACGGTCTGGTCCTGGTCCTCATCCTTCTCGGGCTTTTCCTCCAGCCCCGGATCGCCTTCTGGGTGATGCTGGGGATCCCGATCTCCTTTCTCGGCTCCTTCCTCTTCCTTCCCGGCTTCGATATTACGATCAATATGATCTCGATGTTTGCTTTCATCGTTTCGTTGGGGATCGTGGTGGATGACGCGATCGTGGTCGGGGAGAACATCCACGAGAACCGACTGCGGGGGATGGGCCACTTGGAGGCGGCCCTGAAGGGGGTGAAGGAGGTCTCGACCCCGGTGGTCTTCAGCGTCCTGACCAACATCGCCGCTTTCTCGCCCCTGCTCTTTATGCCCGGGACGATGGGGAAGATCTGGCGGGTGATCCCGGTCGTGGTTATCACCGTCTTCGCCGTCTCCCTGGTCGAGTGCCTTTTGATCCTCCCCGCCCACCTCTCCCACCGCCGCCGATCCGAGGGGGCGAAGCCGGGCTGGCTGCTTCGGCGCCAGATGGCTTTCAGTTCCTGGTTCTATCGGGTGGTCCGGTCTCGCTATGCGCCCTTCCTGGAGTGGGCTCTTCGTTACCGCTACCTGGTCCTGGCCCTCTCGATCGCGCTGTTGATCCTGACCTTCGGTTACGTGGGGGGGAAGCGGATCGCGATGATCCTGGCTCCCCGGGTGGAGTCCGACTACGCGATCGTGACCGCGGTCCTTCCTTATGGTTCCCCGGTGGAACGGTCGGAGGCGGTCCGCGACCGCTTGATTTCCGCCGCCCGTCGGGTGGCCGAGGAGAACGGCGGGGAGAATCTGGTCGAGGGGATCTACGCCGAGATTGGAGAGGACTACGGGGGCGTCTCCGGGAGTCACGTGATCGAGGTGAGCGTCACTCTCACCCACCCCGGCATCCGGCCGATCTCGACCGCCGAGTTCACCCGCCGCTGGCGTCAGGCCGCCGGGGAGATCGCCGGGCTTCAGGCCCTGATCTACGAGGCCGACCGGGGGGGGCCGGGCTCGGGTCGGTCGATCACCGTTGAGCTGACCCACGCCGACAAGCTGATTTTGGAGCGGGCCGGGCTGGACCTGGCGGCGCGGCTGGAGGTCTTCCCTTCGGTCAGCGATATCGATTCCGGAGTGGCCAACGGCAAACCCCAGTATAACTTCTCCCTCCTTCCCGCGGGGATCAACCTGGGACTGACCTCGGCCGAGGTCGCCGCCCAGGTCCGCAGTCTCTTTTACGGCACGGAGGCGCTCCGGCAGCAGCGGGGGCGCAACGAGGTCAAGGTGATGGTCCGGCTCCCCCGCTCCGAGCGGGACTCCGAATACGATCTCGAACGGGTCCTGATCCGGACCCCGGACGAAATCGAGGTTCCCTTGAGCGAGGTCGTCCGGATCGACCGCGGCCGGGCCTACACCACGATCGAGCGGCGCGAAGGGCGGCGGACGATCACCGTCTCCGCCAATGCCTCCCCCCCCGCCGAAGCGGAGCGGGTTCTGGACCGCCTGACCCAAAATATCCTCCCGGAATTGATTGCCCGTTATCCCGGTCTCTCCTGGAGCTTCGAGGGCCGCCAGGCCGACTTCCGGGAGAGTATGGCCTCTCTGAAGACCGGCTTCCTCTTCGCCCTGCTTGGGATCTACGTCCTCCTGGCGATCCCGCTGAAGAGTTACACCCAGCCTTTGATCGTGATGGTCTCCATCCCCTTCGGGGTGATCGGGGCGGTGGCCGGGCACATCCTGATGGGCTACGACTTAAGCATTATGTCGATGATGGGGATCATCGCCATCTCCGGGGTGGTGATCAACGACGCCCTGATCCTGATCGACTTCATCAACCGGGAGCGGGCGGGGGGGATGGGGATCGTTAGGGCCGTCCATGGGGCGGGGATCCGGCGCTTTAGGCCGATCCTGCTCACCACCCTGACCACCTTTGGCGGGCTGGCCCCGATGATCTTCGAGACCTCCCGCCAGGCGAGGTTTATGATCCCGATGGCGATCTCGCTTGGATACGGGATCATCTTCGCCACCGCCATCAACCTGGTCCTGGTCCCCTCACTCTTCCTGATCAAGGAGGACCTGGCACGTCTGCTCTCCCTCTGCCGGAAGACGGCCTGGAGCTGCCGCCGCTCGGGCCGCCCGGACGGTTCCGCTCGGTTCCAATTTCAAAGGGACACCTTCAAATGAGAAAGAAGAAGCCCAATAAACCCCCCCCGTCCGGCTCTGCGGCCGGCCCGCCAAACGGAGAGAGATTCTTCGAGGAGGTGATGTCGGCGATTCAGGAGGGGATCTCTATTCTCAATCCCGACCTGACCATCCGCCGGGTCAACCCGATGATAAACCGCTGGTATCGGGACAATCTCCCCCTGGAAGGGAAGAAGTGCTTCCAGGCCTACCATAACCGGAATTCTCCCTGTGACCCCTGCCCCACCCTGCGCTGCCTGAAGACCGGCCGCCCCGAAATCGAGGTAGTTAAGGGCCTCCCCGGCTCGCCGACCAAAAGGCTGGAGCTTTACAGCTGCCCGGTCAAGGATTCCGAGAACGGGGAGATTACCGGGGTGGTGGAGTTCGTCCGCGACATCACCGAGCACAAGAGAGCGGAGGAAAAGATCCGGAAGGAACATCGGCAGCTTCTCTCCCTCTTCGAAAGTATCGACCAGCCCATCTATGTATCCGATATGGATACCTACGAGATACTCTTCGCCAACCGGGCCCTGAGGGAAAAATTCGGCAGCCCTCTGGTGGGCAAGATCTGTTACCGCGAGTTGGGGGGACTCGATCGGCCCTGCGATTTCTGCACCAATCGGATCATCCGGGAGCTTGCCGGCCAACCCTACTCCTGGGAGCACTACAACCCTAAACTCGGCTGTGACTTCCAGATCATCGACCGGGTGATCAAATGGCCCGACGGCCGGGACGTCCGTTTCGAACTGGCGATCGATATCACCGAGCGCAAAGAAGCAGAAGCCCGCCGGCTCGAGATGGAGCGACAGGTCCAGCAGACCCAGAAGCTGGAGAGCCTGGGGGTGCTGGCCGGGGGGATCGCCCACGACTTCAACAATATCCTGATGGTGATCCTGGGTCATACCGAGCTGGCCCTGGAGGATACCCCGGCTTCTTCCCCCACCCGAAGGAATCTGAAGGAGATCAGCTCCGCCGTCCACCAGGCCGCCGGTCTCTGCCGACAGATGCTGGCCTACGCCGGGAAATCAACGCCGGCCCGGGTTCCGCTCGATCTCAACGCTCTGATCGGGGAGACCGAAACCCTACTCCGGGCTTCGGTCTCGAAGAAGGCCGTCCTCACCTTCCGGCGGCAAGAGGGCCTGCCCCCGCTGGAGGCCGATGCTTCCCAGATCCGTCAGGTGGTACTGAACTTGGTCATTAATGCCTCGGAAGCATTGGGCAAGAAGAGCGGCTATATCACCCTTTCCACGGGGGCCGAATACTGCGGGGAGAGAGAATTGCAGGAGGCCGAATTGGCCGACCACCCGGAACCCGGTTTCTATGTCTTTCTCGAGGTGTCCGACACCGGGATGGGGATGGACCGAAAGATCCAGAGGAGGATCTTCGAACCGTTCTTCTCCACCAAGTTGAAAGGGCGGGGACTGGGGCTGGCGGCGGTGCTGGGCATAATCCGTGGGCATCGGGGGGCGGTTCGGATTGAGAGCAGCCCGGGGAAGGGAACAATCTTTCGGATTCTCTTCCCGGCCCTGGAAATCGAGCTGCCCGCCGCTCCGGGTGGAGAGGCGGTCCCGGCCGGCGCCCGCCGCCAATGGCAGGGGGAGGGGACGGTCCTTCTGGCCGAGGACGAGGAGAGTCTCCGGGCACTCGGGATCCGGGCTCTGAAAAAACTGGGACTGGAGGTGTTGGCGGGCGCCGACGGGGGAGAGGCGGTTGAACTATACCGGAAGCACCGACAGGAAATCGACCTGGTCATCCTGGACCTGACGATGCCCGTCCTTGACGGCCGGGAGGTGCTGGAGATAATCAGGAAGATCAATCCCGCCGTCCGGGTGGTGATCTCCAGCGGCCATGGCGAGGGCGAACTTTCCGCCGACTTCGACCGGCGGGGCCTGGAAGGAGTCTTAAGCAAACCATATTCCCTGGACCGCCTGCGGGCTTTGCTCTCCCGGCTGCTTCCGCCGGCCGCCGGCTCGACTTCGGAAGGAACTCCTCAGGGCGGCGATGCGAATGAAAGATAAATCCAATCGAGGAAACTCTCCCTCCCCCCGCTCGCCGGCTCCGGGCCTTCTGATCCGGCTTGGGAGCCTGTTCTCCGGTGGTTTCCACCGGCTCCGGCCTTCCGAACGGCGGCACCGGTTCCTGACCGAGAAGATGAATGACGTCCTCTGGACCACGGACCTCGAATTCAACACCACCTACATCAGCCCCTCGATCGAGAAGGTTCTCGGCTTCACCCCGGAGGAAAGGATCCGGCAGTCCCTGGCGGAGCAGATGCCCCCGGCGACGCAGCAGCTGGCGTGGGAGAAACTGAAGGAGGAACTGGCCCGCGACCGGGACCGCGACCCCGACCGCGCGCTGACTCTCGATCTCGACTATTATCACCGGGACGGGTCGATCCGGATCCTGGAGACCAACCTCTCCTTCATCCGTGATCGGCGGGGGCGGCCGTCCGGAATCTACGGCCTCGCCCGGGATGTCACCGATCAGCGTCGGGTCGAGGAGCAGATCCGGGAACGGATGAAAGAACTGCGGTCCCTCTACACCCTCTCCCGGTTAATCGAACAAGATGGTTTGACCCTGGAGGGGCTGTACCGGGAAGTCCCCGCGATCCTGGCGGCAAACTTGCAGTATCCCGAGATTGCCTGCGCCCGGATCGTGGTCGGGGCTAGAGAATTCCACACCGGCAACTTCGCCCGTTCCCCCTGGATGAAGTCCGCGCCGATCCGGTCCTCCGGAGCGGAAGTGGGGAGAATTGAGATCGGCTATCTCGAGAAGAGATGGACGGTAACCGGAGATCCCTTTCTCGAGGAGGAGGGTAATCTCCTCAAGGATTTTGCCAAACGGATCGGCGGCGTCACCGAACGGAAACGGACCCAGGAGAGACTGGCCTCGAGCGAGGAGCGCTTCCGGGCGGTCTTCGACCAGGCCAAGGACGGGATCTTCATCGAGTCCCCCGACGGCCGGATTCTCGACGTCAACCGGGCGGCGACCGATATGCTCGGCTACAGCCGGGAAGAACTGCTGAAGATGCGAGTCGGCGACCTGGTCCCCCCGGAGGTGGTCGCCTCCCTGGCTTCCCGGATCCGGCCGGAGACAGTGGCCGAAGGCGCCTACATCGAGACCGAGGAGCTATGCAAGGACGGCCGCCGTCTCCCGATTGAGATCAGCAACTCCCTGGTCCTGATCGGGGGCCAGGAGAGGGTGGTGGCGATCCTGAGGGATATTACCGAACGGAAGAAGGCCGCGGCGGCGCTGCGGGCCAGTGAGGAGCGGTTCGAGAACATCCTCGCTTACGCCTCGCTTGGCATCCAGGGCTACCGGACCGACGGGACGGTGGTTTACTGGAACCGGGAGGCGGAAAAGCTCTACGGTTACACTGCCGAGGAGGCCCAGGGCCGGAACCTGGGGGATCTGATCATCCCCGACGAGCTCCAGCCTCTCTTCCGGAAAGGCCTGGAAAAATGCGCCGGGCTCAAAGAATCCGGGGAGTTTATGCCCGCCGGCGAGGTAAGCCTCCTGCGGAAGGACGGCTCCCGGATCCTGGTTCATTCCATCCACACCGCCGTCTGCATCCGGGGGCAGGCTCCGATGCTCTTCTGCATCGACGTCGACCTCACCGAGCGGAAGAAGACCGAGGCGGCCATCCGGGCGAAGTCGGTAGAACTGGAGAAGCTGACCCAAAAACTCCGGGACGCCCTGGAACTGGCCAACCGGATGACCCGGAAGGCCGAGGAGGCCAGCACCGCCAAGAGCCGGTTCCTGGCCAATATGAGCCACGAGATTCGGACCCCGATGAACGGGGTCTTGGGGATGGCCGGCCTCCTGCTGGAGAGCGGGCTGAAGGGGAAGCAGCGGCGTTACGCCGAGATCATCGAGACCAGTGGACGGACCCTTCTCGACCTGATCAACGACATTCTGGATTTCTCCAAGATCGAGGCGGGAAAACTGGAGCTGGAGAAGGTGGATTTCAACCTGGAAGATGAGTTGGAGCGGCTCGCCGACGGTTTTGCCGTCTCCACTGCGGCGAAGGGGCTGGATTTTGTCTGCCGGGCGGTTCCCGGCACCCCGACCCTCCTGAAGGGCGATCCCGGGAAATTGAGGCAGATTCTCACTAATCTGGTTGGTAATGCCATCAAGTTCACGATGCAGGGTTCAGTGACGGTCGAGGCCTCCCTCTCCCATCGGGAAGAAGGCCGGGCGATCCTCGTCTTCACCGTGGCCGATACCGGGGTCGGGATTCCCCCCCGTCTTCTGGAGAGGATCTTCGAGCCCTTCACCCAGGCCGACGGGTCCACCACCCGTCATTACGAGGGGACCGGTCTGGGGCTGACGATCGCCCGGCAGCTGGTGGAGATGATGGACGGAGAGATCTCGGTGGAGAGTGCCCCCGGCCGGGGTTCGACTTTTCGTTTTACCGCCTGTTTTCAACTTCAGTCCGAAACCGCTCCTCCGTCTCCCCCGTCCGGCTTCGAGGATCTCACCGCCAGTCGGGGAGAGCGGGTCCTGGTGGTGGACGACAACCAGGTCAACCGGGAACTGTTGATTGCTCTCCTTCGGCGGTGGGGGCTGCGGGCCGGCGAGGCCGCCTCCGGTCAGGAAGCGTTGGCGGTGCTTCGGGAGGCGGTGGAGGCCTCCGACCCCTACCGGGCGGTCGTGCTCGATGTGATGATGCCGGGGATGGACGGAGAAGAACTGGCCCGAAAGATCAAGGCCGATCCGGTTCTCCCCCGGCTCCCCCTGATCCTGATGTCCTCGATCGGTCAACTGCCTTCCGCCCCCCGGAGAAAAGAGCTGGGCATCTCGGAGGCCCTCGCCAAGCCGGTCAATCGCTCCGACCTGGCCCGGGCCCTGGCCACGGTCCTGCAATGTCGTCCGCGCCCGTCGCCTCCGGCCCCGGTGAGGGGGGAACCCGCTAGTCCCGGAAAGAAGTCGGTCCGGATCCTGGTGGCGGAGGACAACCCGGTCAACCAGAAGGTGGCCCGGGGGATGCTCCAGCGCCTCGGTTACGATCCGCTGGTCGTCGCCGATGGTCGGGAAGTCCTTAAGGTACTGGCGGAAGGAAAATTCGACCTGGTGTTGATGGATGTCCAGATGCCGGTGCTCGACGGTTTCGCGGCCGCCCGAAAGATCCGCGATCCGGGTTCTGATGTCCTCGATCACCAGGTGCCGATCATCGCCCTGACCGCCCACGCTCTGGAGGGGGACCGTGAACGTTGCCTGGCGGCCGGGATGGACGACTACCTCCCCAAGCCGATCAGTCTGCCCGGCCTGAAGGTGATTCTGAAGAAGTGGCTGGAGAAGAATCCGTCCTCTGGCGAGTCCGGCGGAAGATAATTAGTTCTACTCCCGCCTGGAAATCACTTGCCAAAATGAGTCATTGCGAGGAGGCCCGAAAGATTTCGGGCCAACGAAGCAATCTCTCTGATTTTCAGGGGCTTGAGATCGCTTCTCCCCGCTTGGCATCGGGGATTGCGATGACATTTCCTTCTTGGAAGCCCCATCCCGTCAATCCTGTTATCCTGTCTAAAAAATATCCGGTTACCCGGCGTCCCCCGCCTGGAGCTGCCGCAGTTTCTTCTCCGCCCGCTCGGAATTCGGGACCAGATCGAACCAGAAGAAATTGTGGGGACCGACGGTAAAGAAATAAGGGAGGGTTCCGATCGGGGGGAAGCGGGTCTGGCCCAGCATCTCGATCGGGGCGAAGTCCTCGTACTCCCTCAGATCCAGCTCGATCGGCTGAGTGAAACGGGAGAGGTTGTTGACGATCAGAACGATCCGGTCGCGGTACCGGCGGATATAGGAGAGGGTCTTGGGGTTCTTCGAGGGGACGAAATTGAGGTCGCCCCGGCCGAAGACCGCGGCGTGTTCCTTCCGGGTCCGGATCAGTCGCTTCATCCAGCTCAACAGTGAGGTCGAGGTCCGCATCTGGGCCTCGACGTTGATCGACTGGCAGCCGTAGACCGGATCCATGTTGACCGGGCTGTAGAGCTGGGCCGGGTCGGCCTTCGAGAAGCCGGCGTTGCGGTACCCGTCCCACTGCATCGGGGTTCGCACCCCGTTGCGGTCGCCGAGGTAGATATTGTCCCCCATCCCGATCTCGTCGCCGTAGTAAATGATCGGTGAACCCGGGAGGGTGAAGAGGAGGTTGTTGAGCAGCTCGATCTGGCGCCGGCCATTGTCGAGCAGGGGGGCGAGCCGGCGGCGGATCCCCAAATTGCATTTCATCTTCCTATCGCGGGCGTATTCCCGGTACATATAGTCCCGCTCCTCGTCAGTCACCATCTCCAGGGTGAGTTCGTCGTGGTTTCTCAGAAAGAGTCCCCACTGGCACCCGGTCGGGATCGGGGGCATCTGGCGCATAATGTTCTCGATCGGCGCCGCCGACTCCTGCCGCAGGGCCATGAAGATCCGTGGCATCAGGGGGAAGTTGAAGGCCATATGGAATTCGTCGCCCGTGCCGAAATAGGGCAATACGTCGCTGGGCCACTGGTTGGCCTCAGCGATCAGGATCTTGTCCCCGAATTTAGCGTCGATTTTGGCCCGGGTCTCTTGAAAGAATTCGTGGGTTTCGGGGAGGTTCTCGCAGCTAGTCCCCTCGCGTTCAAAGAGGTAGGGGACGGCGTCGCAGCGGAAACCGTCCAGGCCCATCTTCAGCCAGTGGTTGATCACTCTCAGCATCGCGGTCCGGACCCGGGGGTTGTTGTAATTCAGGTCGGGCTGGTGGCTGAAGAAGCGGTGCCAGTAGAACTGGCCGGTGGACTTGTCGTAGGTCCAGTTCGACTCCTCGGAATCGACGAAGATGATTCGGGCGTCCTGGTATTTCTGGTCGGTATCGCTCCAGACGTAGTAGTCGCGCTTGGGGGAGTTGCGGGAACTTTGGGCCTCGACGAACCAGGGATGCTCGTCCGAGGTGTGGTTCATCACCAAATCGGTCACTACCCGGATATTCCGCTTGTGGGCGGCCCGGATCAGGGCCTTGAAGTCCTTCACCGTTCCGTACTCGGGCTGGATCCGGTAAAAGTCGGAGATGTCGTACCCGTCGTCCTTCTGGGGGGAGAGGTAGAAGGGGAGGAGCCAGATGCAGTCGATCCCCAGGTCCTGGAGGTAATCGAGCTTCTCGATCACTCCCGGGAAATCTCCGACCCCGTCGTTGTTGCTGTCGAAGAACCCCTTGACGTGGAGTTCGTAGAAGATCGCGTCCTTGTACCAGAGGGAATCCTGTCCCATTTGTCCTTCTCCGTGAAATGTACAATTAAACTCTGCTGCCCGACGGCAAGCAACTTAACCGATCAGATCGTGTGCGTGAAGCTAATTATTTCTCCATAGAGGTTCTGAAATCTCTAGCCCGACATTCACCAACCGAAATACAGGAATGTGCTTTTTCCTTCTGTTCCAGCTATAATATATTGGGTGGAGCTTGAGCCGCCGATCTGGGGAGCAGTGTATCTTGGGGCATTCAATTATCAGGTTCAGAAGAACGGGGTCTTCCGATTGCGGAAGGATTCCTCGGCGTAGAGGAACATCCCGGCCGACCAGGCCTGGCCGGCCATCCCCAGGGGCTGGCCGGTCTTGCCCTCCAACCACTCGTTAAACTCCCACTCGCCCTCCCGTCCCTTCCGGTTCACGCGGGCCAGTTCTACCAGCGCCGCCTCGGCTTCCCGGTATCGCTTCATCTTTACCAGGGCGGCGACGTAAAAGCCGCCGAGGAAGGGCCAGATTCCCCCGTTGTGGTAGCGGTGGGGGAGATTGAGGCGGTCGAAGACGTAGAAGTAGCGCCAGTCGGGGTCACCGGGGTGGATCGGGGGGTCGATCGCCTTAACCGGTCCGGGGCGGTCGATCTTCCGCCTCTGGATCAGGGCAAGGATCTTTTCCGCCCGCTCCCGTCCGGCCACCCCGGTCAAAATCGCCAGCAGGTTGCCCAGGGAGTCGAACCACTCGCCGAAACCCCGGAAGGTGAGATAGGGGAGGTAATAGAATTCATCGCGGAGGATCCGTTTCTTGGGGACCGCGTGTTTCCGGCCCAGGCTGTCGAGGCCTTCCCGGCTGAAGACCTCGGTGGACATACTCGGTTCCAGGTGGGCCAGGAGCGAATTCGGGTCGCCGCCGTACCAGAAGTGGCGGTTGATCCGGCGTTTCACTTCCCCCGCGCGCCTTCGGTACTGATCTGCGTCGGCCGTTCGCCCCAGTTCTTCCGCCTGCTCGGCGGCCTTTTTCAGGGCCAGATAATGGAGGAGGTTAACGGTCAGGCCCTTGCCCCGGGTGGCGAAGAGGTCCTGCCAGTCGGAGCCCTCGGCCATCGTGATCAGCCCGGTCAGGTCGACATCCTGGTATTCGTACCAGCGCAGGCATCTCTTGACCGCCGGATAGCAGCGTTTCAGGAAGGCCCGGTCACCAGTGGCCTGGAAGTAGGCGGAGATCCCAATCACCAGCCAGGGCCCCCCGTCGGCGTAAGCCTGGAAGTTCGGTCTCCCGGTCCGGATGTGGACGTTGTTGGGGATCAGCCCGAGCGGGGTCTGCTGCCCGGTCAGCAGCTCGATGCTGGCCTGGAGAGAACGGCTGATCTCTTCGTCGTCAGCTCCCAGCGCCCCCAGGAGGGTGATCATGCTGTCCCGCGCCCAGACCTGCGGGTAACCGGGGATTGTCGCCGAGGCCACTATCCCCTCCTTTCGGGCGCAGCCCTTTACCACCCGGAGGGCTTCCCGGCGGGCGGTCTCAGTCAGTCTGTTGCGAGGAGAGCTCATCGGGTTACTGCCTGAAGTTGACAATCCTTATTCAAGTCTATACTATGCCCCGTCTTCCGGCAATGGTAAGCACCGCCGGCTTCCGTCTCCGTCCCGCTCCCGCTTCCACGCTGACGAAACACTATGATAACCGCGGCCAAATTAACCAAGCATTTCGGCAACCAGGTTCTCTTTGAGGACGTCTCCTTCTCCCTCGGGCCCGGGGACCGTCTCGGCCTGGTGGGCCGCAACGGGTCCGGCAAGTCCACGCTCTTCGGAATGATCGCCGGGGAGGAGCCCCCCGACGGCGGGGAGATCACCGCCCCCAAGGGCTACCGGATCGGGTACCTCGAGCAGGAGCTCCGCTGGAAGAAGCCGACGGTTCTCGAGGAGGGCTGCCGCGGCCTCGGCCCCGCCGAGGCGGACGACGACTGGAAGGTGAAGAAGATCCTCTCCGGGCTGGGTTTCTCCGCCGGTGACTTCAACCGGTCCCCGGCCGAGTTCTCCGGGGGATACCGGACGCGGATCGCCCTCACCCGGCTCCTCGTCTCCCGGCCCGACCTCCTGCTCCTCGACGAACCGACCAACTTCCTTGACATCCTCTCCATCCGCTGGCTGGCCGGCTTCCTCCGCTCCTGGGCGGGAGAGCTGATGCTGATCAGCCATAACCGGGCCTTTATGGACGGCGTCGTCACCCGGACGATGGGGATCCACCGGGGTTCGATCCGGGTCATCACCGGGACCACGGAGAAATATTACCGCCAGATCCGCTCTGAGGAGGAGGTGCTTAAGCGGCGGCGAATCAACGACGAGAAGATCCGGAAGAAGGAGGAGGAGTTCATCAACCGGTTCCGGGCCAAGGCCCGGCGCGCCAGCCAGGCCCAGGCCCGGGTCAAGCGCCTGGAGAAGATGGAGCTGACCGACCGGCTGCGGGAGATCGAGACCCTGGACTTCTCCTTCGCCTATGCCCCCTGCCCGGGGAAGAATATCCTGAACGCTGAAGATATTTCCTTCAGCTATACCGGCGGGTCCCCTTACCTGGTCGATGATTTCTCCTTCACCCTCACCGCGGACGACAAGGTCGGGGTGATCGGGCCCAACGGGGCCGGGAAATCAACCCTCCTGCGGCTGCTGGCAGGGAGACTGACTCCGCTGTCCGGAGAGATCCGGACCCATCCCCGCGTCCGGGCCGCCGTCTTTGATCCCGCTTCCGCGGGGACACTCCACCCGGGGCTGACCGTCGAGGAAGAGATCGCCCTCTCGCTCCCCCCCGCCGAGCGGTCCCGGGCCCGGTCGATCGCCGGCAAGATGCTCTTCTCCCAGGACCAGGCCCTGAAGAAGATCGAGGTCCTCTCCGGGGGGGAGAAATGCCGGGTCCTGCTCGGCAAGGTCATCGCCGAACCCGCCAACCTCCTCCTCCTCGACGAGCCGACCCACCACCTTGATCTCGAGTCGTGCTCGGCGATCATCGACGCTCTGAACGGATACCCGGGCGCCGCCCTGATCGTCTCCCACGATGAGTATCTCCTCCGCCGGACCGTCGATAAGCTGATCGTGCTCCAGGGGGGGGAGGTCCGGCTCTTTTCGGGAAATTACGGGGAGTTTCTGGAAGAGGTCGGCTGGGACGTCGAAGAGAGCGGAAAACCTTCCCCGGCCGGGCCGGGCCCGGTGAACAAGAAAGCCCGCCGCCGCGCGGCGGCCGACCGGCGCCTCCGTTACCGGGAGATTATCCGTCCCCTGGAGGATCGGATCCGGAAACTGGAGGCCGAAATCGGACGCCGGGAAACCGACCGCGCCGTCCGGAACGACGAACTGATTGCCGCTTCCCGGGCCCAGGCCGCCCCCGAGATCGTCCGCCTGACCCAGAAGGCGGCGGAGTTGCAATCCGGGATCGAGAAGGCCTACGAGGAATACTGCCGGGTTTTCCAGGAGTACGAAGCCCGCCGGGCCGAGCTGGAAGAGGCCTGAGCGAGCCCGAAAAGTTCGCCGGCCTGAGCCCGGGGCGGATAAAATATCCTGCCGGCGGAGACCCGGAGGTGATAAATTCAGGTTAAGGTGGGTTGAATATCATCGATCATTGCGATCCCCGATGACAATCGCGGAGAAGCAATCTCGCCAGGTTCTCTATAATTCGGGTATAATCAATTTTCGGCATTCAACTTCATTTGTCGCTTATTGCCCTGAATACTTCGGGGCCAACGCTCCTCGCGATGACCTATAGCGCGTTTACTCAGACCAAACGGAAGAGAACCTAAAATGATAATTTCGGCGGGGGAGTGTAGTGCGGAGTAATGAAGACGGGGAGAATCGATATCGAGACCGCCCCCCGCCCTGCGGGGGCGGAGAAACTGATCCGGATTATTCTCGAAAGCACCGGCTGCGGTTTTTCCCGGGAAGAGGTCGAGCGCCTGACCGGAGATATCCTTCGATTCCGGGGGGGGCGGATCCGGGTGGTGGTTCTCGGCGGGGGGACCGGTCTCTCCACCGTGATTGGTGGGGAATCTCGGCTGGCCGACTGGCCGGAGCATCCCTTTGTCGGCCTGAAGGAGGCCTTCTCCCGGCTGACCACGGTGGTGGTGACTACGGACGACGGCGGCTCCACCGGAAGGCTCCTCCAGCAGCTGCCGATGATCGGGATCGGGGACCTGCGCAAATGCTGCCTTTCCCTGATCCGGGAGGAGAACCTCCGCCGCCGCTGGGCCCCGCCCGACCGCGAAATCCGGGAACTGGTCCGGGTCCTGGCAACGATCTTCAACTATCGCTTTCCCCTCCGCCGGGCGGACCACCGGATCCTGACGAACCCCCTCCGGGTCGTTTCTCCCTCTCTCCGTTCCGGCTGTCCCCGGGAGCTGGCCGGCGCCCTGGCTTCCCTGACCGCTTACCTCGCCCCCGGGGGAGAGGGACCGACCGTCCGGTTGGAGGGGCACTGCCTGGGTAACCTGCTGCTGACGTCGGCGATTTTCCGGGCGGCGGGCCGGTCCGATCGCCCGCCCCCCGCCGGGGCGGTCCGGAAAGGGATTGATTTTGTCTCCCGCCTGATCGGGGCCGATCCCGGCCGCCTTTATCCCGCCACCGCCGTCCCCGGCCAGCTGAGATTCCGTTATGCCAACGGGGTGGAGGTTCGCGGTCAGCACAAGTCATCCCAGGCCCGCCGTGGTTCCCCGGTTGAGAGGGTGACGGCTGAGTTCATCCGAGAGCCGGGGGTTCCGGCCGCCGTTTCGGCGGCGATTCGGGAGGCCGACCTGATCATTTACGCCCCCGGGAGTCTCTATACCAGCATGATCCCGCTCCTCCAGGTCCGGCCCCTGGCTGAAGCCGTCCGGGCTAACCGCCGGGCCCTGAAGATCCTGGCGGCCAACTTCTGGATCCAGGAGGGCGAGACCGACATCTCCCCCCGGAGCGAAGCCCACGGGTTCCTCGTCTCCGACCTGATCGAGGCCTACAACCGGACCATCCCCGGTGGGGTGAAAGGTCTCTTCGATACCATTCTCAGCGCCGGGCTTGACCACGTGCCGGCCAATATCCTGAGAAACTACGCCCTGGAGGGGAAGGTCCCCATTCATCTCGACCGTCGTCGGGTGGAGGCGATGGGTTTCCGACCGGTGGAGGCGATGCTCTTCCCCCCGCCGCGGCCGGATCGTCCCTCGACCATCCATCATGACCCGGTCAACTTCTCCCTCGCCATCCGGGCGCTTTATTTCGCCCATCAGGTCCGGCCCGGGAAATCGAAAAGCCCGGCCTCCCCCCGCCTCGTTCGCGGGGGCCCGCCCCCCCGGTCTCGGACCACCGGCGGAGAACCGCTTTGCCGTTACCGGCAACGGATGGACGAGGCGTTAAGGGGTAAAAAGTTCCAGCCCAAAGAGTTGAAAGAGGTGATGCGCGACCTGTTCTGGGAGAACCGGGATATCCTTCCCGGTCATCTCTCCGGATTCGGGGGGGTTCGCTTGGTCGGGGAACGGGACTGGAGCCGTTCGACCGAATGGGACAACGTCCTGGGCTACTACGACCCTCAGGACCGGGAGCTGAAGGTCCACCGACGGCTGTTAAAGCGGCCGGATCGGCTCCGGGAGGATCTTTTGATTGCTCTCGGGGAGTCCCTCCTTGGCAGTTACCTGGCCAGCCGGCAATGGCCGAGACACCTATCCGTCTCCGAGCCTTTCTCCCGCTGCTATGAGATCCGACTCCGTCCTCCGGTCCGGCGGCGGTGCTGGCTCACCGATCGCCAACTTCATCGTTATCTCGGCCTGGCCCGGATGGTTCAAGACAGGCAAGATCCCCTGATTTACCGGATTACCATCAATGATCGGGAGGGTTTTCTCCCTCCCGGCCTTCTCTTCGGCCTTCTCTACGCCTGGTACCTGAACGACGCTTACGGCTCGCTGATGGACTACGAGATGGCCCTCCTGCGCTGGCCGGAGAAGGCCCTGATGCCCTACCAGGTCCAGGAACGCCGCCGCAAAAGTGATCTGGTCGCCTTCTTCCGGGAAGAGATCTTCCGCCTCTGATTATTCCCGCCCCCGGTCCCCGGCGAAAGCGCTTGACTTCTGCTCCCCGAAGTCCTATCCTTAACCTGATTTACACTAACCCGATTTATGCATAAATCGGGTTAGCCTGAACGGCTGGATGAACCCAAGCCGGTGTGGTGTCCCCTGATGGGTCCGGTGACTCATAAGGTCGTGGCGTTTCGTCGGTGGTCATTCCCGCCGACGGAAGGAGATAACCATGATCGAAACGAGACATCGGAACCTGGCGGATCAACTGGACAACGAAGAGGGTTTCCGCCGCTGGCGGGACTGGCGTTGGCAGGTCCGGCACGCCATCCGCGACATCCCTACCTTTGAGAATCTGCTTGGTATTACCCTAGACGATCGCCAACAGGGTCGGCTGGAAGCGACCCTCCGCCGTTTCCCCCTCTCCATCACCCCCTACTACCTCTCCCTGATCGACGCCGAGGATTACGAAAACGACCCGATCTTTCTCCAATCCTTCCCCCGGACCGCCGAGCTCGACGTCCTGGAGGGGGATATGGCCGACCCCCTGGCCGAGGACCGGGACAGCCCGGTGGTCGGGATCACCCACCGCTACCCCGACCGGGTGCTCTTCCAGGTCAGCAATACCTGCGCGATGTACTGCCGCCATTGCACCCGCAAGCGCCGGGTCGGCGACCGCGATTACATCCCCGGGCGCGAGGCCCTCCAGGCCGGCCTTGACTACATCCGCCGGACCCCCGTGGTCCGCGATGTCCTCCTCTCCGGCGGCGATCCCCTGATGCTCTCGGACGACTACCTGGACTGGCTGCTCAGCGAGCTGGATCGGATCCCTCACGTGGAGATCGTCCGGATCGGGACGAGGACTCCGGTGGTTCTCCCCTACCGGATCACCGAGGAACTGGCGGGGATGCTGAAGAGTCACCACCCCCTCTGGATCAATACCCACTTCAACCATCCGCGGGAGTTCACCGCTTCCTCCCGTCAGGCCCTGGCCCGCCTGGCCGACGCCGGCATCCCCCTGGGCAACCAGACGGTCCTCCTGGCCGGAGTCAACGACTGCCCGCGGATCATGCGCCGGCTGGTTCACAAGCTGGTTGAGAACCGGGTCCGGCCTTACTATCTCTATCAATGCGATATGTCGGAAGGATTGAGCCATTTCCGGACCCCGGTGGGGAAGGGGATCGAAATCATCGAGAGCCTGATCGGCCACACTTCCGGCTTGGCCGTCCCCACTTACGTCATCGACGCTCCCGGCGGAGGAGGGAAGATCCCGGTGATGCCTCAGTATCTGATCTCCTGGAATACCAACAAGGTGGTTCTACGCAACTTCGAGGGGGTAATCACCACCTACAAGGAGCCGGATTCCTACCGCCCGGTCTTCTGCGACCGCGACTGTGACAACTGCCGGCTCTCCCTGAAGCTGGAGGAAGCCGAGGAATACAAGGCCTTGGGGATTGAGAAGCTTTTGGCCGACCACGACTCGGCGGTCTCCCTGGTCCCGGCCGGAAATCCGCGAATCGGGCGGCGGAATGGTACCGGGTCCTCCGGGGAGGAGGAGGCGTCCGCGGAACCGGTCGAGGAATGACCGTCTTCGACCTGATCGAAAGGCTGGGCGCTTCCACCGTCCAGCACGGCCCGGCCAACCGGAGGGTCTACCTGATGAAACCGGCCGAGGAGGACCTTCCGGCTCTCCCGGCTCGGTTGATCGAATTTGCCCGGTCCCGGGGTTACTCCAAGATCTTCGCCAAGATCCCGTCCCGGGCCCGGGATCGATTTGTCTCCGCCGGTTACGAGGTTGAGGGTGAGGTGCCCGGGTATTTCCGGGGCCGGGAAGATGCCCTCTTTGCCTGTTTCTACTTAGACCCCCGCCGCCGGGAGGGTGACCGAGGGGAGGCCCATCGGATCCGCGAACTGGCCCGGCGCCGGGCGGAAACCGGACGGATACCGGCCGCCGGGACGGAACCCCGGTTGCTGGCGGAGGAAGAAATGGAGGTGGCCGCCGAGCTTTACCGGGTTGTTTTCAAGTCCTACCCTTTTCCCATCCACGATCCCGAATACCTCCGCCGCACCCGGGCTTCCCACGTCGATTACTACGGGATCCGGGAGCAGGGACGGTTGATCTCCTTGGCCTCGGCGGAGAAGGACCCTCCCGAACTCTCGGCGGAGCTGACGGATTTCGCCACCCACCCGGCGTTTCGGGGCCGGTCGCTGGCCTCGGTGTTGTTGGGGCGGATGGAAGGGGACCTGACCGCCGCCGGCTACCTCACCGGTTACACGATCGCCCGCGCTCTATCGCCGGGGATGAACATCACTTTCGCCCGGGCGGGTTACCGGTTTGGGGGTCTGCTCTGGAACAATACGCAGATCTGCGGCCGCCTGGAGCCGATGAACATCTGGTCCAAATCCCTCCGGCCGCCAAGCGCATAGGGAAAAGCGCATAGGGCATAGCGCCTCAAGCGCTATGCCCTTTGCTCTATGCTCATTCGCGAAAGCTGGGAATGATCTCCAGGGCCGCGGAGTTGATCTCCTCCACCACGCTCTGGAGCCAGTGGGTGCCGACAGCAGATTCCGCCGGGGTCAGCTTCTGGATCGCAGCTAGGTAACCTTCGTTGCTCTCCCGCCGGGCTTTACTGACCGCGGTCAGGAACGTTTCCTTTTCGCTGTCCCCCCCATCTTCTTCCCGGGCCCGGAGGAAGAGATCCTCCAGCCGATGGCGGGACCGATAGAGTTCTTCCTTGCGTTCCCCGCAACGGGAACTTTTCGGCCCACCCCGTTCCCGGGCCTGGATCCGGGCGCTCTCGGGGAGTTTCTCGGCGAAGGTGATCAGGCGCTTGACCCGCTCCTGCAGTCCTAGATCGATCTTCTCCACCGCCCCCTTGAGAAGTTCTTCCTGGAAACGGTCCCCGGAGAGGAAGAGGGAGCGGACGTTCAGGTACCAGCGGCGCAGCGCGATCAGGTTGGCGATGTAGTTGATGTTGTTGATGGTCCGGCCCCGGACCGCCCCGTAAAGGCCGGGGTGATGCGGGACCGTCCGGACGGGAGCGGAGGCGCCGAGGATCATCCTCCCGTCATCGGGGGCGTCCTTGCGCAGGACAGTTCCCGCGGCCACCACCACCCCGAACCCGACCCGGCAGGGCCCGACCATCCCCCCCTGGCCGCCGAGAAAGATCGGCGGTTGGTTGAGCATCACCCCGCGGGGGACGTCGCCGATCAGCGAGGGAGTGGCCTTGTCCCCGTTGGGGGTAAAATTGAAGTGGATGTAGGAACTCCCCACCTCGCTGTGATTCTTCCGGCTGGTCCCTCCCGCCATCAAGCAGTCGCAGAAATTGATCAGGGATCCCAGGGTGACGAAGGGGAAGAGGACGGTCTGCTTCAGCCCGACGCTGTGGGCGCCTCCGGATTGCTCCTCCAGCAGGCAGCCTTCCCGGATATGCGCTCCCAGTCCCAACGAAGCTCGAGCCAGGAAGGCGGCTTTCTGAAAGAATCCCCCGCGCAGTTCTACCCCCGGTCCCACCTGGCAGTTGATGACGGTGGCCGGTCCCTCAAAGCCGATGGTGGCCCCGGCCAGGATCAGGGTCTCGTCCCCGTAGATCCGGCAGCCGGGGTAGATGGTGACCCGGTCGGGAGAGATCCGGTCCGGGTCGACGTCCTCACCGATATCCACCGATTGGGGATCCAGGATCCGGACCCCGCGCTTGATTAGCAGTTCGATCTTGGTCAGGCCTTTTTCGGGCATTGGTTGCTCCTTTTTTTGGGGAATGGGGAATAGTGATCGGTAATCAGTAATCAGTAATCAGTAATCCGGGCGCTAGGCGCTCTGCTCTTTGCCCTTTGCGAAACTGTACCACTTTTCGCTTAAGCGGCTCAAGTCGGGGACCGTCCGCAGGTAGATGAAGAGCCCGGCCAAAAGCAGGGTCAGGGCCAGGTAATAGGGGTGAAACCAGGCGTTGACCAGGGCGAAAAGGGCGACCCCGGCCGGAAGCCAGCCGTAACGGGTCAGCAGGCGGAAGAGGACGGGGTGTCCGGGGACCAAAAGGAGGTAGGGGAGGGGAAGCAGAAAGACCGGGTCCAGCTGCGAAAAGATCAATCCGGTGATTGCGGCCGCGGCCGCCGCCAGGCCGAGGATCCGGAAGCGGGGCCGGCGGATCCGCCGGAGGAAATCCTCCCGGGTGGCGATCAACTCCGGCGGGGCTTCGGTCGGCCCGGTCACGGCGGAGCAGAGGAGGCTCAGCGCCCGCCCCAGCCGCTCCCGGTCGAGCCCCTCCCGAACTAGGGCGTCGATCTCGGCAAAGACGAACTCCCCGTCGGTCAGGCCTTCCGCCGCCAGGTCGATGGTGGGCAGGGCCGAGATCTCCACCATCCCTCCCAGCTCGTCCTCGATCCGGGAGTGTTCCTTGGCCTTGTGGAAGGTGTCGATTGTCTCGTGAACCATCCCGTCGGCGATGTAGTGGGAAACGATCCCGAGAAAACGGGCGGTCCGCTTCCGGTTACCCTTCAGGAAAGCCCGCCGGGCCCGGTAGAGAGCCGCCCGGGTCGTCCGCCGGGCCTTCGGCCAGGTATGGGTCAGGGTCCTCCGCCGGTCCGGTTCCACCGAGCCCTCAACCAGCTCCTCCCGGGGGAGGTTGAAGGCCTGGGCCATCCGGGCCGCCATCCTTTTGTGGTCCCGCCAGATCATCTTAAAAGGGGAATGAGGCTCATTGCGGGGCGGATCTTACCACGGATTTCGGACGGGATATACGAAAATGGCCAGAAACGCGGCCTTGACGAAAGGGGGAATTTCCCGTACCTTAAGAAATAGCGGGTCTTTAGCCTGCCAATTTGGAAAAAGTCAACCGATCGAGAGGAGGTAATTGAAATGAAGAATCTGCTGGTCTTGTTTCTGGCTGTTGGGCTGCTCCTGGCCGTGGAGAGCACCCCGGCCCGAGCACAGGGTTGGGATATCCAGTCCCTGATCGACGGCGCCGCGCCCGGCGAAGTGGTTTCAGTCCCGGCCGGTCGTTACCGGGTCAATCTCTTTCTCAAGGCCGGGGTAATCCTGGAGGGCGCGGGGGCGGACCTGACCGTGCTTGACGGCGGGGGAACCGGCCCGGTGATCGTGGCCGAAGACGGGGGAGTGATCAAGGGATTCACCATTACGGGTGGGATCGAGGGAGTGAAGGCCTCCGGTTCCCTGACCGGGATCTTCGAGAACATCATCACCGGCAATCTCGGCAGCGGGATCCGGATCGGCGCCGGCGACGCGGTGATTGTCAACAACCTGATCCGGTCCAACGGCCAGGCCGGGATCGATCTGGCCCGCTCCGCCGTTCTGGCGGCCAATAATACGGTCTGCTCGAACAGCCAGGGCTTTCTCTTCTGGAAATGTCCCGCTTCCACCGCGGTCAATAACCTGGTTGCGCTTTCCGCCGTCGGCCTGGCCCGGGACGAGGAATCCCAACCCGACTTCTCCAACAATCTCCTGGTCGCCAACCAGGTCGATTTTGAGCCCTCTGACTTTCCGGGCGAGAATTTTCGGGAAGCGGCGATTGCCGGCTGCCGCCTGCCGGCGGCGTCCCCCTATCGGGAAGCCGGGGTGCCGGTGGAGGGGATCCCGGAGGTCCTGACCGCGGGGCTCGGCGCTTTCCTGCCGTCCGCCTTGACCCTGGAGGACTATCTCGGGGTGATGGAGGGATTTCGGGGCCGGCTGGCCGGCGAGGAGACCCTGGTCGAGTACGAACTGCTTTCGGAGACGGGGGTCTTCCGGGTTTCTACCTTCTTCCCCCGGCCGGAGTTCCAGATCGCTTCCTCCACCGCGGGCACCAGGATCGCCGATCCGGTCGCCCTAGACCGGGAAAGCGGCGATCGGCTGATCGAGCGGCTGGTGACGTCCGCGCCGCCGGCGGTCGAGGTCTGGGGCTGGGGCGGGGTTGAATACCCCCGGCAGGAAGGCCGTTACGTCCTGGAGAGTATCTTCACCGAGCCGGAGTCCTATTTCGTCGATTTCGACGACATTCTCCATTTCGTCCGCCAGACCAACTTCGCTCAGGTCCGGGTCCTGATTCCCGAAGGTTATTCGGTTGAATCGCTCAGCCCCGAAGGCGAGGTCGATCCCGCCACCGGCGCCGTTACGGTCCTCAACCCGGCTCGCGCCCTGATCGAGATCAACCTCACCCTCGCCCCCCGCTAAAAAATATTCACCGCAAAGTCGCAAAGAACGCAAAGAAGAATTTTTAGTTTCTCCTCCGATGGTTGATATCTGCCTTGGGACCATTAAAAGTTTCGCAGCGGAAAGAAACTCAAGAGTATACAACTCTTAAACTCTTTGCGTCCTTTGCGTTCTCTGCGGTTCAAAACAGGGCCCGGCCAGCGGTGAAAGGCGGCATGCGGTTTGACGCGGTCGGGATCGGCCGCAACTGCGTCGATTACCTGGCTTTGGTTTCCTCTCTGCCTCCCCCCGGCGCCAAAGTTCCGATGGAGGAATTCCGGGTGGTCGGCGGGGGCCAGGCTACCACCGCCCTGGCCGCCGGTCCGTAAGCGGCCGTGATCACTCTCGGATCGGAAGGAGCGGTCGCCCTCACCGCGGAAGGATTATTCCGCCGCCCGGCCTGCCGGGTCGAGGTGGTCGATACCACCGCCGCCGGCGACGCCTTGCACGCCGGTTTCGCCTACTCCATCCTCCAGGGTTGGGATATGAACCGGACCCTTGACTTCGCCAACGCCCTGGGCGGTCTGGTCTGCCGCGGCCTGGGCGGCCGGGCTACCCTCCCCACCCTCGACGAGGTCTTAAGTTTGCTCGACTGACCTGTCTTATTTTACAAATCAGGTCATAACACTTTTGTAAAATAAGGAAAATTTGTTGTTAGGCACAGTGTTGGGTCCCATTATGGATTCCGACTCCGCGGTTCCGGAATAATTGCCTGGCAAGAAACCAAGTATTGAGTATAATTCTCTATGGTCTTAAGTTAATTGCGAAGATTGATCCAACTAGTTGCCGGCCAGGAAGATATTGCCGGATATCTCTGGTTAAATTCTCTTGGAAATATTTTTTTCCGATGATCATCGGTGTGGGGAGGTCCCTCAGGGAGAATTGTTCCCAAGCAATCCGGATGTGCTCCTGAGATGAAAGCGCCGGATAAAGTTCAAAGGCTGGTGGAAGTCTTTGACCGGAACCTGGAGGCCTATAAGAGATCCGGTTACAAGGAAGCCAACGTCCGCTCCGAGTTCATCGACCCCTTCTTCGAGGCCCTGGGCTGGGACGTCTATAACCAGCAGGGTTACGCCGAGGCCTACAAGGACGTCATCACCGAGGACGCGATCAAGGTCGGCGGGGCCACCAAGGCCCCCGACTACTGCTTCCGGATCGGCGGGGCCCGGAAGTTCTTCATCGAGGCCAAGAAACCCTCGGTCGATATCAAGGGCGATATCAGCCCCGCCTACCAGCTCCGCCGTTACGCCTGGTCGGCCGGGCTCCCCCTCTCCATCCTCACCGACTTCGAGGAGTTCGCCGTTTACGACTGCCGCCTCCGTCCCCAACTCAAGGATAAGTCCGGCCACGGCCGGGTGATCTACCTCACCTACCACGATTACCTGGAGAAGTGGGAGGAGATCGCCGACGTCTTCTCCAAGCAGGCGGTCCTCGAGGGGCGGTTCGATAAGTTCGTCGAGTCGAAGAAGAAGCGGTCCACCCAGGAAGTCGACGTGGAGTTCCTCAAGGAGATAGAGGACTGGCGCAACCTCCTGGCCCGCAACCTCGCCCTGAGAAACCCCGGCCTGGGAATCCGCGAGCTCAACTTCGCCGTCCAGCGGACGATCGATCGGATAATCTTCCTGCGCATCTGCGAGGACCGGGGGATCGAGACCTACGGCCGGCTCCAGGCCCTGGCCAACGGCAAGGAGATATACCGGCGGTTGCAGAAGCTCTACCTCCTGGCCGACGACAAGTATAACTCCGGCCTCTTCCACTTCCGTCGGGAGAAAGACACGGCCACGCCCCCCGACGAGCTGACCCTTGACCTGAAGATCGATGACAAGGTCCTGAAAGATATCTTCAAGCGCCTCTATTACCCGGAGAGCCCCTACGAGTTCTCGGTCCTGGGGGCGGAGATCCTCGGCCACATCTACGAGCAGTTTCTCGGCAAGGTGATCAAGCTGACCAAGGGCCACCAGGCCAAGGTGGAGGAGAAGCCGGAAGTCCGAAAGGCCGGCGGCGTCTATTACACCCCGACCTACATCGTCGATTACATCGTCAAGAATACCGTCGGCAAGCTCTGCGAGGGGAAGACCCCGAAGCAGATCGAGAAACTGCGGATCCTCGACCCCGCCTGCGGCTCCGGCTCCTTCCTGATCGGGGCCTATAACTCCCTCCACGACTACCACCGCGACTGGTACCTGGAGAACCTCATCCCCGCCAAGGGCAAGGATAAATACATCTCCAAAGCCGCCCTGAAAAAATACGTCCCCGGAAAAAACCCCGAGATGCCGATCTACCAGGGAAAGGGCGGGCAGTGGTATCTGACCACCCGGGAGAAGAAGCGGATCCTGCTCAACAACATCTACGGCGTCGATATCGACAGCCAGGCGGTCGAGGTGACCAAGCTCAGCCTCCTGCTCAAGGTCCTGGAGAACGAGAACCAGGACAGCCTGGAGCGCCAGATGAAGCTCTGGCGGGAGCGGGCACTCCCCGACCTGGGAAACAACATCAAGTGCGGCAACTCCCTGATCGGCCCCGACTTCTATGACAACCAGCAACTAACCCTGCTGGAAGACGAAGAACAGACCCGCATCAACGCCTTCGACTGGCCCACCGAATTCCCCGATATAATGCAATCCGGCGGTTTCGACTCCGTAATCGGCAACCCGCCATGGGGAGCCGCTTTTAATGACTCCGAACATCTATATCTTGTTAATCATTATGACTCAGTTCCCAAAAAGACAAAAGATAGCTATTTATATTTCGTCTTCAAGGCTATCAGCTTATTACATTCCTCCGGTTATCTCGGTTTCATAATCCCGAATACTTGGCTATTAATAAATAATGCAGAAGCAATTCGGCGCGATTTGCTGACCTTAAATATACAGGAAATAATAGATCACGGAGATGGCGTATTTAAAAAGGCTACTGCTGAATGCACGACTATAATACTAACAAAAAATATAGATACTAAGGGTTCATGCAGAGCCATAAGACTCCGAAAACAAACCAAAATTATAGATCATATAGTATTTAAATCACTTTGGTTAAAAAATGATTATAGCCGCATTATTCTTGATATGGATGAAGAAACTCAGCGTTTACTCACTAAAATAAAATCCGTATCCGAACCATTTGAGAAGACCAGTTCTATTATTTGGGGTATCAAGCCTTATCAAGTCGGATATGGCACACCACCTCAAACAAGAAAAATGGTTGATGCGCGTATCTACCATTCCACCCAACAGCAGGGGAAAGCTTGGAAACCCCTGTTGGTAGGTTCAAATGTAGATCGGTATAGATTAACTTTCGCGGGCGATCTATTTATTAAGTATGGAAAATGGCTAATGTATCCTTCAAATGAAATTTTTATGCGAAATCCAAAAATATTAATGCGGCAAACAAGTGATATATTGAGAACTTGCTATGATGACAAAGGATATTACTGCCAAAACTCGGTATTTATTATCCATTCGACTGCTGTTGATTTAAAATATTTATTGGGTTTATTAAATTCAAAACTATTAGGCTTTGCATATAAACTAGGTAACCCCCAAACCAAGAAAGTATTTGCCGAGATTAAGCCAAGTGTGATCAAGAAATTACCCATACTTATTAACCATAATAAGCAAGCTAATCACGACAAAATTATTGAACGAGTAAATAGTATACTGGATTTAAACAAGAAGTTGCCGAAAGCCAAAACCCCCATCGAGAAAATCCAGCTTGAACGGCAAATAAAAGCCACTGATAGACAAATCGACCAGCTTGTTTACGAGTTGTATGGGTTGACCGATAAAGAAATTGAGATTGTTGAAGGGGATGAAAGATGATCTCCGATGTAAAAATTCCATTGGATTCAGAATTAGTTGCTGATTTTGAGGCAGCAAAGAGGGGAATCGAAAAGAATCTTAAACTGAGTAAATTACCCAATAATATTGATCCTGAGCATTATCGGTATTTTAATAAATATTTTTCTAAGCTGATTCAGGGAATACTTGGAAAAGATGCATACCCTTTGGATCATTATCTGGTTAGGGAAATTCACCGATTAAGTTCGGGAATAAACAAGCTTGGGCAGATATTACAAAGACAAGAAGAACAATTCGGAGAAACTTATTTGAAGGATTTGATATATGAGCAAAATTATTATGGTCCAGATTTGCCGAATAGATTACGGTCAATGCAATCGGAACTCGTGTGTAATTATTTTCTTTCCTGTATCCCCGGTATAACTTTTCCTAAAAAAATTACTTTTTCTGGCGATTTGCAATTCAACGTGGGAAGTGATGAATGGAATATAGAAGTCAAACGAGTTTTGGATGAATATTCCAATTTGCGTGTAATAGCTGAAGCGTTCATTGGTTCTTTATATCTCATGGAAAATGAATTGCTAAGATCATTCCAACGAATAAAAATAGGTGGCTCAGAAATTGACGACACATTTCGAAGAGCTATTATTGAGTTTATCCATAGTAATAAGTTTAGCGACTTACTTAAATCAAGAATCTCAGATGAAGAAGTGCGAGATGGGAATATTAGTATCAAAGTAGCAAGAGATTACATCAAGAAAGGCACTCCTGGAACTCTTTCAGACGGGAAAACTCCAGGCGATAAAATTAACGTTTGGGTTATTTTCTCGTACGAGGATAATGAAAGAAGGAGGACATTGGAACTAACACTAAAACAAGAAGATAGGCTTAAAGGTATATTGCGCTTTGAGGTATTAAAAATTCCTTTGTCAAAAGAAAAGTTTATAAAAAAAATACAGAAGGGCTTAGACAAAATTAAATATAAGTATGAGCAAGCCAAGAAGTTGAACTATGGAGGTTATTTACATATAGATGTATCTCCTTATGTTGAGGAGAACATTAGTTTATTCACCAAAGAAATAGACCAACTATTAGAAGAAAAATTAGACTGTATACCTTGCGTTGTGTTTCTACATTGGTGGTTTGTTCAGCAGCCTGCAGTTTCAATGAATCAAGCAGCTAAAAAAACGGTTTTAAGATATATGGCAACACAAGGGCACGGGGGTTTTACCCCCCGGCGGGCTTGTCCCGCCGGAGGGAAAGTTCAAGGGCTAACATAGGGTTACCCTCCCCGCCCTCTCCGGCGCGAGGCCACGGGGGTCTTGATTGTGTTGGTGAGATTTAGCCGATGAACTGATTCACCCCCGACCAAGGTCGGGGGGTCTTGTGGTTGAGAGTGCCTGGAATTAGCTGTTGAACTGATTCACCCGTGACACAAGGTCACGGGGGTCTTCGGGGTTGAGTGTGGCTGGGATTAGCCGGTGAACTGATTCACCTGCCGGATAAACCGGCAGGGGTCTGGCGGGGAAGGATGCTTGGTAGCCGATGAACTGATTCACCCCCGACCAAGGTCGGGGGGGTCTTGGGGTTGAGAGTGCCCGGAATTAGCTGTTGAACTGATTCACCCGTGACGCGAGGTCACGGGGGTCTTTGTGGTTGGGTGAGGCCGGGTTTAGCTGTTGAACTGATTCACCTTCCGGGTAAACCGGCAGGGGTTATACACCCCCGGTAGGCCCCGATATGCATCGGGATGCAAGCACTTGTCCCGCCGGAGCGAGAGTTCATAAGTAAAACGGCGCAATCATCTACCCGGCACCATCGCCATCGCCATCGCCATCAACATCACCATCACCGTCACCGGAGTTGCTACCGGTCGGCTTGACCGTCCGGTGAGAAAATAATTGTCGTCGATCGCGGATAGAGGATAGGGGTAGCATCTTCTATTGAGCGTATTAATAAGGGTATCAACCCGATTTATTCCCTCCGGCCGTTGAGCGGGGAAAATCGGGTTACGGTCAAGCCGTGGTGGATAATCTGGGATAAGATAATCAACTGTGTGAAAACTATCTTTGACTATCTGTTTGTGTGAACCGGGAGCCAGAAATATCAAGGTGAAATCGAAAAATTCAGATCATATTGAGGTGGGCGAATCTATGCCGCAACCGGGACTGAAGTCCGACCTGGGCTCGGTGATTCTCCCGGCCTTGAAGGAGGATTATCCCTATTTTTCCCTCGATATGATCCGGGGGATTCTTCGGAAACAGAGGGGGAAACTATCCAACGCTACCCTGAAGATATATATCTCCCGGTTTGTGGATGAGGGTGTGATCCACGATGCCGGGAGGGGTTGGTATTCCCGGATCGAGGAGCCGTTCCGGCTGGATACGTCTCCGATCAAGAAAATTATCGCCTTAATAAAAACTGATTTTCCTCTTCTGGGTTTTTCCTGCTGGTCCACCGACCAGGTCAATCCGTATATGCACCATCTTCTGGGCAAGACCGTCACCTTAGTATTTACCGATCGGGACTTGATGCCGGCGGTCTTCGAAAAAGTCAAAGGCAGGGTTGGATACCGGTTTTATCTCGACCCGTCAGCGGCGGAAGCAAAGAAGAATTTTCAGGCGGGGAGTAAGATAGTCATCATCAGGCCGGAGATTCAAGGGGCTCCCAAAGCGGGGGAGGCCCACGCCGCGCCGATTGAGAGATTGCTCCCCGATCTGGCTATCGAGGTGGAGAAGCTGCCCCTGATGAGCCGGGGAGAATTTCAGGATATGGCCTGGCGGCTGATAACTTCAGCCAGAATCTCGATGGGGACCCTGCTTCGTTACGCCCAGAGAAGAAACCGCGGCCCGGAAGATATTTTCGGGAACAATTGGTATACCAACGTCAAAAAATGAGGAAATATGACATTGGTATATCGGGTTTATTGCTGTTATTGGAGTCCGATATCGGATTATAAGAATCTGCATAGCAACTTGATAAAGGACATCTGTTAACCCTGGTTTATTTGAATTCGGCAAGGTAATGCGGACCCTGGCCAGGCAATGTTTTGAAAGGGATTGGATTCAGGAACAGAGCCGATTGAATCATCTCGGCGATATTGTCCTGGAGAAATGTCTCTATGCATTTGAGTTGCTGGGACGCCTGGCGGAGGCACGATTGAATTTTGTCTTCAAGGGGGGGACCAGCCTTATCCTCCGGCTCCAGAATCTCCGTCGGATATCGATTGATATTGATATCGTTTGCGATGAACCTCCCGCCATACTTGAACGAAAACTGAATAGTTGCGGTAAGGATGTTTTTCTTGAAGTCGTAGAAGACCACCGCCGGCATCACCACCCGCCGAAACGAAGACACTGGAATTTTTGCTATCGCCCTTGCCGCCCGGAACATTGTCCCCAGCCATACGTGATTTTAGATGTGCTGGAAGAGCGGAATTTATATCCGGATGTAGAAGAAGTCCCGATCAAGGCGCCGTTTATCATCGCCGATCACGAAATACCGGTCCGGGTGCCCTCGATCGATAACCTTCTGGGCGATAAACTCACAACCCTGGCTCCGGAAACCATCGGACAGTGTTTTGATGAGGAGCATCCGGATAAAATCGCCAAACATCTATTCGATATAGGACAATTATTTGACGAAGCCGCCGATCTTCATTCCGTCCGGAAGACATATCTCGGATTATATGAAGCGGAAAATGCCTATCGCGGTGGCAGATTTACTCCCCAAGCGTGTCTGGACGATACCATTAGCATTGCCCGGCTTATCGCCGAGCTTGCCGTGAATCCGCGGATCTCCGGCAGGGAAGTTGAATTGCTGCGGATAGGAATCAGGAATTTATCCGGCCATCTTATCAACTCGGATTTTAATCTGATCGACGCGGCGGTTGCCGCCGGTAAAGCAGCTTTGGCGGCGACGATAATCAGATATCATCTTTCTGGAATCTCCTTGAATAAATTGCGTTCAGACGCCGGCAAACTGAAGAATATACGAGGTGAGAAACTAACGAAATTTCCGGAATTGAACAAATTAATGGCTATCTCCCCGGAAGCTTTTTATTTCTGGTTACTTGTTGAGAAATATTCCCAGTGAAATTGATCGAACGTTCATATTTGTATTGACCCGGAAGGAGGATGGTTTCCAACTGTTGAACTGATTCTCCCGTGGCGCGAGGCCACGGGGGTCTCTGGGGTTGGGTGCGGCTGGAATTAGCCGGTGAACTGATTCACCTGCCGGGTAAACCGGCAGGGGTCTGGCGGTGAAGGATTCTTGGTAGCTGATGAACTGATTCACCTGCCGGATAAACCGGCAGGGGTCTTTGGTGATGAGGCAGATCAGGATTAGCCGGTGAACTGATTCACCCGTGACACAAGGTCACGGGGGTTTGACGCCCCCGGTGGGTTTATCCCACCGGAGCGAAAGTTCATAGGCTACCTGGAACCAAGATCCTTCCAAATGCGGCCCCGGCCGGCTTGTCCGGCCGGGGAGAAAGTCCCGTAGCTGCCGCAAAGCCGACCTTGGGCAAAATAAATCACAAAAATTCCTGAGATGTGAGTTAGTGGGAGGGCCCGCGAGCTCAAATGTGCCACGTGGCACGTTCCCGATCGGTAATATTATTCCATTAATGGCCTCCAGCTTGTATTATGTTCCCGAACGGTAATATTTCTCTTGACGAGGGTGGAAAAATATGGCATATTCCCGAGCGGTAATATGAATACTCGAACTTCAAAGGAGATTGGCGCCGCTGTCCGCGCGCGGCGCAGAGAGCTTAAGGTCACCCAGAAGGACCTGGCGATGACTTGCGGGACGGGTTTGCGCTTCATTATCGACCTGGAGAAGGGTAAAGAAACCTGCCAGATCGGGAAGGTTCTGCAGGTGTTACAAGCCTTGGGCCTGCAACTGCAAATCACTAGCCGGAGTGCTGGCGGCGGAAATGACCAGGAATTATGAGCGCCTTGATTGTGTACCTGAACTCACAAAGAGTCGGCCGACTCGAAGAGGATGATCGCGGCGAGCTGCGATTCTCTTATGATCAGGTATGGCTAGAGAAGCCAAGTGCCCTCCCTCTCTCTCACTCCCTCCCCCTCCAGGCCTCTGTCTTCTCCGGGAAGAAAGCCCGGGCTTTCTTTGCCGGCATATTACCCGAGGAGGAACCGCGAGGACAGGTAGCAAAGATCCTCGGGGTCAGCGCCGCCAATGACTTCGCGATGCTGGCCGGGATAGGAGGCGAGTGCGCGGGCGCGGTCAGCCTGCTTCCCGAAGGGGAAGTTCCAACGGAGTCGCAAACCGGCAGTTGCGGGAGACTGACCGAACCGGAAATCCGGCAAATCGTGGCGGAGTTACCGCGCCGGCCCTTGATGGCGGGCTGGGATGGACTCCGGCTCTCCCTGGCCGGTACCCAGGATAAACTGCCGGTCATTGTTTATGATAACGCCATAAGCCTTCCCCTGGGCGGTACCCCGAGTACCCACATCCTCAAACCCGAGCCGGTCCGTTTTCCGGGTTTGGCCGCCAACGAGATGTTCTGTATGACCCTGGCGCGGTCGGTTGGATTGAATGTCCCAAAGATAATCTTTCGCCGTGTCGGTGAGAAACCGTGCCTTCTCGTGGAACGTTATGACCGCCGGACCGACGAAAACGGGGCCACGGTCCGGATCCATCAGGAGGACTTCTGCCAGGAGATGGGACTTCCCCCGGAGCGAAAATACCAGGCCGAGGGCGGGCCGTCGCTCCCCGATTGCATCGCGCTGCTGCGCGACTGGTCAACGGTACCCGTCCTCGACATATCCGCGTTCATCAACGGCCTGATCTTTAATATCCTGATCGGCAACGCCGATGCACACGGCAAGAACTATTCCCTGCTGTATTCCGGCCACGAGCGCAGACTGGCTCCTTTCTACGACCTGGTCTCCACTCTATCCTGGCCTGAACTTTCCCGAACCCTGGCGATGAAGATCGGCGGCTGCGACTCTATCAATGCCTTTTCGATCGGTGCCTGGAAGAAGATGGCCGGCAAATCCGGACTCGGCTGGCCGATGCTCCGAGAGCGAATGGCCGAGACCAGCCGCGCCGTGTTGAGCAAACTGGATGCCGTCCAAAAGCAGACCAGGGAATATGGCGAAGAAATGACCGAGCGACTTCGGGACACCATAGGCTCGCGCTCATCCAGAATGATTGAAGCGCTTTCCAAGTAGAAGCACTAGAATAATACCACCTTCGAGCGCTAGTGCTAAACTAGCTGTTCAACCGTCGCGGTCAGTCAGCGAAGAAGAAAAGCGGATGGATACCGGCTGCAGTTCAAAATCGGGGGGGACGGGGATTGATGATTTGGCGGCTTTGTTCCGATAGTTCCGGGTGAAGGTATGGATAAGCAAGAGCTGGGCAGTGCCATAATGGAACAGTGTGCGGTGCAGGTACGGGAGGGGGCGTTTCTCCACGATTTTGAGGTTTTCCTGGATTACGTGGAGAAGGAAAAGATCAAAGCCACTCCCAAGTGGGGGCTTATCCCCCTCAAGCATTGCCGGAACATTAACGCTCTCTTCCACCGGCCCGATCCCATCGAGCGGGAATTGGGCCGGGGGATTTATCAAGCCCGGAGTGAAGATGAACTTCCCCGGCTGTCTTTCATCGACTTTCTGGCTTCCGCCTCGGGTTGTACCAAAGTCACCGCGAATGGTTATTATCGGAAGGGGCCGCACCTGGCGGACTTTCGGGAAGCGAGCCCGTGTCAGAAGATCGGGGTCTTGTTTACCAGCTGGTGGGATTACTTTCCCTGGGGGGCCTTGCTCCGGTGCGGCGGGGATTTCGCGGAACGTCTCCAGGAGAAACGGCCCGCTATCGTCCCGGTTCTGCGAAGAGCTTGCTTGAAGAAGACAGTGGATATCAAGGAGTTCGCGGACGAAGTTCTGGCGGCGACGGGGGCGCGGTGGGAGTGCGAGGCCGGAGATCCGGATAATCAACTGGCAAGATGGGGGGTGGAGATTATAATCAACGGGGCGCTGGATTATTTTGAAGCGATCGAGTGGATTATGATTAAGGGAGAATACGGGTTTCTGGAAAACATAGAATTTTTTATAAGGGAACCTTTGGGGAGATGGTTGGTGAGCACTCTTCCCTTACCGCCGCCACCCTTGTTCGCCTCTTGAAGTGATTAATTGATGGCGATGAAAACGAATTTGCTAAGAATCGGCCAAGGTCGAGGTATCCTGTTGCCCAAGTCCGTGATTGAGAAATGCGGGTTCGGTAATGAGGTGGAGATGGAAGTGCGGCGTTACGGGTTGGTTATCTGCTCCGCTCGACAATCGCGTGAGGGTTGGGATAGAGCTTTTGCTCTTATGTGTGAGCAAGGGGGCGACGGGCTTCTCGACTGATAGTTATAGGCTGCGCATTGTTTTGGATTGAGGGGGCGGAGAGGCTTGTTGTGGGCTGCCGGAACAGACAGGAATGTCTGTGCTACTTAACGCCGAGGAGACTGTCGAGGACCTGGAGGGATTGTTTTAGGCCTTTCTCCCGGTTTGTTCCCTCTAAGGAAGGCTTGATCAGGGCGCTGCCGACGATGGCGCCGTCGGCGGACTGCCAGACTTGGAGCAGCTGTTTCCGGTTGGAGATCCCAAAGCCGACGCAGACCGGCAGCTCGGTTATTCGCTTGATCTCCCTTACCTTCTTCTTTAACTCTTTCGAGATCTCCGCCTCCCCGCCGGTGACCCCGGTCATCGAGACGTAGTAGATGAAGCCGCTGCTCTTCTTCACGGCCAGCTTGATTCTCTCCGGGGGGCTGGTCGGGGCGAGGAGGAAGATGGTGTGGACGCCCCGTTCTTTCAGGGCGAGTCGGATCGGGTCGGCCGCTTCCGGGGGGAGGTCGGGGATGATCACGCCGTCGACCCCGGACCGGGCGAGGTCGTCGGCCAGTCTCTCCGGCGAACGGCGGAGGAAGGGGTTGAGGTAGCCCATCAGGATCAGGGGGATCTCGGAGTTCCGGCGAATTTCTGCGGACAGTTGGAGGACGTCGTCGAAGGTCGTGCCCCGCTCCAGGGCGGCTTGGGAGGAGGCCTGGATGGTGGGGCCGTCGGCGATCGGGTCGGAGAAGGGGACCCCCAGTTCGATGATATCCACCCCCCGTTTCTCCATCTCCCGGACCAGCTTGAGGTTGGTTTCCAGGTCGGGAAAGCCGGCGGTGAGGTAGGCGATGAAAGCTTTTCGGCCCCGGGTTTTCAGCTCCAGAAATTTTTGGTCGATTCGGTTCATAAGGTCATAAGAGATGTAGTATCGTTCTTTCGCTTCGCTTCAGGATTTGCAGGATCAGAATGCCTTCGGCATTCTTTGTGGGAGTTGCAGGATCGCTGCGCTTGACAGCTGGCCCACGGGTTGTACCAGCCGCGCCGAAGGCACGGCGATCCTACATCTCCTGCCAGGCGAACGCCGATCCTACAAGCCCTCCGGCTTTGCCGGAAGGGCGATCCTACATTTTTCCAGGCCGGTTTCTCAATATATCCAGATCTTTATCTCCCCTCCCCGATAAACAGATTATGATCGACTGGTTCTTTTTCATCTTCCGGGCCAGCTTGACGGCGTAGGCGATGGCGTGGGCCGACTCCAGGGCGGGGATGATCCCCTCCAACCGGCTCAAGAGGTCCGTGGCCCGCAATGTCTCCCGGTCGGTGACCGAGGTGTACTCGGCGCGGCCGGTTTCCTTGAGCAGGCTATGTTCCGGCCCGACCCCTGGGTAGTCGAGGCCGGCGGAGACGGAGTGGGTCTCGGTGACCTGGCCGTGGCGATCCTGGAGGAGGTAGCTGTAGCTGCCGTGGAGGACGCCGGGCCGACCCTTGAGCAGGGTGGCGGCGTGCTTCCTCGAGGCCAGGCCGAGGCCGCCCGCCTCCACCCCGATCATCCTCACCGGGTCCTTGAGGAAGGGATGGAAGAGGCCGAGCGCGTTGGATCCTCCCCCGACGCAGGCGACCAGGCAGTCGGGGAGTTTCTTCTTCTTGGCCAGGAACTGCCTCCGGGCTTCCTTTCCGATCACCGACTGGAAATCCCGGACCATCTCCGGGTAGGGCCGGGGGCCGACGGTGGAGCCGAGCAGATAGTAGGTGTCGCGGACGTTGGTCACCCAGTCCCGCATCGCCTCGTTGCAGGCGTCCTTGAGGGTCTTTGATCCGGTCTCGACCGGGATCACCTCCGCGCCGAGCAGATCCATCCGGAAGACGTTGAGGGCCTGCCGCCTCATATCCTCGCTCCCCATATAGACCTCGCATTTCAGCCCGAGCAGGGCGCAGGCGGTGGCGGCGGCCACCCCGTGCTGGCCGGCCCCGGTCTCGGCGATCACCCTCCTTTTGCCCATCGCCTGGGCGAGCAGAGCCTGGCCGAGGCAGTTGTTGATCTTGTGGGCGCCGGTGTGGCAGAGATCTTCCCGTTTCAGGTAGATCTCCGCCCCGGCGGCGTATCCGGTCAGCCGCTCGGCGAAGTAGAGCGGGGTGGGCCGCCCGGCGTAATCTTTCAGGAGACCGCGCAGGCGCCGGCGGAAAGCCGGCTCGCACCGGAAACGGCGGTAGGCTTCTTCCAGTTCCCGCAAGGGAGCCATCAGGGTCTCGGGGACGAACTGCCCCCCGAATTTTGGGGTCTTTTTTCTCTTCATAATCTTTCCTGACCGGGGGTAGGGGCACGGCATGCCGTGCCCCTACGTTATTTCCCGCGCCTCCCCGATGAATGCCTTGATTTTATTATGGTCTTTGATCCCGGGCGAGGATTCCACGCCGGAGGAGACATCGACCCCCCAGGGTTTGGCTTCCCCGATCGCTTGGGCCACGTTTCCCGGGTTGAGGCCGCCGGCGAGGATGAATTTCAACCCCGCTTCAGCCGCTTCCCGGGCCAGGGACCAGTCGAAGGTCCGGCCAGTGCCCCCCGCCTGCCGGGCGGTGAAGGTGTCGAGGAGGAAGGCCTCAGGCCGGTAGGCCCGCAGGCGGTCGATCTCGATCGGGCCCAGGACGCGGATGGTCTTGAAGTAAGGGAGTCCGAACTGATCGCAGTATTCCGGCGATTCGCGGCCGTGAAACTGGAGGAGATCGAGCTTGCAGGCGGCGGCGGCCCGGCGGACCACCGGCGGATCCTCATCGAGAAACACCCCGACCCGGCGAATGCCCTCCGGGACCAGGCCGGTCAGTTTCAACGCCCGCTCGCGGTCGAGAAAACGGGGGCTTGCGGGGACGAAGATGAATCCGGCGAAGTCGACGGGGAGTCCCTCCAGCGCAAGGATATCCTCTTTCCGGGTCAGGCCGCAGATCTTGATTTTAATTCCGGTTGCCAGCATCTCTATTCTCGTAGCGCAGCCCTTCAGGGCTGCATTTCAGGTAGGGCTTCCGTCTGAAGCCGGATCTGCGAAAAGCCCTGCGCTACGTTTCATTGAGCAATTCGCGGATCTTGCCCGCCGGGTCTTCGGACCGGGCCAGGGTCTCGCCGATCAGGACGGCGTCGGCGCCGCCGTCGGCCAGGCGCCGGACGTCTCCAGCGGATTTGATCCCACTCTCGGCCACTCGGATCCGGTCCTCCGGCACCAGGGGGAGGAGGCGGAGCGAGGTCTGAAGATCGACGGCTAAGGTTTTCAGGTTCCGGTTGTTGATTCCGATGATCGCGGCCGGGGTTTTTAGGACCATCTCCAGGGCGTCTTCGGAGTGCGCCTCGACCAGGCAGGCCAGTCCGATCTCCGCCGCCCGGCCGAGGAAGTCGGCCAGCCGGTCCGGAGCGAGCATTTCGGCGATCAGGAGGACGGCGTCGGCCCCGGCCAGCCGGGACTGGTAGACCTGGTAGGGGTCGATGACGAAGTCCTTGCGTAAAACCGGGAGAAGGACCGCCTCCCTGACCCGGGCCAGGTCATCGAGGGATCCGCCGAACCATCCGCTCTCGGTCAGGACCGAGACCGCCGCCGCCCCTCCCTCCCGGTAGCTCCGGGCCAGGTCGCCCGGTTCGGTGATCGGGGCGATCCGTCCGACCGAGGGGGAGGATCTTTTCACCTCGGCGATCAGAGCCGTCCCCCGTCCGGTCAGGGCTCCCCGGAAATCCCGGGTGGGGGGAAGATCCCGGGTCATCGAGCGCAGTTCAGCGAGCGGCACCGACTCTTTAGCCGCCGCCACCTCCTTTTGCTTCAATTGCCGGGCTTGTTCCAGAAAAACACTCATCTTAGTTAACCACCGAACCCAAAATTATTTTACCACAGAGACACAGAGAACACAGAGGGGTAAAATCTCACCTCAGAGATGCGAAATACATAATCCAAAACTCTGTGTCTCTGTGGTAAATATTATCTGTTCTCTGTGGTTGAAGTCAGTTTACGCAGTTTCTCCAGTTTCCCCATCGCTTCCCCGCTCTCGATGGCCGCCCGGGCTTTCTTCACCCCCTCGGTGATGGTTTCGGCTTCGCCGCCGAGCATAATCACCGCCCCGGCGTTGAGGAGGGCGGCGTCGGTCTTCGGGCCCTGCTTCCCCTCCAGGATTTCTCGGATGATCTCGGCGTTCTCGGCCGGTTCGCCGCCCTTGAGGTCCTCAGGGCGGCAGGGGGCGAGCCCGGCTTCCTCGGGCGTGAGGTGGAAGGTCCTGACCTCGCCGTCTTTCAGTTCCGAGACCACCGTCTTTCCGGTCAGGGTGATCTCGTCAAGGCCGTCGGCCCCGTGGACCACCCAGGCCCGCTCGCTCTCCAGGTCGCCGAGCACCCGGGCCAGGGTCTCGGTCAGGGTCTCGCTGTAAACCCCCAGCAGCTGGACTTTTGCTCCGGCCGGGTTGGCGAGGGGACCGAGAATGTTGAAGACCGTCCGGATACCGATCTCCCGCCGGGGGCCGATGGCGTGCTTCATCGCCGAGTGGAGCAGGGGAGCGAAGAGAAAGGCGATCCCGATCTCCTCCAGGCATCGTTCCATCACCTCCGGCGGGGCCATTATATTCACCCCCAGCTCCTTGAGGACGTCGGCGCTGCCACAGCGGCTGGAGACCGAGCGGTTGCCGTGTTTGGCCACCGTGACTCCCGCCCCGGCGGCGATCAGTCCGGCGGCGGTGGAGATGTTGAAGGTGTCGGACTTATCGCCCCCGGTGCCGCAGGTGTCGACCACGGTCCGACCGGCCGGGGTCTTGATCCGCCGGGCCATCTTCCGCATCACCTTTGCGCAGCCGGAGATCTCCTCCACCGTCTCCCCCTTGAGCCTCAAGCCGGTGATGAAGGCCGAGATCTGGGCTTCGGTGGCATCCCCGCCCATAATCGTCTCCATCACCCCGGCCGCCTCCGGGCGGGTCAGGGAGACCCCGCTGATCACCTTGTCGATGGCGTTCTTGATCGGGATCCCCTCGCTGGTCCCGGCGATGAAGTTGTAGAGCAGCCGCTTGCCGGCCCGGGTCAGGATCGACTCCGGGTGGAACTGGACCCCCTCGAGGGGGAGTTCGCGGTGGCGCAGGGCCATAATCTCCCCGTCAGGCCCGCGGGCGGTGATCTCCAGTTCCTCCGGGAGGGACTCCTCCTCGACGACCAGGGAGTGGTAGCGGGTGGCCTCGAAGGGGTTGTCGAGGCCGGAGAAGATGGTCTTCCCGTCGTGCTTGACCGGGGAGGTCTTGCCGTGGAGGAGCTTCTTCGCCCGGACGATCTTCCCCCCGTAGGCGGCGGCCAGCGCCTGGTGGCCGAGGCAGACCCCGAGGATCGGGACCTTCCCGGCGAAGCGCTTGATCAGCTCGATCGAGACCCCGGCCTCCTCCGGACGGCCCGGGCCGGGGGAGATGACGATCCGCTCGGGCCGGAGGGTTTCGGCTTCCTCGACGGTGATCTGGTCGTTGCGCCGGACCGTCACCTCGGCCCCCAGTTCCTCCAGGTACTGCTTCAGGTTGTAGGTAAAGGAATCGTAATTGTCGATGAGCAGGATCACTTCAGACCTCCTTCGGCCATTTGAACCGCCCGGAAGAGGGCCTGGGCCTTGTTTAAACATTCCTGGTGTTCCCGTTCCGGGACCGAGTCGGCGACGATCCCGGCCCCGGCCTGGATAAAGGCGGTCTTGTCCTTGACGATGATGGTCCGGATCAGGATGCAGGAATCGAGGTTGCCGTCGAAGCTGAAGTAGCCGACCGCCCCTCCGTAAGGACCGCGGTGGAAGGGCTCGAGTTCCTCGATAATCTCCATCGCCCGGATCTTCGGCGCCCCGCTGACCGTTCCGGCCGGGAAGGCGGCGGCGAAGGCGTCGTAGGCGTCCCGGGAGGGGTCGAGCTTCCCCCGCAGGTCGGAGACGATGTGCATCACGTGGGAGTAGCGCTCGATCGCCATCATCTCGTTTACCCGGACCGAGCCGGGGACGGCGACCCGGCCCAGGTCGTTGCGGCCGAGATCGACCAGCATAACATGTTCGGCCAGTTCCTTGGGGTCGGCCAGAAGTTCCGCCTCCAGCCGCTCGTCCTCCAGTTTCGAGATTCCCCGCGGCCGGGTGCCGGCGATCGGTCTCAGCCGGACCTCGCCGTCGGTCGCCTGGACCATAATCTCGGGCGAGGAGCCGACCAGGTGGAGGTCGTCGAAACGGAGGAAGAACATATAGGGTGAGGGGTTGATCGTTCTGAGCGCCCGGTAGACGTTGAAGGGGGAAGTGGAGAGGGGGGCCTGGAAGCGCTGGGAGAGGACGACCTGGAGGATGTCCCCGGCCCGGATGTACTCCTGGGCCTTAAGGACCGCCCGCTGGAAGTCTTTCGGCTTGGTCCGGCCTTCCAGTTTACCCCCCGGCCGGTCGGCCGGGGGCTGGAAGTAAGTTCCGGGGGAGGTCCCCAGCAACCGTCCGAGGAGGGTCTCGATCCGAGAGACCGCATCGGAATAGGCGGCGTCGGGGTCGCCCTCGACATGGGCGTTGGCGACGATCTTGATCTTGTTGGTCAGCCGGTCGAAGATCAGCAGGGTGTCGGCGACCATAAAGCTTAAGTCGGGGAGGCCCAGCTCGTCGAGTTTCTCCGCGGGGAGTTTCTCGAAGTAGCGGGCGCAGTCGTAGCTGACGTAACCGACCGCCCCCCCGGAGAAGGGGGGGAGGGACTCGTCGCGGACCGGGCGGTAGTTTTCGAGCAGCCCTTTCAGGAACATCAGGGGGTTCTTCGTTCTCACCTTCCGGGACCGGCCCCGCTCGCTGATCTCGACTTCCCCGGCCCGGCTCTTGAAGACCAGGGAGGGGTCGCCCCCGAGAAAGGAGTAGCGCCCGATCCCCGCTCCCGGCTCCACGCTCTCCAACAGGAAGGAGTAGGGCGAGTTCTCCAGCTTGAGAAAGGCCGAGACCGGGGTCTCCAGGTCGGCGATCACCTCGGTATAGACCGGGACCAGGTTCCCCTGCCGGGCCTTCTGGCGAAATAATTGCTGATCCGGGTAGTACATTGTAGTCTCCATTTTATTTGCCTGAAATCGATCTTCATCCGTGAAGAAAAAATCCGCGGGCTCCCCCTCTCCAGGGTCCCGCGGTTCGGACACGCCGAAAACGCCCGGCGGACCCCGGCTAAAGCCGGGTCCCGGCCCAGGCGAAGAAACCGATAGCGTTTTCGACTGTTTTTCTCATCCTGGTGTTACTATAGATAGAAACGCCTATCGGGTCAAGCATATTTTAAAATTTTTTCGGAAAGGGAATATCCGGCATTAACTCTCTGCCGGAGCGGGGAGCTTTGACTATTCTCCGGTAGAATATATTCCACCATCAAAAAGGCCGGCCCGCGGAAGCGGTCCGGCCTTTTTCGATGGAGCTGAGGGGGCTCGAACCCCTGACCCCATGGCTGCCAGCCATGTGCTCTCCCAGCTGAGCTACAGCCCCATAAACGCTCACTCCCAACAACGTTGAGCTCAAGGTACCGTCTAATATAACGGGGCGGATATCAATGTCAAATTAAAATTCCCCGCTCCGCCTCCGGGGCGGCGCGGGGAATTTTGTGTCGAAAACTTACCTTTTCGATGGTACGATAATGAGTGCAGATTAAAGAGGTTACCCGGCAAATCCCTGATTGTCATCGCGAGCCCCGATGGTAATCGGGGAGAAGCGATCTCAAATTGAGGATAAAACTTATTCTGCTCCAACAGGTTGAGATTGCGAGCCTGTCCCGAGCTTCAGCGAGGGATCGCGTTTCTCGCACTAACCCGGAAATATGCGTAATCGCCAATTGCCGGCCAGGCGCTCAAGAGTGAATACGGTATGAAAGACCCGAACTTTATCGGCCTTGCGTTAGCGCGGGGTGTCTTCGGCCTTTGCTGCTTGTTGCTCCCCCTCTCGGCCTGTTCGGGGGGGGAGCCGTCTCCGGCGGGGAAGGAAGCGGAAGGCCAGATCCGTCCGTCGGCGGTGGCGGGGCAGTTCTACCCCGGCGATCCCGGCGAGCTGAAGCAGGCGGTGGACGGTCTGCTGGCCGAGGCTGAACCCGATTCCCGGGAGGGGGATCTGCTGGCGGTGCTCGCCCCCCACGCAGGGTATGTCTTCTCCGGCCGGACCGCCGCCAGGTCCCTGGCCCTCCTGAAGGGGAGGGGGGTGAAGAATGTTTTACTGATCGGCTGCGCCCACCGGGCGCATTTCTCCGGGGTCTCGGTCTTCGCCGGTGACGGTTACCGCACCCCCCTCGGGGTGGTCCCGGTCAACCGGGAACTGGCCGACTGGATCAAGACCCGAGATCAGGCCTTCGGCGTCCCGGAAGGGGTTCAGGCCCAGGAACATTCCCTGGAAGTGGAATTACCGATTCTCCAGCGGATTCTGCCGGATTTTTCCATCGTCCCGATCCTGATCGGCCGGACCGACCCCGGGGTCGTGACCCGACTGGGCGAGGCGCTGGCGGAGGCCGTCCGGAAGAACCCGGGAACGGTAATTGTCTGCAGCACCGATCTCTCTCACTACCCGCCGGAGTCCGCGGCCCGTCAGATCGACCGCCGGACCCTGGAGGCGGTCGCTTCCCTCGACCCGGACCGGGTCCGGATCGCCTGCCGCCACCCCGCTCCCGGCCCGGTCCCGGGCCTCGCCACCGCGATGTGCGGGGAGGAGGCGGTGATCGCCACCCTGACCGCGGCCAACCTCCTGGGGGCGGAACGGGGGGAGATCCTTGATTATTCCAACTCGGCTGATTCCCCCTACGGGGACAGAAATCGGGTGGTCGGTTACGGGGCGGTTGCCATCTGGGCGCCGTCGGAACCGGCTTCGATCGCACCAAGAGAGGAGACACGGATGAAGGAAGAAAATGAGTTTGAAGAAAGTATGAGCCCGGCCGCCCGGAAGAAACTGCTGGCCATCGCCCGGGAGGCCCTGATCGAGGCGGTTAACGGCCGACCGCTCCCCGCCTCACCAATCGAGGATCCCGAGCTTCAGGGTCATCAGGGGGCGTTCGTCACCCTGAAGCGGGGGGAAGCCCTGCGGGGGTGCATCGGCCAGTTCACCGCTGACCAGCCGCTCTATCGGACCGTGAGGGAGATGGCCCAGTCCTCGGCGCTGCGCGACCCGAGATTCCCCCCGGTCAGTCCGACGGAGCTCGACGGGCTGACTGTCGAGATCTCGGTCCTCTCCCCGATGCGGCGGGTCTCCGACCCGATGAAAGAGGTGGAACTGGGGAAACACGGGATCTACATCAAGCGGGGGTTTAGGACCGGGACCTACCTCCCCCAGGTGGCCACCGAGCACAATATGTCCAAGGAGGAGTTCCTCTCCTCCTGTACCGCCGGCAAGGCCGGTCTCCCCCCCGACGCCTGGAAAGACCCCGCCACCGAGGTCTACGTCTACACCGCCGAGGTCTTTTCCGAGTAGCTCAGACATTCATGGCTGTGTCCTCCGGCCCGCACAGGCAGGAATGCCGGCTACACAATATGCGTATCGGAGCTCACATCTCGATCTCAGGGGGGGTGGTTAAGGCGGTAGGCCGGGCGAAGGCGGCCGGGTGTGAGGCGGTCCAAATCTTCAGCGGGAACCCCCGGGGCTGGAAGATCGTCCCCTTCGATCCGGAGGCCGGGGCAAAGTTCCGCCGCCGCTGCCGGGAGGAGGAGATCTACCCGGTCTTCATCCACTCCCCTTACCTGATCAACCTCTCCGCTCCGGACGAGGAGATCTACGCCAAATCCCTGGCCGCCTTCCAAAACGACCTCCGGCGCTCCGACCTGCTCGGCGCCGACGGCTTCGTCATCCACGTCGGCTACCATAAGGGGGAGGGGATGGAAGCCGGGGTAAGAAAGATGGCCGGGGCATTAAGAGAAACCCTGGCCACCCTCCCGGATCTGGGGACCACCATCCTCCTCGAGAACACCGCTTCCGCTGGTTCCAGCCTGGGGCATCGTTTCGAGAATATCGGCGCCATCATTGAGTCTGCGGGGGCGGGGGAGAAGCTGGGTTTGTGCTTCGACACCTGCCACGCCTTCGTCTCCGGCTACGACGTCTCCACCGCGAAGGGGCTGAAGGAGACCCTGGGGGAGATCGACCGGGAAATCGGCCTCGACCGGCTGAAACTGGTCCACTTCAACGACAGCAAGTACGGTCTCGGCTCCCGCCGTGACCGCCACGCCCACATCGGGGAGGGAGAGATCGGCCTGGCCGGGATGCGCCGGATCGCCCGTCACCCGGCCCTGCAGAACAAGGCCTTTATCCTCGAGACCCCGAAGAAAACCCCCGAGGACGACCCCCGCAACATCGCCCTGGTGAAGAGTTTTCGGGATCAGCCGGGCTGATTGCCTGTGTATGCCCTGCCGAGGCGCGGCTTACGCTCCAGGTCGAGATTTGCACCCCGCAGCGGAGAGTGCTTGAAGAAATCAGCCAGGTTCCCCTCTCTCGCTGTCGACGAGGGGGTAATCGTTCGCGGCTCGCTTCGCGACGTCTGTTCTACGACTTCTCTGACCCGGTCCCCGGCATCCTCAAATTTTCGGGCGGTCTTCATCTTAAAGCACCTCCATTCAACAAATCCTGTCCGAGAGTAAGAGTAGTATATATTCCGGCGTCCGGCAAATGCAGATCGCAAATCAGCGGGGGTGGTTTGACAGTCTTGCCGGGCGGTGCTATGCTCGCTCCGAATTATTGGGATAGAAGCCCGATCCGGGGATGGGTAACGTTTAGCATACCGAGGTCGGTAGGGTACAGACACATAATAATCTCATCGCGATGAAGGCTGTAACCGTTTCGCCGAAGTTCCAGGTGGTGATCCCGCGTCCGGTCCGGGAGTCGCTGGGGATCCAGCCCGGGCAGAAGATGCGGGTGGTGGAGCACGAGGGCCGGATCAAGCTGATCCCGGAGCGGGAGATCGGCGAGCTGAAGGGTTTTCTCAAGGGGATAAACCCGGAGTTCAAGCGTGAAGTAGACCGGGTGTGAACGTGATCGGTTCCCCCGGGCGGTTGGAATTCTCTTCCGGCATATATCCTGTTTTTCCCTTTTTGATGTGGCACCCCTTTGGGGTGCGGGTTGAGTGATTTATCGGGTTTGTTGTACCCCGGCGATGCTCCGTCTGAAGCCGGACAGGTCGTCGGGTTATGATGTTTCACCCCTTTGGGGTGGAAGGAAAGGACGCCAACGGCGTCCCACATTATAGCCCGGGGCGCAGCCCCGGGTTTCAGCGACAAGGAAAAATATTCAGCACCCCAACGGGGTGCCACATGTGCGCCTCCAAAGGCACACAATCAGAAAGGTGAGGTAAAGCAACAAAG
>CAZPMN010000021.1:0-45143 GCA_964587835.1 uncultured bacterium
GCGAGCCCCGAAGGGGCGAAGCGATCTCAATTTGCGAACATACCACTTTACTTCCTAACAGGTTGAGATTGCTTTGTCGGGCGTCGCCCTCCTCGACATGACCGAGGGTAAAGCCGGAACGGGGTCAGCGCAAGAGGATGGCGGTGACGGCTTGGAGGAGGGCGTCCAGGGAGGCGAGGCGGCCGGGGCCTTCATAGCCGCAGGCCAGGTAACCCGACTCCGGGCCGACCAACTCCACCCCGTGATCCTGCAACCGCCGGATATTTTCCTGGACGATCGGATTTTCGTACATCCCGCTGTTCATCCCGGGAGCGAGGAGGACCGGGGCCCGGGTGGCCATCACCACGGCGGAAAGGAGGTCGTCGGCCAGGCCGGCCGCCACCTTCCCGATAAAATCGGCGGAGGCGGGGGCGATCACCACCACCCGGGGGAACTGGGCCAGGGTGATGTGAACCGGACCGGAGGCCCGTTCAGCGCCGAACATCCCAGTCGAAACCGGGTTACCGGTCAGGGTCTCGAAGGTCAGCGGGGTGACAAACTCCCGGGCGGCGGCGGTGAGCACGGCCCGGACCTCCGCGCCGGCCTGGGTCAGGCGGCTGGCCAGTTCAGCCGCCTTGTAGGCGGCGATGGAACCGGTTACCCCAAGCAGGACGGGGGCTCCGTCCAGACCGAGTTCAGAGGACTTTTTCTCCTTCGGCATCCTTTTCCTCCTCTTGCTTTTCCTCCTCGAGAGGGGCGAGGGTGATCTTGTCGGAGGCGATCTCGTCCAGGGCGATCATCATCGGTTTCCGGTGCCGGGCCTCTTCAATCAGGGGCTTCTCGCCCCGGGTCAGGCCCACCGTCCGCTTGGCGGCAAGAATGACCAGGGAGTAGATATTCTGGATTTTCTGCAGGTAAATTTCGGTAGTCAGATTGCGCATAACTCCTTCCTCTGAATTAACTGTTGATAATCTCCTCGACGATCCGGGGATAATACCTGGTCCGGCATTTCTCCGCCCGGATGACCGCCTCCAGGTCGGCGACGGCGGTTGGGAGATCGTCGTTGATCACGCAGTAATCATAATCCCGAAAGCGCTCGATCTCCTCGCGGGCCCGGGAGAAGCGCTTCTCGATCACCTCCGCGCTGTCGGTCTTCCTCCCCTCCAGCCTCTTCCTCAACTCGGAGAGGGAGGGCGGGAGGAGATAGACATAAACCGCCTCGACCCCGAGTTGGCGGATCGAGCGGGCCCCCTGGACATCGACCACCAGGACCACATCATACCCGGCTTCTAGTTGGCTTTCAATGTAATCCCGGCCGGATCCGTAATAATAATCGTAGATCCGGGCGTGCTCGAGAAACCGCCCGCGGTCGAGCTTCTCCCGGAACTCCTCCTCGTTGAGGAAGAAGTAATCGACCCCATCCTTCTCCCCGGGTCGGGGCGGGCGGGTGGTGGTGGTGATGGCCCGCTTGACCCGGTCGGTCCGCTCCAGCAGGGCCTCACAGACGGTGGTCTTCCCCGCGCCCGAGGGGGCGGAAATGATGAAGAGCAGTCCTTTCATTCCACGTTCCTCGCCTGTTCCCGCAGGCTCTCCAGTTCCGACTTCATCGTCACCACCTGCGCGGAGACGATGGAGTCTCCGGCCTTGTCGCCCAGGGTGGTCACTTCGCGTTGCATCTCCTGGAGGAGAAACTCCAGGGTCTTTCCGACCGGCTGGTCGGAGTCGAGGTACTGGGAAAACTGCTCCAGATGTCCCTCGAGCCGGGAGAGTTCCTCCTCGACGTTGGCGACCGTGGCGGCGGCAGAGGAGTTCCGTCCCCGCTCCGGGGCCATCCCCTCCCGGATCCGCTTGAGGATCCGGGTCCGGGCCTTCTTGAAAGCGGCGGCGAATACCTTCAGATGGCGGTTGAGGTCGGCCCGCAGACGGGCGCCCTCCCGCGACCGCATTCCGGTCATTTTCTCCAGGGCTTGGTCAAGACTAATCCCAAGCTGCTTCTTGAACTCGGTGGACGAGGGGAGGCCGGTGACGGTCTCCAAAACCCCGGGGAGGTTGATCAGGAACTCGGGGCTGATCTCGGATTCGGCCCCGACCGACCGCTTCAGGCGGCCGAGGGCCTTCCAGTACTTTTTCGCCAGCGGCTCGTTGATCCTAACCCGGTAGCGGTCGGAGCCCTGCTGGAAGCCGACATAGACGTTGACCCTCCCCCGGGAGACCGCCCCCGAGATCTTCTTGGTCAGCCAGTTCTCCAGCCGCCCGTACTCGTTGGGAAGGCGAACCTTGATATCGAGAAATCTGTGGTTGTAGGACTGCAGTTCGGTCTTGACGGTGAAGTCCTTACCCCGGGCGCTGCCGGTGCCGTATCCGGTCATACTGAACATAATCTTTCCTCTGGTTGGCGTGAAAGGCCGGCCGGGAGATAATAGCAAAATACCGGCGGGTGTCCAGTGGTTATGGACGGTTAAGGCGCGGCTTTAAGCACTGATGGAGATTGCTTCGTCGGCCCGAAAGCTTTCGGGCCTCCTCGCAATGACCGGGCAGGGATAAGATCGAAGCTGTCCTGACGGTCCCCTTTAGCCCGGCTTCTCGACCGACCGGAGGTGGGCGAGGATCGATTCCATATCCCCGGGCAGCGGGGCGATCCACTCCATAGGCTCACCGGTGATCGGGTGGGTGATCTGGAGACGGCGGGCGTGGAGCATCTGGCGGGGGACGGTAGGATACTCCCCCCTCCTCTTGCCCCCGTAAACCGGGTCGCCGAGAACCGGGCAGCCGAGCCGGGCCAGATGAACCCGGATCTGGTGGGTCCGACCGGTGAGGATCTTCAGCCGAAGGAGCGAAACCCCGGAGAACTCCTCCTCCAGCCGGTAGAGAGTCCGGGCCGGGCGGCCGGTACCGGCCCGGATCGTCATCCTGGTCCGCCGGGTCGGGGAACGGCCGATCGGAAACGTGCACTCCCCTTCCGCCGCCGGAGGGCGCCCCCGGGCCAGGGCCAGGTACTCCTTCTCGACTGTGCGGGCGCGGAACTGCCGGCCGAGATCCTCCCAGGCCTCCTCGGTCCGGGCGCAGACCATCACCCCCGAGGTATCCCGGTCGAGGCGGTGGACGATTCCGGGACGGAGCGGCGAGCCGGTCTCGGGGAGGGGCCCGAGGTGGTGAAGGAGCGCGTTGACCAGGGTCCCCCCCTGCCCGGAACGGAGGGGGTGGACCAGCAGCCCGGGGGGTTTGTTGATCACCGCGAGGGAATCATCCCGGTAGAGGAAGTCGAGCGGAATCAGCTCCGGGCGGGGGGCGGCTTCCTCCGGCGAGGGGAGTCCGACCGAAACGGTCTCGCCGGTGGCCAGCTTCTGACCCGGCTTGGCCTCCTTCCCCGCCACCCGGACCCCGCCCTTTTCGACCAGGCGCTTGATCCGGGATCGGGAGAGACCCCGGAGCCTTCCGGCGAGAAAGAGATCGAGCCGGGTCCCGGCCGCCTCCGGTCCGACAGAAAGCTCGACCCTATTCTCCGTCCTGTCTGATTGCGGGGTCATCTCAGGCGCAGAGCTTATCCGTGGTGGCGGCCAACCGCGAGGCCAGGGTCTTGAGGAGATGGGCGGCGAACTCCGGGTTCTCGCCGAGGATGGTCTGGAAGTTCTTCCGGGAGATCACCGCCACCTCGACTTCCGGGGGCTCCGCCTCCACCGTGGCCGTCCGCTTTTCTTCCAACAGCATTGCCATCTCCCCGAAGATATCCCCGGGGTGGAGTCTTCCCACCTCTCTTTCCCCCTTGACCACCCGGGCCGTCCCCGCCGAGAGGTAGAACATCTCCTCCCCCGGATCCCCCTCCCGGCAGATCGCTTCCCCGGCGGAGTAGCGCCTCAGGAACCGCTCCAGGAGAGTCCTCCCCGCCGGCTTGCTCTTCCGCGAGGTGAGGAAGAGTCGCCGGAGGAGGAGGGCTTCCTTCCGCCTGGCGTTGGCCGCCACCTCGGCCCCGAAGAGGACGGCCAGGAAGGTGTAGTAGATCCAGACCGTGACCAGAAAGACGGTCTTCAGGGACCCGAAGGCGTAGCCGTAGTTAGGGTTGAAGCGAAGGAAGAGGGTAAAGGCCGGGCGGGTGAGGAAGACGAGCAGGGTAGTGACGGCGGCGCCGTAGAACCGCGAGCTCCAGGGAACGCGGGCCGGGCAGAAGACCAGGAAGAAAAAGGAGACGAAGAGGACGCCGACTCCGGCGGAGAGGACAAACCGGAAGATCCGGCCGAGCAGAGTCGCCTCCTCCGGACCGGAGAGGGCGAGGCCGAAGACCGCCCGCCCGCCGGCCAGGAGGAGGAAGAGCGAGAGGAGGGAGATCACGGTGAGGAGATTGATCAGCTTGTTGAGGAGGAAGTTCTTCCGGCGGTCACGCTTGAAGATCCGCTCGAAGGCGGAGCGGAGCGCGGAGGCAAAGGGGGTCGCCACCCAGAGGAGGGCGATTAAACTGACCAACCCCCATCCCTGCTGCTGGGAGAGGGCGGCGATCTCGTTTAAAATCACCTCGTTGAAGCGGGGTAGAACCTGCTCGGTGAGGCGCGCGATCTCCTCCAGGGCCGCCTCCGAGGAGACGGTCAGCCAGCTGAGGAGGATTAGCACCGCCAGCAAAAGCGGGATCAGGGCGAAGAAGCCGTAGTAGGCAAGGGCGGCCGCCGACTGGAAGTCGCGGTTGGCCGAAAACGAGCGGGCCGACTCTCCCAGAACCAGGAAGGCGAAGGCGAGTTTTTCCCGAACCTTTTTCAAACTTCGAGAGACTACTCGACGGCGGCGGCGTCTTCCCGGTCACCAGGATTGGCTGATTTCCCGAAGAGGACGGCGATCAGCAGGAGGGCGACCCCGACGCAGATGGCGCTGTCGGCGATGTTAAAAGCCGGCCAGTGGTAGCTGCCGAACTGAAAATCCAGAAAATCAACCACCTGCTTGAACCGGACTCGATCGATCAGGTTGCCGATCGCCCCGCCGAGGATCAGCCCGGCGGCGATCCGGGAGAGCCGGCCGGCGGCGAAGAGGGAGCGGAAAAAGATCAGGAGAACCGCCACCGTCAGAATCGAGAGGAAGACAAAGAGATGGTTGAAGCGGGGCAGGATCCCGAAAGCCGCGCCCGGGTTGTGGATCAGGTGGAGAGCGAAGAAACCCTCGATGATGACGATCCTTTCTCCCGGCTCGGCCGAGAGGATCTCAATCATCGCCCACTTGCTGACCTGGTCGGCCGCGACAACGGCCAGGGCTATCAAGGCCGTCAGCATCCCGACATCTGCTCACGGCACTCGGCACAGATCGCCGGGTGCTCGGCCCAGTCGCCAACGGTGGGAGAATACTTCCAGCAGCGGGCGCACTTCTCCCCCCGGGCCCGATCTGCCCGGATCCGGACCGAGTCGATCTCGGTGGCCCTGAACTCCGGGGAGAATGCCTCGCCCGAGACCTTCGCCAGCTCCACACCGGAGACGATGAAGATCTTGGGCAGAACCTCCGCGTACCGCTCGAGCAGGTCCTGCCACTCCGGATCGGAGGTCTCAACCGAGATCCGGGCTTCCAGCGAGATCCCGATCTTCCCTTCGGTCCGGAACTCCTCCAGGAGTTTGAGAACCTCGGATCGGAGCAGGAGCAATCTCGACCAGCGGTCTGCCAGAACCCCGTCCTTCCATTCCGGGCGGGGCCGGGGCCATTCGGCGAGATGGATACTCTCCGCCAGTTCCTCCCGCTGGCCGAGGTGGCCCCAGACCTCCTCGGCGGTAAAGACCAAAATCGGGGCCAACAGGCGGGCCAGCAGCGAGGTGATCTCCCAGAGCACCGTCTGGGTACTCCGCCGTTTCCGTCCTTTCGCGGCGTAGGTATAGAGGCGGTCCTTGAGGACGTCCATATAGAAGGAGGACATCTGGATAACGCAAAAGTTGTGAATCTCCCGGTAAACCCGGTGAAAATCGAACTGGCGGTAGGCCTCGGTCACCCGATCGGATACCCCGGCGGCCTCGTTCAGGATCCAGAGGTCGATCTCGTCCATCTCTTCCGGCGGAAGCCCGTCTTCTGCCGGATTAAAATCGTCGAGATTGCCCAGGCAGTACTTGAAGGTATTGCGGATCTTGCGGTAGGACTCGGAGATCTTCTGGACCAGGTCCAGAGAGACCGAAATATCCTTCTGGTAGTCGATAGAGGAAAACCAGAGCCGCAGGATATCGGCCGGGAATTTTTTCAAGGCGCCGGCCACGGAGATGAAGTTGCCCCGCGACTTCGACATCTTCTCCCCGTTGCGGTCGACCACGAACCCGTGGGTGAGGACCGACCGGAAGGGGGCCCGATCGGTGGTGGCCGCCGCCAGCAGCAGGGAGAGCTGAAACCAGCCCCGGTGCTGGTCGGTCCCCTCCAGGTAGAGATCGGCCGGGTAGGAGAGGCGGGGGTCCTCGATCACCACCGCCCGGTGGGATGAACCCGACTCGAACCAGACATCGAAGATGTCGTCCTCCTTGAGGAAATCAGCCCGGCCGCAGCCGGGGCAGACGGTCCCGGGCGGAAGCAACTCTTCCGGCTCCAGCTCAAACCAGCAGTCGGATCCCCGCTCGCCGAAGAGCCCGGTCACGTGTTCGATCACCTCGGGATCGAGAAGTTCCCGGCCGCAGGATCGGCAGTAAAAGACGGGGATCGGCACGCCCCAGGTCCGCTGCCGGGAGATGCACCAATCCGGACGGGATTCCAGCATCCCCCGGATCCGGGTCTTTCCCCAGTCCGGGATCCACTCCACCCGCTCGATTTCCTCCAGGAGCCGGCGCCGGAGGTCCCGGTTCTCCAGAGAGACGAACCACTGCCGGGTGGCCCGGAAAATCACCGGCTTCCGACACCTCCAGCAATGGGGGTAGGAATGGACGATCTCCTGGCGGGCCAGGAGCAGCCCGGATTCGGCCAGGCGCTCCACGATCCGAGCATTGGCCTCGAGGACCGGAATACCCTGCAACTCGGAGGCTTCATCGGTGAAGGCCCCGCGGTCGTCGACCGGGCTGGCAATTTCCAGGCCGTGCTGCCGCCCGGAAAGGTAGTCCTCCTGGCCGTGGCCGGGGGCGGTATGAACGCAACCGGTTCCCTCCTCCAGATTGACGTAATCGGCCGGGATCACCGGGCATTCCCGCTCCTCCCAGGGATGGTGGTAGACCAGCCCTTCCAAACGGCTTCCGGGGACCTTCGCCAGAACGGTCCAGTCCCGGATTTCGGCCTCCCGGGCGACCCGCTCCACCGCCTCGGCCGCCAGGATCATCCTCTTCTCCCCACCGCCGGTGGGATCCGGGTAGGCGACCAGGGCGTAGCTGAAGGCGGGGTTGACCGCCACCGCCCGGTTGGCGGGCAGGGTCCAGGGAGTGGTGGTCCAGACCAGGATCGAGACCGGGCCCGCGGCGGCAACAGGGAAGATATCTTCCGGCAGCGTGATCAAGGGCATCCGGAGATAGATCGAGAGATCCTTCCGGTCCCGGTACTCCAGCTCCGCCTCGGCCAGGGCGGTCCGGCAGGATCCGCACCAGTGGATCGGTTTCAGCTGCCGGTAGACGTACCCCCTCTCCACCATCGCCTGGAAGACCTTGAGCACCGCCGCCTCGTAGGCGGGGATGATGGTCAGGTAGGGATTCTCCCAATCGCCCAGACAGCCCAGCCGCTTGAACTCCTCCCGGTTTGACCGGACGAAACCAAGGGCGAACTCGCGGCAACGGCGGCGGATCTCGGTCGCGGTCAGCTTCTCGGCCCCCTCCCCCAGCCCGGTCATCACCTTGTGCTCGATGGGAAGACCGTGGCAGTCCCAGCCGGGGATGTAGGGGGCGTCGTATCCGCTCATGGTCCGGAAGCGGACAATGATATCTTTGAGAATCTTGTTCATCCCGGTCCCGATGTGGAGATCGCCGGTGGGATAGGGAGGTCCGTCGTGGAGGGTGTACTTCTCCTTCCCCTCACGTGCGGAGCGGATCCTCGCGTAGAGGTCCATCGCGCTCCAGCGGGCGAGAAATTCCGGCTCCTTCTGGGCCAGGCCGGCCCGCATCCCGAACGAGGTTCGGGGGAGGTTCAGGGTCTGACGGTAATCTTGCTGATCGCTCATCTTCAATCTCTTTTCGGGGGAAACGGGCCGGCGGCCGCCGGGCGGTGCCCGCCCTTCTGGAAAAGGAGGCGGATAGTAGCAGAGACCCTCCAGTCCTGTCAAATCAAAGTTGAAGCCGGGAAACGGTGTTAGCCCGGCAGCGGTAAAGTGTTACAATCGGATCGCCTTTCCCGGCGGTCAACAATGATGAAAGCTCTACTGGTCAATCCCTGGATCTGCGACTTCGCGGCTTACGATCTCTGGCTCAAGCCATTTGGACTCCTGCGGGTGGCCTCCGTGCTCCGGCGCTGGGGGTGGGAGACAGCCCTGCTCGACTGCCTCGACCGTTTTGACCCCTGCCTGGAAGCGGCCGGCGGCGGGGCTCTGCCCCGGCGCGACCCTTACGGCCGGGGCAAATTTTTCAAGACCCCGGTGGAGAAACCCGAGCCGATCGCCGGCGTCGAGCGGCCTTACTACCGCTACGGCCTTCCCCGGGAACTGGCGCTCCGAAGGCTAAAGGAAATGGAGAAACCGGATCTGATCCTGCTGGGGACGACGATGACCTACTGGTATCCGGGGTATTTCTCCACCATTGCCTTCCTCCGCGAAACCCTGCCGGAAGTTCCGGTGGTTTTAGGGGGGCTCTATCCCCTCCTCTGTTCCGAGCACGCGCGGGATCAGAGCGGAGCCGACGTGATAACCACCCGAGGTGACTGGCAGGAACTGGCCGATCTGGTCGCCGGCTGCGGCTTCCCCCACCCCGACCCACCGGCCGGGGACGAGATTACCCCGGATTATGACCTTCTGCGGGACCGGAGGGCACTGGCGATCCGAACCGGGTTGGGCTGCCCCCATTCCTGTTCCTACTGCGCGGCCTCCCGACTGGAGCCGGTAATCAGAAGGCGCCGGCCGGAGGCGCTGGCCGGGGAACTGACCGGCTACCGCCGGCGTTACGGGACGACCGACATCGCCTTTTACGACAATGCCCTCCTTTACGATTCCCCCCACCACCTCGACCGGATCCTCTCTCTGGTCCTGGAAGGGGGAATCGGTCTCCGTTTCCATACCCCCAACGGTCTGCACGCCCGGTTTCTGACCCCGATCACCGCCGGACTGATGCAGGCGGCCGGATTTATCCAACCGCGGATCAGCCTGGAGTCGTCATCACATAAGCGGCAGGACAGGACCGGCGGGAAGGTCAGCAACCGCGACCTAGTCCGGGCGCTGGAATACCTGGAAGGGGCGGGTTACCGCCGGGCGGAGATCATAGTTTACCTGATGCTCGGCCTCCCCGGACAAGTTCCCGAAGAGGTGGAGCGGGATATCCGGTTCGTCAACACCCTGGGGGCGACGGTCTCCCTGGCCGCCTTCTCCCCAATCCCGGAGACCGGAGCTTATCTTGACCTGGTCCGGGCGGGGGTGATTCCCGAAGACCTTGACCCCCTCTGGCAGAACAACACCGTCTTCTCCTCCCGGCAGGGGGCGTTCTCCCTGGATACAATCAGGAGTCTCCGGGAGATGGCCGGAGAGCTGAACCGGGAGTTGCCGGGGAGGAGGATGGATGATAAGATATAAGTCAGCGGAGCCGGATGGGGCAGGGAAAGAAGCGGCCCCCTCCGGCAGAGCCGATCACCGGCAATGATGAACGTAAGTTTCCCAATCTGGTCAATATTCTTGGCAGGAGCACTCCTGATGGCAGCAGCCTGCGGAGGGGGGAACGGGGAAGGGCCGCCCGATGAGCAGAAAGTTACCTCCCGGATTACCCCCGCTCCGGAAAGGGAAACTTTAACCAGGTACCGGGAAAAGGGAATCGAGCCGAGAAGAGCCCAATTCGCCCGGGAAGTGGAAGAGTAGCCGATGTCGATCGAGCGGAAAGTGCAGTGCGGCCTCTGCCCCCGTTTATGCGTACTGGCGCCGGGGCAACGGGGCTTCTGCCGGGCCCGGGAGAACCTTGACGGCGAGCTGGTCACCCTGGTCTACGGCAACCCCTGCGCGGTGCATATCGACCCGGTCGAGAAGAAGCCCCTCTCCCACGTCCTCCCCGGCAGCAAGACCTTCTCGATCGCCACCGCCGGTTGCAACCTCCGCTGCCGTTTCTGCCAGAACTGGGAGATATCCCAGCGTTCCCCCGAGGAAACCCGCAACTTTCATCTACCGCCGGCCGACGTGGTCACCCAGGCCAAACGCCACGGCTGCCTCTCGATCGCCTATACCTATACCGAACCGATCATCTTCTACGAATATGTCTTCGACACGTCGGTGCGGGCCCGGGACGAGGGCCTGAAGAACATTATGGTCACCGCCGGCTATATCAACGAACAACCCCTCCGGGAACTCTGCCCGGTCATTGACGCCGCCAATGTCGACCTGAAGGGCGACGAGGAGTACTACCGGAAGGTGGTCGGAGGGACACTGGGCCCGGTGCTGAGAACTCTGGAGGTTATGCGAGAGATGGGGGTCTGGGTGGAGGTTACCAACCTGATCGTTCCCACCCTGAACGACCGCCCGGAGCAGATCGGGTGGCTGGCCGGCTGGGTCCACGACCACCTCGGGGCGGATACTCCGCTCTACTTCTCCCGCTTCCAGCCGCTCTACCAGCTCCGCAACCTCCCCCCCACCCCGGCGGAGAAACTCCGCCAAGCGAGGAAGATCGCCCTCGAGAAGGGGTTGCGTTACGTCTATGTCGGGAATATCCCCGGAGATCCGGGCGAGAATACGGTCTGCCCCAACTGTAAAAAGACCGTGATCGCCCGAACCGGCTATCTGGTCCGGGAGAATAACCTGAAGGACGGGAAGTGCAGATACTGCGGAGAGAAGATCCCGGGTTTTTGGAAGTAAACAAAAAATTCCGATTATGATGTGGCACCCCGTTGGGGTGCGGATAAAAATTTTTCCGGGGTAACCGGTCCCCGGGGCGATGCCCCGGGCTATGACGTAGGACCCCGTTGGGGTCTGGGCATACATTTTCCCGGAATAACCGGTCCCCGGGGCGGTGCCCCCGGATATGATGGTTCACCCTTATGGGGTGAATTTGCCCGGAGGCATTGATACCGGGTGAGGACCCCGAAGGGGTCCAACATCATAGCCCGGCGGGAACCGCCGGGATTAAACAGACACGACAATTTAAACAGCACATTGAATCGGCCGGCCGGCAAACCCCTAATTGTCATCACGAGGCGCGGAGCGACGAAGCGACCTCAACTTGTGAACAGAATAGGTTTCTTCTCAATAGATTGAGATTGCTTCGGTCCCTCCGCTTTGCTTCGGGACCTCGCAATGACCAAAAGTTAGCAAAATCGGCAATTATCGGACAACCTCTAACCTGAATTATTCACGAAAAATAAAAATTTTCGTGAATAATTCAGGTTGTGAATTGACAGTCAATAACCTAGAGATAGAAGTGCCTTAAAGTTGAAATTGCACTCTGCTTTTTCGAGTAACTAACTTCGAGATTATTCTTCCTTTTCAAAAGCTTATGGTATTTGCCAAATATTTTTGCAATATATTACTAAATAAGATTTTATGTACTTGAGCTGTTTCCCCTTCTCATTAATTTTCGGGCAACCTGATTTTCACTAGCCCGATTTATGAATAAATCGGGCTAATGGGGGATAAATCCGACGGGGAATCTTCAGATCACGTCAGAATACGCAGCTGGAGGCAGAATTATGAAGTTGAATAAAAAGATCGGACGGAGGGAGTTTCTCAAGCAAGGGGCCTGCTGGGGACTGCTGGTCGGGCTCCTGCCTCTCTGGTCCAGAGCCAGGGGGAAGACGGCCGAAGACAAGGTCCGGCCGGCGCCGGCGCGGCATTGGCGCGAGCTGGCCGGGTAACCTCAGATCTCCAAGAGGTTCTTTACCTCAGAAGACCCAATCAGGCGGATACCTTTCTCCGCGAATTCTCTCTTCGTCTCGGCCACCGAATCCTCGGCCACCCCCCGGCAGGCGTCCTCGATGACGACGATCTGAGAGGTGAACTCGAGGGCGTCGAGAGCGCTGTAGCGGACGCAGAAGTCAAAGGCCAGCCCGGCGAGGAAGACCCTCCCCACCCCCCGCTCCTGCAGGTACCCTTTCAGTCCCGAGGGGTTGCGGTGGTGGTTGTCGTAGAAGACCGAATAGGAGTCCACCTCCGGGTCCATCCCCTTGCGGATGATCGCCTGAAAGTATTCGGTCCGGATCCCGGGGGCAAACTCCGCCCCCCTGGTCCCCTGGACGCAGTGCACCGGCCAGAGGATCTGCTCTTTCCCGCCCAGTGTCCCCAGATCGTAAGGAGTAGCGCCGGGATGTTGGGTGTGGAAGCTGCCGTGTTCGGCCGGGTGCCAATCCTGGGAGGCGACCACCACGGGGAAGAACGGCATCAGGCGGTTGATGACCGGGATCACCTCCCGACCCCCCGGAACCGGGAGTTCCGACTCTTCGATAAACCCGTTCTGGATATCCACCACCAACAGGGCACAACGGTTCTCACTCTTCCGCTTCATAGCGATGGTAAAATATCACAGGTTAACCGTCGGAGACAAGGCACATATCCAAGTCCCCCGAAGGTATAAAATACCCTTGCCGGAACCGGGTCCCGGGTATATTATTAGGAAAATTTTGCCTACTGGTATACTTAAAACTCAAGATGCCGAAGAACCCGAAAATCCTGGTCATCGACGATGACCGTTTAAGCCGGCAGCTGATCGAAAACTGCTTTAAAAATACCTCCTTCCGGGTAATCGTAGCCGCCGATCCCGAAGAAGGCTTGTCCCTTTTGCGGGATGATGACTACAGCCTGGTAATCACCGATATCCGGATGCCGGGGAAAGACGGGTTTGCGATCCTGCAGGAAGTGAATCTCAATCATCCCGAGCTGCCGGTAATTATGGTGACTTCTTACGGATCGATTTCCGACGCGGTAAAATCGATCCAGGAAGGGGCTTACGACTATCTGACCAAACCGATCGACTGCCGGGATTTGCTCCTCAAGGCCCGGCGGGCGGTCAAGCACTACCAGCTCTGGCAGTCCAACCAGGGATTGCGGCGCGAGCTCAACGTCCACTACGGACTGGAGAACATTATCGGCCGCTCCAAGGCAATGGCGGAGGTATTCCGTCTGGTACGGAAGGCCGCCCCCACCGGGGCCAGCGTCCTGATCACCGGGGAGAGCGGTACCGGCAAGGAGCTGTTGGCCCGGGCCATCCACTTCAACAGTCCCCGGAAGGACCGCCCCTTTGTCCCGATCGACTGCGCGGCCATCCCCCGGACCCTGATCGAAAGCGAACTCTTCGGACACGTCAAGGGGGCCTTCACCGGAGCCTATCAGGACCGTCCGGGGGCGCTGGAGACGGTGAACGAGGGAACACTCTTCTTCGACGAGATCGGGGATATGGATATCGACCTCCAGGGAACGCTGCTCCGGACTCTCCAGGAGCGGGTCTTCAAGCGGGTCGGCGAGAACAAGACCAACCCGATCGGAGCCCGGTTCATCTTCGGAACCCACTCCGACCTGGAGGAAGCGGTAAGGAAAAACCGGTTCCGTGAAGACCTCTATTACCGAATATCGGTCATCTCCATTCACCTTCCACCCCTCCGGGACCGGAGGTCTGACATCCCGCTCCTGACCATTCACTTTCTCCAGGAGTCCTGCCGTCGGAACTCCCTCCCCGCCAAGTCGATCTCCCCGGAGGCGGTGGAAGCCCTGATCCGGGCTCCCTGGAAGGGGAATATCCGGGAACTGGAGAACGCAATCGAAAGCCTGGCCGTGATGACCGAAGGGGACCGGATCGGCCTGGAAGACCTGCCGCCGTCCCTGCGGATTGAAGAGCCCCACCCGGGAGACAATTCCGGAGGTATGGCGGACCGTAAACTGGCCGAAGTCGAGAGGGAACACATCCTCCGAGTATTGAAGGCAAAAGGCGGGAATCGAACCCGGACCGCGCATACCCTGGGAATCAGCCTCCGGGGGCTCCGCTACAAGCTGAAGGGATACGCCGACCAGGGTTTCTTGAACTCCGCTGGCGGCTGATCGCGGAGTACTATCATCGGGGGCGGTAGCCGAGGATCACGATCAGGGAGGCGAGGTTGACCAGGGAGACAGCGTAACAGGTGGCGTTTACCCCGAGGATGGGGAGGATCAGGGCGCTGACCGCCACCGCCCCCAGGCAGGCCCCGAAGAGGTCGGCCCCGTAAGTCAGTCCGGCCACCAATCCCACCTGTTTGCGCTCTCTTAAGTAGATCCTCCCCGCCAGCGGCAGCTGGAACCCCCCGACGAACCCGGCCGTCAGGGGGAGGAGCGGGAAGATTATCCGCTCTCCGACGATGAAAACCACCGCCGTACCCCGGGCCGCGGCCAGGAGGGAGAAGACCGCCGGGAGGAGGAGCGGATAGAGACAGATCGCCACCTGGGTGACCAGGAGAACCCGGTAGTCATTCCGCAGGCGCGGGAAGAGGGCGGTGACCGTTCCCGCGCCCAGGGCCAGCCCAACCATAAAGAGGGTCAAGAGCAATCCCAGCTTGTAGTAGACATAGCCGTAGAAGATCTGGAAGGCGAGGAGCACCACCACCTGGAAGACGATCTCCGAAAAACCCGAGGTGAAGACCGGCCCGAGTACCCATCCCCCCCGGGAGCGTAGAGCGCGGAGGCGGAAAAAGGGGAAAGCAAGGAGGGCCAGGGTGGCCGGGAGGCCAAACCACCACCAGCGGATGACCAGCGCTTTCTGAAGAAACCGGATCAACCACCCCCCGGTCTCGCCGGCGAAGTAACTCGACCAGAAAACCACGTTGAAGAAGTAGGAGATCGGGTGGAAGTCGCGATTGACCCGGGCCCGGGGGGCGGTCTCGATCATCTCCCGGAGGTATTCGATCCGCTCCCGGCTCATCCGGTCGGCCAGGTAGTACCCCCGGACATATCTCAGATCGAGCGAACGCTCCCCGACCCGTTCTTCGAGAATCCGGTGATCATCGGTCAAATAAGCCGGGGAGTCCGCGGCAATGAAGTAGTTGGTCCCGCCGGGGACGATCACCAGGGCCGGGAAGACCCCGTCCAGGGTCCGGTAGAGGGAACCGAGAAAGTTTCTCAGTTCCCCACTGACGTAATTGGGAGACGAGGTGACCCCGAAACCGAGCACCCCGCCCCCTCGGAGACGGGAGCGGGCCAGCTTGAAGAACTCCCGGGTATAGAACCGGTTGATCTGCGCGGTCAGCGGGTCGGGGAGGTTGAGGATAACCAGGTCATACTTTTCCGCCGACCGCTCCAGGTGGAGCCGCCCGTCGCCGTAAACGATCTCCACCCGGGGGTCGGACAGGAGTCGCCGCGCCCGGGGGGGGAGGAACTCCCCGGCCAGCCGGATGATTGCCGGGTCGAGCTCCAGGTAGGTGACCTCCTCCACGGACGGGTGACGCAAAATCTCGCCCAGTCCCCCCCCCATCCCACCCCCGATCAAGAGGACCCGGCGGGGAGCGGGGTGCTGGAGGAGGGCGAAGTGAACCGATTCCTCGGCCGTGCTCTGGTCGGGGTAGGTGAAGACCAGCAGCCCGTTCTCAAAGACGCTGAACTGGTTCTCGCGAGTGGTGACCACCAGGTTGCCGTAGATGCTGTTCTCGATCTTCTCCAGTTTAAAACCCCGCCACTGCCATTGACGGGAAAGTCGGTCCAGGACCTTTGTCCGCCCGGAGATGAGAACAACCAGAGCGAAGACCGCCGCCGCCGACCAGGCGATCAGGAAGCCCCTGGCCCGGCGGCGGCCCCGCCCGGCCAGGAGCAGAACCCCGGCGGCCGCCAGGTTGAGCATCCCCATCAACGTCAGCAGGGGCATCGAATCGAGGAGCCGGATCAGGAGGAGGCTGGTCAGGAGTCCCCCGGCCGTCGAGCCGAGGGCTTCGGCGATGTAGACCAACCCCAACCCCCGGGCCGGCCGCAGCGAGGGGTCGGCGGCCGGACCTCCGGAGACCCGGTCATAGCTCCGGCAGCCGAGGGCGAAGAGAAACCCGTTGAGGAGGCAGGTCAGGGAGAGGACCGAGAAGGAGACCAGGAAGATCGGACCATAACCGGCGATCTGCCCGGGGGAGAGACCGAGCAACAACTTGGCCGAGCGGATCGCCGGCAGGGTCAGGACCAGGACAAAGGCCAGCAGCGTCTGGACCGCCGCGAGGATCAGGACCGGTGAACGGAAACGGTCGGCGATCCGCCCCAGGCCGAGACTGCCCAGTCCGGTCCAGAAGAGCCAGCATCCCAGGACCACCCCCAGGGAAAGCTCGTTGCCGTAGAAGACGACCAGCAGCTCCCGCAAAAAGATAATCTGGGCGGAGAAGGCGGAGAAACCGGCCAGGAAGACCGCGAGGAAGACCGGGAGAGCCCGTTTGGAGGTTGAGGGACTCACGTTGAGCAGTTAGCAATGAACAACAGTGATCAGTGATCAGTGAGCGGTAAGCAGTAATCAGTGAGCAGTGAGCAGAAACCAGTAAGTAATCAGTAACCGGCCACCGGGCCAACTGCCTCACTGCCCATCAAATCAAAAACGACACTACATCTACTACAAGGAATGCCCTCGGCATTCCGATACTACAAGCCCGAAGGGCGATACGACAGTCCCTGTTGCCGATTACTGAATACTGATTACCGAATACTATTTCCCATTCCCCACTCCCTATTCCCCATTCCCCAACAGAGAAATTATCCGCTCGGTGACCTCCTCCACGCTCAGGTCCGAGGTGTCTACTCGATGGGGTATCCGGTCGTAATAAGGGCGGCGGGCTTTGAGCATCCGTTTGACCGTTGCTTCCCGATCGGTGCGCTCCAAAAGCGGTCGATGGCTCTCCTCGGCCAACCGCTCCAGGATCACCTCGGGCCGGGCCGTCAGGCAGACCGGCAGTCCGAATCGGGACAGGTCGCGGACATTTTCGGGATTAAGGACCACCCCGCCGCCGGTGGCAATAACCGCGCGGCGGCAGGCGGAGAGTTCCCTGACCAATTCCCTCTCCAGGTTCCGGAAATATTCTTCCCCGCGTTCGGCGAAGATGCGGCTGATCGCCCTCCCCTCCCGCTCCTCGATCAGGGAATCCATCTCGATCACCGGGAGGTTCAGCGTCTCACCCAGCCGACGGGCCACCGCCGACTTGCCCGTACCCATAAACCCGAAGAGAACGATGTTCCTCAATGCTGACATGGAGTTATTAACAAGGGCAGGATATAGGTTGCATCCCCGAACAGAGTCATTGCGATCCGGCTTTAGACGGAGAAGCAATCTCTTCCCAGGCAGTAAGTTGAGATTGCTTCGTCGCTGCGCTCCTCGCAATGACGTGCAACCTATTTCATGCTCTCCTTAGTAAGACCGTTAACCGGCCGGGGTAGTGGGAAAACCAGACGGCCCCAGAGCGGGAGCTTCAGTCCCGCCCGGCGGCCAGGTAACCGGAGAGGTTCCTCCGGATTTCTTCAACGCTGTCACCGCCGAACTTTTCCAGGAAAGCCCCGACCAGTTCCAGGGCCGCCAGCGCCCTCCCCACGACCGCCGCGGCCGGGAGAGCGCAGACATCGGAACGTTCCCGGGCGGCGGCGGCCGGTTGACCGGTCGCCAGGTCAACCGTCGGCAGCGAGCGGGAGAGCGTGGGGATCGGCTTCATCGCCGCCCGAAGCACGATCGGCTCCCCATTGCTGACCCCCCCCTCGATCCCCCCCGCCCGGTTGGTCAGCCGGCAGATCCCTTCATCGCTGCAGGCGATCACGTCGTGAACCCGGGACCCCGGCTCGGAGGCAGCGGCAAAACCGGAACCGATCTCCACTCCCTTGATCGCCGGGATGGACATCAGGGCGGCAGCCAGGCGGGCGTCCAGCCGGGTGTCGCCCTGGGAATAGCTGCCCAGTCCGACCGGTACCCCGGAAAACTCCACCTGGAAAACTCCACCCAGGGTGTCGCCGGCCTGGCGGGTGCGGTCAATCAACTCGATCATCCGCTTTTCGGCATCCGGGTCGGGACAGGCCAGGCGGGAGACGGCCAAGCTCCGTTTCCTTTCCTCCGGGGATGTCTCCCCAGCCGTAATCCCCCCCAGGGAGACCACCCAGCTCTCCACCCTGATCGAGAATTCCTTCAACAGCAGCTGGGCCACCGCCCCCAGGGCGGTCCGGGCGGCGGTCTCCCGGGCGCTGGCTCGCTCGAGAACATTCCTCAGGTCACAGTGACCGTACTTCCTTCCCCCGGCCAGATCGGCGTGGCCGGGCCTCGGAGCGGTCACCGGGGGGAGCCGGTCGATGGAAAAGTCCCGGTTGGTGATCGCCAGCCCCAGGGGCGCCCCGATCGTCACTCCGTCGCGAACCCCTGCCCAGATCTCGGCCCGATCGGACTCGATCGCCATCCGGCCTCCCCGGCCGTAACCGCCCTGCCGGGCCTTCAGTTCGGCATCAATGAACCCCCCGTCGATCTTCAGCCCGGCGGGCAGTCCTTCGAGGATGGCCAGTAAACCACGCCCGTGCGACTCTCCGGCTGTCAGGTAACGCAACATTGCTCTCTCTCCTATGGTCAGAAGACTCTAACTTGCAAGCCCCTGTAATTTAACAGACGATTGGATTCATTTGAAGGGGATTGTGAATCTTGCGGACTGCAGATACCGAGTGACGGCAATCTCTGAAATTGTCATCGCGAGGAGCACAGCGACGAAGCGATCTCAACTTGTAAACAGAACGGCTGGCTTCTCAGGGGATTGAGATTGCTTCGGTTCCTCCGCTCCGGAACCTCGCAATGACCGAAAGTTGGCTAAATTGGCAATTGCCGGACAGCCCCAAATGGGTGCCACATCATATAACAACCATCTAGATACCGGATTTAGGGCGGGTTAGTGGTAGAAACCGAGATACCAGGAGAGCATTGGATGACCGAAGAAGAGGGTGAGGAGCGAGCCGAGGGCGAGGTAGGGTCCGAAGGGAATCCTTGATCCCCACTCGGCCTTCTTCAGCAAGATCAGCGTGACCCCGATGAATAAGGCCAGCAGGGCGGCGAGAAAGACGGCGAAGAGCGCCATCCCCCATCCCTGCCAGGCCCCCACCGCCGCCATCAGCTTGACGTCACCCAATCCCATCGCCTCCTTGTGGAAAACCGCCTTACCGAACAGCCCGATCAACCAGAGACTCCCCCCCCCGACCGCGGCCCCGAGCAGGGAACGCAGCAGCGACTCAACGATCCCCGGCGGCCCGAACTGACCGGGAGAGACAACCGCCAGGAGAAATCCGGACCCCAAAAGGGGGTAGGTGAGAACGTCGGGCAGGATGAAATGCTCGAGATCGATCAGGGAGAGAATGACCAGGGTCAAGACAAAGTACCAGTAAAAGGGGAAGAGCAGAATCCTCTCCCCGCGGGCCGCCAGGAGAATATAGACCGCCGTAAAGAGCACTCCCGTCAGTAGCTCAACCAGGGGATAACGGATCGGGATCGCCGCGCCGCAGAAACGGCAACGGCCCCGGAGAAGGAGGAAACTCAAAAGCGGGATGTTGTCCCGGGCGGCGATCGGTTTCCGGCAAGCCGGGCAGTAGGACCGGGGCAGGACAATCGACTCTCCCCGAGGGAGGCGGTGGATGATGACGTTGGCGAAACTTCCCGCCGCCAGGCCGAAGAGGAAGACAATGCTGATCAGGAAGATCTCCATTATCCCTCCCCCGCCTCCCGTTCCGCCATCGCCCGCCGGGCGGCGGACCGCATCACTTCCACCGGGGCCTCAAGACCGGTCCAGATCGTCCAGGAGATGGCGGCCTGGTGAACCAGCATCCCCAGACCGTTGATCGCCTTCAGGCCCCGTTTTCGGGCGGCTCGGAGCAAGGCTGTCTCCGGCGGGTTGTAAACCAGGTCGACGACCGCCGACGTCAAAGAAAGAAGACCGGGGTTAAAGCTGGTCGGATCGGAGGGATTAAGGCCGAGGGGGGTGGCATCAACCGCCAGATCGGCAGCAGCGGTAACCGTTCTCCCGTTGTCGGTATCAGCGGCAAAGAATCCCGCCGCCCCTTCCCGGATCTCCCGGTTGATCCACTCGCTCAAATCCTCCGACCGCGACCGGTCGAGATCGGCGATCTCCACCCGGGCCCCCTCCTGCGCCGACGCGACGGCAACCGCCCGGCCGGCCCCGCCGGCCCCGAAGACCGCCACCGTCTTCCCGGCGAAATCGAAGTTCAGCTCTTCCTTCACCGACCGGATGAAACCCGGCCCGTCGGTGTTGAAACCGGAGACCTTTCCACCCTTGAAGAGGACGGTGTTAACCGCTCCGATCAGCCGGGCCCGGTCCTCGAGGCGGTCAATTAGCTCGATCACCGCGACCTTGTGGGGGATGGTGATGTTCAGTCCTCTCCCCCCCCGGGAGGCAAAGTTTCGCAGGGCGACGGCCATCTTTTCCGGACGGACCGGGTAGGAAAGGTACCGCCAGTCCAATCCGGCGGCGGCAAAGGCCGCGTTGTGAATCTGGGGAGAGATGGAATGCCCCACCGGCCACCCGAACAGGCCGCAGAGAACGGTATGGTTGGAACGCATAGATCTTCCCCCGGAAGTCGAGGGACGCCGCAGCGGTCAGGACCGGGAGGAGCGAGCGGCCAGGCGGTTGACGGCGTTCAGGTAAGCCTTGACACTGGCCTCGATGATGTCGGTGGACGAAGCCCTCCCGTTGACAAGCCGGCGCCCAGAACGGATGGTGACCGCCACCTCGCCCATGGCGTCCTTGCCCCCGGTCACCCCCCTCAGTTCGTATTTCTGCATCTCACACTTAATCCCGGTGATCCGGTCGATCGCCCGGCAGGCGGCATCGACCGGTCCATCGCCGCAGGAGGCTTCCTGGTAAAGCTGTTCTTCTCTTTTCAAACGCACGGTGGCGGTGGGCACGGCCCCGGTCCCGCTGCTGACGTGGAGGTAATCGAGAGCATAGATGGCCGGCGGGCGGGTGAGCTGTTCGTCCACCAGGGACTCCAGGTCCTCGTCGAAGACGTGTTTCTTCTTATCCGCCAGGGACTTGAACTTCTCGAAAGCCCGCTCCAATTCCTTCGCCTCCAGCTGGTAACCCAGGACCTTGAGACGTTCCTGGAAGGCGTGCCGGCCGGAATGCTTTCCCAAGACGAGAAGGCTTTTGGGAACGCCGACATCCCGGGGTCGCATAATCTCGTACGTGCTCCGCTCCTTAAGGATCCCGTCCTGGTGGATACCGGCCTCGTGGGCAAAGGCGTTCTCGCCGACGATCGCCTTGTTCCGCTGGACGGGTATACCGGTCAGGTGGCTGACCAAACGGCTGGTCTTGTAGATCTGACGGGTATTGATCCCGGTGGTCACTTTCCAGAAATCACGCCGGACCTTGAGGGCCATCACGATCTCCTCCAGGGAGGCGTTGCCCGCCCGCTCCCCGAGGCCGTTGACGCAGCATTCCACCTGTCTGGCGCCATTACGGATCGCGGCCAGCGAGTTGGCGACCGCCAGGCCGAGATCATTGTGGCAGTGAACACTGATCACGGCCCGGTCGATCCCGGAGACATTCTCCCCCAGGTAGCGTATGATCTCTCCGTATTCCTCGGGAGTTGAGTAGCCGACGGTGTCCGGGATATTGACGGTTGCGGCACCGGCTCCAATCACCGCCGCGGTCACCTCGGCCAGAAAGGGAAGCTCCGTCCGGGCGGCGTCTTCGGCGGAAAACTCCACCCGGTCAGCGTACTTCCGCGCCAGCTTCACACCCCGAACCGCCTGGCGGACGATTTCGGCTTTACTCTTCTTGAGCTTATACTCCCGGTGAATCTTCGAGGTGGCGAGGAAAGTGTGGATCACCGGCGACTCCGCCTGCTCCAGGGCGCGGGCAGCGGTCTCGATATCCTTCTTCAGGCAGCGGGCTAATCCGGCCACCGCCACCCCCCGAAGGGCACGGGAGACCGCGCTGACCGCCTCGAAGTCCCCCTCGGAGGCGATCGGGAACCCGGCTTCTATGACATCCACCCCCAGCTTGACCAGCTGGCGGGCGATCCGGAGCTTTTCCCGAACGGTCAGACTCGCTCCCGGGGACTGCTCTCCGTCCCGCAGGGTGGTATCAAAAATGAAGATACGGTTTTTCATCCTTCTAACCTGTCAGATTGCGATCGGACCGCCAAAGGTCCGACGGTGGATCGGTCAATAACTCATATCCAGCCAGCAGAGAAAATCTGGCAGGGTCGACCAGGATAGCCGGTAGTCAGAGGCATCGATCTGAACCAGGTTGACCTTGTCACCGAGATCCTTGAGAACCGACGCCGGCCGATATCCCTGAAAAGAAGAACGGTCCCAGGGGATACACTCGCCGGGTCCGCATTCGGGAGACTTGGTCACCACCTTACCCAGGTGCTTCCGGCTGCAGAGCAGAATCAGGTGATCGGAGTGATTCCGGACGTGAAAGTGGACGTGGCCGGCGGTATCCAGCCCTCCGCGGAAAACCGTCCGGAAAATCTTCTGCGCCAACCGGCGGGAGGAGAGAGAAAGACCTGTCTCCCGAAAAAGGAGATTACCCAGGCCGAGCGCCGGCTGATTTCCCCGGAGGGTGAACCGAACCATCAACTTCAGATGCCGGAGCCGGAAGGGCTTGTGCAAACAACCCTGGATCTCCAGAGCCCGGACCCGCCTTCGGTCCTCCGCGGAGATGTCATAGGCCGAGATCATCAATACCGGGGTCCGGCGACCCTGCCGGCGCAAGCGGTCCACCAGTTCCAGTCCGTCAAAACCCGGCAGCTTCCGATCCACGATCAGCAGATCGGGCTCAGCGGCCAGGGCGCTGGCCAGACCTTCTTCCCCGCCTCCAGCCACACGGACCCGATAACCGAGCATCTGCAGCCCGCGGGCAATGACCTGACGGTTCAGCGGTTCATCTTCTATGATCAAAATTGAACCGCGGCTGACCCCGGGGGCACGGTGGGGATAGTCTCCCGCCCGCTCCGGGCAGGGAACAATGGCCGTGGCCGGACCGGCCGAGGCGGGATGGGGCGACTTGTCAATTAAGTCAGTATTGTTCATCCGCGCGCGATCGCGATTTTCCCAGTCCTGACCAGTTCCTTCACCCCGTAGTGAGTGAGGAGATTGAGGATGGCTCGGATCTTCTCGTCGGCGCCGGTCACTTCCAGAACCAGAGCGGAAGGCGAGACATCAACCACCCGCGCCCGGAAGATCTGGGCGATCTCCAGGATCTCCGACCGGGTGGAGGTGGTGGTCTTGACCTTGACCAGGATCAATTCCCGATCAATCGATTCGCCACTGGAAAACTCCTGGATCTTGATCACGTTGATCAGCTTGTTGAGCTGTTTCTCGACCTGTTCCATAATCCGAGGGGAACCCTGGTCGTCAACCACGACCGTCATCCGGGAGATCTTCGGATCCATCGTCTCCCCCACCGCCAGGCTGGTGATGTTGAACCCCCGGCCGGAAAACAGGCCCGCCACCCGGGCCAGGACGCCAAACTTGTTCTCGACCAGAACGGATATCGTATGTCTCATTTTATTATTTCCTCCGGAAATAATAGTGAAAATTTCCTGCGGAAATTTTGTTATGGTTTTATCTCCAGACGACATGGAGATTGCAAAAACATTTGGTTTTTTCTACCTGTCGCGACGTCAGAAATAACTAAACATCGATAACTGTTGAAACATTGAATTTAAAATCATCAAACTCTCAATTCCGGGAATTTGTCAGACTTTGCTAAATTATTCCGGAACCGAAATCGGTAGAATACGCCCTCGATTATCAGCATCCGTTGGCGCTCCCGGAAGCAGTACCCTAAACACGATTATTTTTCCGCAGGAAAAATAATCAGGCCAGGCCGCTGATCATCTGCCGGATGTTGGCGCCGGCAGGGACCATCGGGAAGACGTTCTCCTCCCCGGCCACTATGAAATCGAGGAAGACCGGGCCCGGGTACTTGAGCGCCTTCTTCAGGGCCGGAACCACTTCCTTTTTCTCTTTGATCCGCAATCCCATCGCCCCGTAGGCTTCGGCCACTTTGACAAAGTCCGGATTGCCTTCCAATACCGTTCCGGCGTACCGTTTCTTGTAGAAGAGCTCCTGCCACTGCCGGACCATCCCCAGATAACCGTTGTTCAGGATGGCCACTTTGACCGGGATCTTGTTGAAGACCGCCGTGGCCAGTTCCTGGATGTTCATCTGGATGGATCCGTCACCGGCGATATCGAAGACCACCTTGTCGGGGAAGGCTACCTGGGCTCCGATGGCGGCTGGAAAGCCGTAGCCCATCGTCCCCAAACCTCCGGAGGAGATAAAGGTCCGCGGTTCGGTGAACGAGTAGAACTGGGCGGCCCACATCTGGTTCTGGCCGACCTCGGTGGTGATGATAGCCTTTCCCCCGGTGACCTGGTAAATCTGCTCGATCACGTACTGGGGGGCGATGACCCCGTTTTCCCCGTAAACCAGGGGGAATTCTTTCTTCCAGGCATTGATCTGCTTCAGCCAGGGTCCGATCTTCCCCGGTTTGACGATCTTGTTCAGTTCCTTTAAAACCACCCGGACATCCCCAACCACCGGAATATCCACTCGGACGTTCTTCTTCAGCGAGGTGGGGTCGATATCGATATGGGCGATCTTGGCGTGGGGGGCGAACTCGCTGACCTTCCCGGTAATCCGGTCATCGAACCGGGCCCCGACGGCGATAATCAGGTCAGAGTCCATAATCGCGTAGTTGGCGTACTGAGTCCCGTGCATCCCCAGCATCCCCAGGGAGAGAGGACTGGTCTCCGGGAAGACGCCGAGGGCCATCAGGGTGGTGGTGACCGGGATCGAGGTCTTCTCCACCAGCTTGCGCAGCTCGCCGGAAGCGGCGGCGGTGATCGCTCCCCCGCCGACGTAGAGGACGGGCTTGCGGGCGGCGGCTATCGCCGCCGCCAGGTTCTTGATCTGGCGGGGGTGCCCCTGGAAGACCGGGTTGTAGCCGGGGACGTGTGCCTTCTTCGGATAGGTCCGGCTGGTGCTGGCCTGCTGGATATCCTTGGGCAGGTCGATCAGGACCGGGCCCGGGCGGCCGGTGGAAGCCAGGTAAAAAGCTTCCTTGATGGTGCCGGGGAGATCGTCGACGTCGGTGACCAAGTAGTTGTGCTTGGTGATCGGGCGGGTGATCCCGACAATATCCGCTTCCTGGAAAGCGTCGTTGCCGATCATCGCGGTCGGGACCTGACCGGTCAATGCCACCATCGGGACCGAGTCCATATAGGCGTTGGCGATCCCCGTAACCAGATTGGTCCCGCCGGGACCCGAGGTGGCGATACAGACACCGACCTTGCCCGAGGCGCGGGCGTAACCGTCGGCGGCGTGGGCGGCACCCTGCTCGTGGCGGGTGAGGATGAATCGGATCGGTGACTGGTCGAGTTCGTCGAAGATGTCGAGGACCGCGCCTCCCGGATACCCGAAGATAACCTCGACCCCTTCCTTAGCCAGACAATCAACGATAACTTTAGCTCCCTTCATTATAAAATTTTCCTCCGGAAAATTTTAGATATTTGGATTAATTTTCCGTCTTCGAAAAAGTGCAACCGCGGCTCTCCGCTTGCCTCTCGGAGTTTTTACTCAGGCAGAAGGACGGCACCGGTGGAGGCGGAGGTGACCTGGGCCGCGTAACGGGCCAGGTAACCGGATAGTTTCTTGGCCGGAGCCTCCCACCTCTTCCGCCGCGCGGCCATTTCTTTCTGCGTCAGTTTAACCTGCAAGAGCCGGGCGGGGATGTCAAGAACTATCTCGTCACCGTCCTTGACCAGGGCGATCGGACCGCCGGCGGCGGCTTCCGGCGAGATATGCCCCACGCAGGGGCCCTTGGTCCCCCCCGAGAAACGACCGTCGGTGATCAGAGCCACCGATTCCCCCATTCCCATCCCGACGATCGCCGAGGTCAGTGAGAGCATCTCCCGCATCCCCGGACCCCCCCGGGGTCCCTCGTACCGGATCACCACCACCGTGCCCGCCCCGATTTCGCCCCGCATCAGGGCCTTCATTCCGGCCTCCTCGGAATCGAAGACCCGGGCCTTCCCGGTGAACCGCCGGACCGACTCGGCCACCGCCGACTGCTTGATCACGGCCCCTTCAGGGGCCAGGTTGCCCTCGAGGATGGCGATCCCCCCCTCGGGATGGTGGGCCCGCTCCGGCGTCCGGATGACCTCCGGATCCGTCACCCGGGCCCGGCGGCAGATCTGTCTCCAGCTTGACCCGTTGACGGTCGGCTGATCGTTCACCCGATCGCCGAGAACCCTCATCACCGCCGGGATCCCGCCCGCCAGGTGCAAGTCTTCCATCATATAATCACCTCCCGGGCGCATATTCGCCAGGTGGGGGGTGGACCGGCTGATCCGGTCGAAATCGGAAAGTTTCAGGTTGATTCCGAGTTCGTGGGCGATCGCCATCAGGTGGAGCACGGTATTGGTGGAACCGCCCAGAGTCATATCCACGGCGATCCCGTTCTCCAAAGCCTTCCGGGTCATAATGGCCCGGGGACGGATATCATCTTTGACCAGGGAGACAATCCGCCGACCGCTGTGGTAGGCGATCCGTCTCTTCTCGGCCAGAACGGCCGGGGCGGTGGCGCAGCCGCTCAGGCTCATCCCGATCGCTTCGGTGATGCAGGCCATCGTGTTGGCGGTATACATCCCCTGACAGGATCCGGCCCCGGGGCAGGCCTGGAGCTCCAACCGGGTCACCTCGTCCTCCCCGATCTTTCCCGCCTGGGCCCGGCCGATCGCCTCGAAGGTATCCCGGACCAGGGAGAGGCGCCGGCCCGCATAATGCCCGGCCAGCATCGGGCCGGCGGTGACCACGATGGCGGGAATGTTCAGGCGCCCGGCGGCCATCAGCATCCCCGGCGTGATCTTGTCGCAGTTGGTGAGCAGAACCAGTCCGTCCAGGGCGTGCCCGAGGGCGACCATCTCGATCATATCGGCGATCAAACCTCGGGTGGGCAGCGAACAGTACATACCCGGATGCCCCATCGCGATTCCGTCACATATCCCGGGAACTGTAAATATAAATGGCTTGCCCCCGGCGGCGTAAACTCCGTTCTCGATCGAGCGTTCCAAGTCCTTCATCCCCACGTGACCGGGGATCAGGTCGGTCCAGCTGGAAACCACCCCGATAAAGGGTTTCTTCAGGTCGGAGGGATCAACCCCGGTGGCGTACATCAAGCAGCGATGGGGAGCCCGCTCCAGTCCGATCTTGGTGGCGTTGCTTCTTCTCTCCTGCTTGCCGGCAACTTTCTTCATAATCGCGTTTCCTCCCTGTTATTTTTGAAAGCCGATAGTAAGACACCCCAGCCGGGAAGCAAAGAACAATATATTATTTGTAGACTCGGGAAACCCGCTTGCCCAGCTGGGCTAGAACCTCATAGGAGATGGTCCCGATCCGGGCCGCGGCCTCCTCGGCGGTGATCCGCTCCTCTCCCTGCCGGCCGATCAGGACCGCCTCGTCCCCTACCTCCACTCCCTCGATTCCCCCGACATCGACCATCACCTGATCCATAGTTACGATCCCGACGATCGGCGCCCGCTGGCCCCGGATCAGGACCTGGCCCAGGTTGGAGTGAGCGCGGCTGAATCCGTCGCCGTAGCCGATCGGGAGAGTGGCGATCCTGGTCTTCCGCTTCACCGTGTGGGTCCGGCCGTAACTGATCGTCCTCCCCGCCTCCACGGTCTTAAGATAAGCTACCTGGGTCTTCAGGGTGAGGGCGGGCCGGAGCTTTATCAATTGGTGATGGTGTTCCGCCGGGTAAATCCCGTAAAGCATAATTCCCGGACGGACCATATCCAGCCGCGATTCCGGGAAGTTGATCAGAGCCCCACTGTTGGCGATATGGCAGAGGGGTATAGTGACTTTCCGGTCGGCCAGTTTCCCGACCACGCTCCGGAACCTTTCCAGCTGGCGGATGGCGAAGGCGGGATCGGGATCGTCAGCGGTGGCGAAGTGAGAGGCGAGCCCCTGGAGCCGGAGGCCCTTGATCCGGGAGATTTTCTCCAGCAGGGGAACGCAGTTTTCGTACCAGACCCCGATTCTCCCCATCCCGGTATCGATCATACAGTGGATATCGGCTTTCTTCCCGGAGTAGAGAGCGGCCTGGGCCAGATCCCGGGCGATCTCCAGAGAAGAGACCACCGGGGTCAGGTTGTTCCGAACGATGTATTCGGAGTGTCCCCTCATCCCGGAACTGAGAATCAGGATCGGAGTATCCGGGAAGAAAGAACGCAACTCCAGCGCTTCCTTGACGTGGGAGACCCCCAGCCACTCGGCCCCGGCATCCAGCGCGGTTCGCGAGACGGGGACGGCCCCGTGACCATAGGCGTCCGCCTTGACGCTGACCAGGATTCGGACTCTTTCCCCGACCAGCTCCCGGATCCGGGCGATATTGAAACGGATCGCTTCCAGGTCAATCTCGGCCCAGGTTTTGAAAAGGGAATACATTAAATTAAATTTCCTCCGGAAATTTTATTTAGTTAGTAATTCCGGTGTAGCGGTATGGGGATGAACCGCGAGGAATTATTTATTTGATATTTTTGCATAGCTTAATTTGGAGAGATAGATCGGTTCGACAAGCTCGAACTCCCCGGCGGCGAATTTCTCTCCAGCCAGAATAGCGACCTCGCGGGCGCGGGGCGACGCTTCTTCCCACTGCCGAATTCCCGCTGCTTCCAGGTGCGGGCGGAGACGAAGCCCATCGGGGGTAATCACCCGCCCCCCCCGAACCAAATCTTTTAACTCCCCGGGTTTGACCAGCCGGGGCGAAATCAGCTCCCGGATGCCGGTTTCATCCTGCCGGTAGCGGGCACCATAAATTCTCCCCCGCCCCCCGTCAAGCAGCGGGACGACCAGGCCGCCGCTCAAGGAGCTTCCCCGGACCAGGGCGGGAAAGCTGCCCACCCCGATCAGGGGCAGGGAACAGCCAAAGGCCAGGCCCTGCCCGGCGGCCAGACCGACCCGGATCCCGGTGAAAGATCCGGGGCCTAAACCTATCCCCACCCCGTCGAGATCCCCCAGCTTCCAGCCCGCCTGCCGCAACAATTCGTCAAGCACCGGCAAGAGACGGGCGGAGTGGTTGAGCCGGGTGTCGATCTCAACCTCCCGGACCGGGATGTTGTCTTCCGCCAGGGCCAGGGAGCCGACCGCGGACGAGGTTTCGATACCGAGGAACCGGGCCATCCTAGCTTATCTCCCCAGACGCGATGGCAATCTCCCGTTCCGTTTCCCCCCGAACGGCGAAACTGACATCAATCGTTCCCGGCGGCAGGAAGCCCTCCAGCCTCTCCGCCCATTCGATGGCGGTTACCCCGGCCCCGTCGATATACTCATCCAGACCCAGACTGGCAAGCTCCGGACCGAGAGCAACCCGATAGAGGTCGATGTGGTAGAAAGGCAACCTTCCCCGGTACTCCCGGACCAGGACGAAAGTCGGCGAGGTTATGTAGCGGTCCTTGACCCCGAGGCCGTGGGCGCACCCCTGGACGAAACAGGTCTTCCCCGAGCCGAGCGGTCCGCGGAGCGCCAGCACCGACCCCGGTTCCAGCCGGCGCGCCAGGTCGGCGGCCAGTTCCCGGGTCTCTTCAGGACTGTGGGTGGTTACCCTGATCATAACAGCTCCGGCCGGAAATGGCGGTAGCCGCGGTCGGGGAAGGGGCGGGGAGACCCGCGGCGATCGATCAACTCCAGCCGATCGGGTTCGGACAGGATCCGGCCGATCGGAGTCAGAGGAGTATCAAGGGCGCTTTCCATCTCCGGGCAAATTTTTTCCGCCGAGCGGGGGGGGAGGCAGACCAGGAGTTCGAACTCCTCCCCCTTCCCCGCCGCCCGAAGCACGGCCCCGGTCCCCCGGCGGCGGGCCCGGGCGGGGACCGGGAGCGAGTTCTCCCCGATCACCGCCCCCACCCCGCTGGACCGGCAGAGATGGGTGAGATCGGCAAAGAGCCCGTCGCTCAAGTCGATCATTGCCGTGGGAGAGGCGGCTTCCCCCAACCAGCGGGATTCCCGGACCCGGGGAGTGAAATCAAAATGTTTGTTCCGGGGAGGATCGGAAAGACGACCGGTGAGACAGATCACATCGCCCGGACGGGCTCCGGAACGCAGCACACACCGACTCTTCTCCACCTCGCCCACCACCGTTACCGAGATCACAACCCCGAGGGGCGACCGGAAGGTATCGCCACCGACCACCGAGACGGAGAATTCCTCGGCCAGCTCGGCCATCCCCCGGTAGATCTCTCGACAGTAGCGGACCGAAGTGCCGGACGGAAGCCCCAGATTGACGACCGCCCATCGGGGCAGACCCCCCATCGCCGCGATATCGGAGAGGTTGACGGCCAAGGCCTTGCGGCCGACCCGGCGCCCCCCCGCGCTCCTCCGGAAGTGGACCCCCTCGGCGATCGAGTCGGTAGCGATCAGCAGATAAGCGCCCCGCGTCTGGCCCGAGATCACCGCCGCATCGTCGCCGATTCCCTGGACCACCCCTTCCCCGACCGCAAACCGGCGGGCGATATCCCCGATCAATCCGAACTCTCCGATATCTTCGATCTTCACCGTGGCCGCCCGAAAAAAGTATTTGTTCCCGCCGGTACCAGGAAGTTATAATATATCCTCTGGAGCCGAAATTCAACTCCGGCCCCGGTTTGTTCCGGAGAATTCCCATGCCCTTTAAATTCACCGACCACGAGATTCCCGGGGTCAGGATCATCGAGTATGAGAAATTCGCCGATCCCCGGGGTTTCTTCATGGAGACCTACCGGAAAACGGAGTTCTCCGCCCACGGAATCGAACTGCCCTTCCTTCAGGACAACCTCTCCCACTCGATCCGGGGGGTGCTGCGGGGGCTCCACTACCAGAAAGACCCCGGTGCCCAGGGGAAGCTGGTCCTGGTCTTAAGGGGAGCGGTTTACGATGTCGGGGTGGACATCCGCCCGGGGTCACCGACCTACGGAAAGTGGATCGGGGAGACCCTGTCGGTCGAAAATCGGAAGATGCTCTACCTCCCTCCTGGGATGGCCCACGGTTTCTGCGTCTTGAGCGATGAGGTCGACTTTTTTTACAAGGTCACCGCCGACTATGCTCCCCAACTGGACCGGGGCTTCGCCTGGAACGATCCCGAGATCGGGATCAAGTGGCCGATCTCCGACCCGATCCTCTCGGAGAGAGACCGGAGCCTCCCCCCCCTCCGCGAAGCCGACAACAACTACGTTTACCGGCCCGGAAAATAAGTAGGGGCACGGCATGTCGTGCCCCTACCGGGCGGAGACCGTGCGGCGGCGGAAACCCTATTCCAAACCCTATTCCGGGGCGAAAACCCGGCGGAAATTTTCGGCGTAGGGGGGGTGGATCAGACCCCGCTCGGTGATGTGGGCGGTGATCAGATCGTGGGGGGTGACGTCGAAGGCCGGAGAGTAGGTCTTAATCCCCTCCGGGGCGAGGCGTTTCTCCCCGATAACCGTAATCTCCTCCTCGCCCCGTTCCTCGATCGGGATCTCGTCTCCGGTGGTCAGGGAAAGATCGAGGGTGGAGGAGGGCCAGGCCATGTAGAAGGGGATGTCGTGGGCCCGGGCCAGCAGGGCTACCCCGTAGGTGCCGATCTTGTTGGCTCCGTCGCCGTTGGCGGCCACCCGATCGGCCCCGGTGATCACCAGGTCGATCCTCCCCTCCTTCATCACCTGGGCGGCCATATTGTCGCAGATCAGCGTGATGTCGATACCCTCCCGCTGGAGTTCCCAGGCGGTCAGCCGCGCCCCCTGAAGGAGCGGCCGGGTCTCGTCGGCGAAAACCTTCATGCGCTTGCCCTGTTCCCGGGCGACGTAGATCGGAGCCAGGGCGGTACCGAAACCCGAGGTGGCCAGCCCCCCGGCATTGCAGTGGGTGAGGATCCCGGCGCCGTCCCGGATCAACTCCGCTCCCGCTTCCCCGATCGTTCGGCACATCTGGAGATCTTCGTCGAGGATGGTCCGGGCCTCCCGAAAGAGGGCGGACTTGAACTCGGCGGGCGAACATCCCCGGCAGGAACGGCCGGTTTCTTTCATCCGCTCCAGGGCCCAGAAGAGGTTGACCGCGGTCGGACGGGATGTGGACAGGTAGTCGGCAGCATCCCCCAGTTCTTTCAGCAGGCTCGCGGAATCGGTGGCCCGGGAACGGCCGATCTCGACCGCCAGGGCCCCGGCGGCGGCGACTCCGATAGCCGGGGCTCCCCGGACCCGCAGTTTCTTGATCGCCTCCCACATCTGCTCCCTGCTGACGATATCCCGGACCAGGTATTCGGAGGGGAGAAGCGTCTGGTCGATAATCCGGACCGCGTCATCGTTGATTTCCACCGTCGGAATGGTCATCTCTTTTCTCCTCTTTGGTTTCAGGTTGCCTGATAGGTGAGCACGGTAAAAGTCAGAAAAAGGGCGTTATGGAAAGCATGGATGAAGATCGGGACCAGGAGCGATCCGGTCCGTTGAAACCCCCGGGCCAGGAGCAGCCCGAGGCCGAAGATCGGAAGCCAGCCGAACCAGTTGAAGTGAAGGGTAGCGAAAAGGGCGGCGGTAATCGTCGCGGACCAGAACTTCCCGACCCTCCCGGAGAGGGCGGGGAGGAGTAAACCTCGGAAGAAGACCTCTTCCGCCAGGGGGGCGAAAATGATTCCGACGATCAGCAGAGGCAGGATCAGCACCCCCCTGCCCTCTTCCAGCAGGGGTTCGACCAGGGGATGGGATTGCCAGGGCAGGTGGAAGGTTCGAGTGATGGCCCAGGCGAGCAGCCCCAGGAGGAGTAACAGGGGAAAGAAGCAGATGTAACCCTTGAGCGCCTGTCTCAACCTCCTCCCCCACTCCCCGGGCGAGTTGGAGATCAGAGCGGGGAGGCGGAATCCGGTTGCCCCGGCCGGAAGGAGGGCGGGCCCGGGAGAACGATATCGCCGGAGAAACAGCTCCGCCAGTCCAAGCAGGAGGAGGAACTGGAGAAAAGCGTTGATGAGCAGGAGCCAAGAGCGGGCCGGCGGCGGGGAGAACCCGAGCAGTCCGAGAAAAATTCTTTCCCCGCGCACCAGGAGGAGGAAGCAGGCGAAAAAATAGACCGTCAGTCTGACCACCCCGGCTGGCCCCCAGGGGACGGAAGCCGCCGGCTCTGGAGGGAAGACCCGCCAGTTCCGGCGGGCAAACGCCTGGAGGTCCAGGACCAAGCCGGAGACGAGCAGGGTGAGGAAGATTATGCTCAAGAGTCTGAGCAGAAAGGCGGAGTGGGCCGGGGCATTCTCCGGTTCCAACAGCCTTCCGTAATCCTCCCAGCGGGTGACGTTCATCCTGCCGGAGGGAGGGGAAGGGGGGGCCGTGGTCAGCAGGACAAAGATAACCAGGAGCGCACCGAGCAGATAGCGGTCCTTACCGATTTTGGCCAGGATGCTCGTCATATCCGTTTCTCCTCGGAAAGCGGAAAGCCCGAGGTCCGACGGACGGTGAACCCATCACCGTCCTTGATAATCAATAGTCCTTCACATTTCTCTTCGCTCTCCAGTGTCTCTAAACCGCGTTCCGGGCCGAGGACGAAGAGAGCGGTGGCCAGGGCGTCGGCGGTCAGGCAGTCGGGGGCGAGCACGGTGCTTTCGACCACTCCGGTCCGGGCGGGCTCTCCAGAGCGGGGATCGATGATGTGGGAGTAGCGGAGCCGATGGGATATGAAATAGTTCCGGTAATCTCCGGAGGTGGCGACGGCCCGGTCGGCCAGTTCGAGAACGGCCAGGATCTCACCCTCCTGTCGAGGGTGTTCAACCCCGATCCGCCATCCCCTCCCCTCCGGATGACGGCCCAGGGCATAGATATCCCCCCCGGCGTCAATCAAGGCTTCTTTCACCCCGGCCGCGGTCAGAAGAGAGGCCAGCCGGTCGACCACATAACCCTTGGCCAGGGCGCCCAGGTCGATCTCCAGTTTCGGGGCGAGAAAACGGACCGTACGCGCCGACCGATCGAGTTTGATTTTTTCCCAGCCGACCCGGGAGAGGGCCGATTCGATCTCTTCCCGCGCGGGAGTCCGTCCTTCCCGCCGGGGGAAAAACCCCCAGACGTCCATCAGGGGACCGACGGTGATGTCAAAGGCGCCGCCGGTCAGGCGGCTGATCTCCAGGGCCCGGGAGAGCACCTCCCCCATCTCCGGACTGAGCTCCACCGCCGTCAAACCGGCTTGCCGGTTAATCCGGTTCAGTTCGCTGTCCGGATCGTACCGGCTGAATATCTTCTCCAGGCGGTCCGTCTCGGTCCAGCAACGCTCGATGATCCGAGCGGCCCGGTTGGGTTCGGATGGCCCCAGCTCCAGAGAGAGGATGGTCCCCATCGCGAGACGGGATTCCCGCACGGGCGGATCCCGCCGGCAGGCGGGGACGGACAGGCAGCCCAGAAGAATCAGAGCCAGCAGGGTCCTCCGGCCCGGAAAGGCGCGAGGACAGGCGAGCCGTAACTCCATCAGCAGAGAAATAAGCTATCCGGCGACTAATCCCCGGGGGGAGGGACGGAAGCCGGAGCCTCCTCCGGAGGAACCGTTGCCGGAGCGGACGCTCCGGATGCCTCTTCGGCCCCGGCGTCCGAACGGGGCATCTCGAGGCCGGCGGCTTCAATTTCCCCGACCAGCGAAGAGGACTGTTGGGCGGAGATGAGAGCCAGGGCCAGGGAAAAACCCATAAAACAGATGGCGAGGACGGTGGTGGTCTTGGTCATCACGTCCCCGGCTCGAGCCCCGAAGATAGTCTGCCCGCCGCCCCCTGATCCGAAAATTCCGGAGAGTCCGCTCCCCTTCCCGGACTGGAGCAGGATGACCACGATCAGGGAGACGCAGATGATAACATAGAGGGCGATCAGAATCGTAAAAAGCATAAATTATCTTCTCCTGTATACGGAACAACCGACACGGGACAGTTCATATTACCCACAACCGGGTAGGAATTCAAGTAGGAAAAGAGGATTTACCGTTTCAGAGAACCCCGGCGGTGGCAATCCGGACAAAGGAATCGGCCTGCAGACTGGCCCCGCCAATCAGGAAACCATCCACGTCCTCCTGGGCGAGGAGTTCACGGGCGTTGTCGGGCTTGACCGAGCCCCCGTAGAGAATCCGGAGATTATCGGCGATGGCAGCGTCGTAATGTTCGCCGAACAACTCGCGGATGAACCGCTGGGTCTCCCCCGCCTGGCGAGGGGTGGCGGTCTTCCCGGTGCCGATCGCCCAGATCGGCTCGTAGGCGACCACGATCCGGGCGACCTGGTCCCGCGACAGTCCCCGGATATCCGCCCCCAGTTGCTTGCGGAGAAACTCCTTGGTGACCTTCTGCTCGCGTTTATCCAGAGTCTCCCCCACGCAGAGGACCGGGGTCAGCCCGGAATGGAGGGCAGCCTGCAGTTTCCGGTTCACGTCCTCGTCGCTGTCGCCGAAGATCTCCCGTCGCTCGGAGTGGCCAACCAGGACATACGAGCAGCCGGCCGCCTTCAGCATCGGCCCGGAGACGCCACCGGTGAACGCCCCGGATTCCTCCCAGAAAAGGTCCTGGCCGCCTAAGGCGATCGCGCTCCCCTCCAACAGTTCCGAGACCGGGTAAAGAGCGACCGAGGGCGGACAGATCAGGAGATCGACCCTGGTACAACCGGCCAGTTCCTGTTTCAGTTGCCCGGCCAGTTCCAGCGCCTCGGGTACAGTTTTGTTCATCTTCCAGTTGCCGGCGATCAGTGGCTTTCGCATACATTGCTCCCTATTGAAATTATCTGATGGTTGAATAATATCGGGCGGATGGAGCGGAGATCTGATTACTGATCACCGCTTACTGATTACTGTCATTGAGGGCGGCGATCCCGGGCAGAGTTTTCCCTTCCAGGAACTCCAGCGATGCCCCGCCGCCGGTGGAGACGTGGGTGATCTTATCGGCCAGCCCGCTGAGATTGACCGCGGCAACGGAGTCGCCCCCGCCGATAATAGAGACGGCGGAAGAGTCGGCCAGGGCCCGGGCAATCTCCATCGTCCCGGCGGCAAAAGGTTCCATCTCAAAGACCCCCATCGGCCCATTCCAGAAGACGGTTCCCGCGGCAAGGATCTTCTCCCGATAAAGCCGGGCGGTTTCGGGCCCGATATCCATCCCCATCCAGCCCTCCTCGATCCCGTCCCGGGGGACAACTTTGAACTCGGCGTCGGCGGCGAAACGGTCGGCCGCCACGTGATCAACCGGGAGGATGACTTCCACCTCCCGTTTCCCGGCCCGCTCGAGGATACTCCCCACCAGTCCGGCGAGATCTATCTTCTCCCCGTCGGAACCATCCGTCTCCTTCTCCACCCGGGAGGAGCCGACCGGAACCCCGGTCGCCTGGAGAAAGGTATAGGCCATTGCCCCGCCGATCAACAGCATATCCACCCGCTCGATCAGGCTTTCGATCACGGTGATTTTGTCCGAGACCTTGGCCCCGCCGAGGATCGCGACCAGGGGGCGGCGGGGGGCGGTCAGGACGGAACCGAGGTATTCAATCTCCTTCTGGAGCAGGTAACCGGCGGCGGCCGGTTGAAGATAAGCGGCGACCCCGACCATCGAGGCGTGGGCGCGGTGGGCGGTGCCGAAGGCGTCGTCGATATAGAGGTCGGCCAGCTCGGCCAGCTGCCGGGCGAATCCGTCGTCGCCGGCTTTCTCACCGGAGTGGAAACGAAGGTTCTCGAGGAGGATAACATCCCCCTCGTTCATCTTCGCCACCACCGCTTGGGCCTTCGGCCCCACGCAGTCGTCGCCGAAAGCCACCGGGCGGCCCAGCAGTTCGCCGAGCCTCTTCGCCGCCGCGGCCAAGCTGAAGGCGGGATCGGGTTTGCCTTTCGGGCGGCCGAGGTGCGAGACCAGGATCGCCTTCCCCCCCTCCTCGATCACCCGCCGGATGGTCGGGAGGGCCGCCCGAATCCGGGTGTCGTCAGTGATCCGGCCGTTTCCGTCGAGCGGCACGTTGAAGTCGACTCGGATCAGGGCTTTTTTGCCCTTCAGGTCCAGGTCCTGGATACCGAGCTTTTTCATAGGATTGCGGGACCTGGACGGAAAAAATACGAAAAGGACTTAAAGGACATCAAGGACGCCGGGATCCGCTATCTACTCGGCCATTCTCCGCAACAGGTCGACGCAGCGGGCCGAGTAGCCCCACTCGTTGTCGTACCAGGAAAGAACCTTGACCATCCGGCCGCCGACCAGCATGGTCGCTTGGGAATCGAAGATCGAGGAGGCGGGGTTACCGACAATATCGATGGAGACGATCGGATCGGTCTCGTAGGCCAGGATTCCCTGCATCGGCCCTTCAGCGGCGGCCTGCATCGCCGCGTTGACCTCCTCCACCGTAACCTCGCGGCCCAGTTCCACGGTCAGGTCGACCAGGGAGCCGTCCGGCGTCGGAACCCGGATGGCGCACCCGTCGAGCTTCCCGGCCAGATCCGGCATGACCTTCCCAACCGCCTTGGCGGCCCCGGTGGTGGTGGGGATCATGGAAACGGCGGCCGCTCGGGCCCGGCGGAGATCGGAATGGGGCAGGTCGAGGATCCGCTGGTCGTTGGTATAAGCGTGGATGGTGGTCATCAATCCGTGGACGATCCCGAAGGAATCGTTGAGGACCTTGGCCACCGGCGCCAGGCAATTGGTGGTGCAGGAGGCGTTGGAGATAAACCGCAGGTCCGGTTTCAGGTCCTCACCGTTGACCCCGAGAACGATCAGCTTCACCTCGCCTTCGGGATCATCCTTCGGCGGAACGGTGAGCAAGACTTTCTTCGCTCCGGCGGCGATATGCTTTTTCAGGTCGGCGACGGCCCGGAATACCCCGGTCGCCTCGATCACCAGATCCGCTCCCGCTTCCGCCCAGGGGAGTTCAGCCGGGTCCTTGATCGAGCAGACCCGGGTCTCCCGGCCGTTGACAACCAGGTTCCCTTCCCGGACTTCCACCGTGCCGGCGAACTTCCCGTGGACCGAGTCGTACTTGAGCAGATGGGCCAGGGTGGCGGCGTCGGTCAGGTCGTTGATCGCCACTACCTCCAGGTCACTGGAGCTGGCAATAATCCGGAAAATCTGGCGGCCGATCCGGCCGAACCCGTTGATGCCGACTTTAACTGTCATAACTCTCCTCCTTGAAATCTGATTACTGGTTACTGGTTACTGCTTACTGCTTATTGTTCTCCGAAAGAGGGCACATACTACTACGCCCCCTGTCTCAGTCAAGGCTTTTGGTCTTTTCCGCCGCGCGGACCCTCCGGACCAGTTCCCGGGGGATGGTCCAGAGGTTGAGGGGGCTGACCAGGTAGAGGCCATCGAGCTCCTCCCTGATCTCCCCGATCAATTCCCAGGCGATCTCCAATCCGGCCCGCCGCTGGGCGGGGCGGTCTCCGGCCGAACGCAGCCGGTCCCTGACTTCCTCCGGGATGCTCATCCCCGGAACCTCGTTGGTCATAAATTCCGCGTTTCTCAGCGAAATCAGCGGGTAGATCCCGATGAACATCTTGATCTCGATCCCCGCGCAGGCGGCGATTACCTCCCGCGCCCGGGAGGCGGAGAAGACCGGCTGGGTCATCGCAAAGCGAGCGCCGGCGGAAGCTTTCTTGCGCAGCTTGGCGACCTCGACTTCGAGGTTGACCGCGTTGGCGTTGAAGGCCACCCCGATGGAAAAATCGGTCGGGCGGGCCAGATCCTCGCCGGAAAGGAGATGGCCCCGGTTGAGCTGATCGGCCATCCCGGCCAGGTGAATGCTGTTGACAGCGAAGATCGCCCGCTTCTCGGTCCCGTCCCCCTTCCCCACCGGGTCGCCGGTCACCGCCAGAACCGCCTCCAGGCCGCTGACCGCCGCTCCCAGCAAGAGCGACTGCAGACCGAGCACGCTATGGTCCCGGGTGGTCAGGTGGGGGATCGCCTGGATCCCGGCCCGGCGTCGGACCTCGGCCGCGGCACAGACCGAGGAGACCCGGAGGGCGGCCAGGGGATTCTCGGCCATTGAAATTGCGTCCGCCCCGGCGTTCTTGACCGTCACCGCCCCCTCCACCACCTTTTCCAGATCGGGGGAGGCCGGGGGGTCGATCTCGACGATAATCGGGAGACGAGCCCCACTCAACCCGGAGAGAAATCCCCCTTCGGCCGAGATCCTCGGAGGGGGAGGAGGCGGCCGAAATACCTGATGGGACCGGGGACGGTGCCGGGCGGTTAGCATCTCGTCCAGGGCCCGGCGCCAGGCCCGAATATGCCGGGGGGTGGTTCCGCAACAGCCTCCAATCAGCCGGGCGCCGAGTTCGACCAGTTCCCGGCACTTGTGGGCGAAATAATCCGGGGCAGCGGGATAGAGAATCCGGCCCTGGACCGCTTCCGGCACCCCGGCGTTGGGGAAGGCAGAGAGCAACGCCCCCTCCACTCGAGCCGCCCCCTTGAGAACCTCGCGGACCGAGGCAAAACCGCCGCCGCAGTTGGAGCCGAAGACGACCGCGCCCGACTTCAGGGCCCGGCGGCAATACTCCTCGGAGGTGGCCCCGAAGATGGAGATTCCCCGACCGGAATGAGCCATCTGGGCGATTACCGGCAGCCCGGAAGCTTCCCGGGCTGCCTGCAAGGCCAGGGAGAGGTTCTCCCATTCCTCGAAGGTCTCCAGGATGATCAGATCCACCCCGCCCGCAACCAGAGCATCGATCTGTTCCCGGTAAGCTTCCAGCAGCTCCCGGGCGGCCGAACTGCCCGGGGTGAGCGGTTCCCGATCGGGGCTGGGGATCATCCCCACCGCCCCGGCCACCAAAACCCCATCGTCGGCAGCCGACCGGGCCAGTTCCGCCGCCACCCGGTTGATCTTGGCCACCTGATTCCCGTAACCGGAGGATCGGAGCCGGATGCGATTAGCCCCGAAGGTGTTGGTCTCGATTAGGTCCGCCCCGGCGGCCACGTATTCCTGGTGGACGGACCGGACCACGGAGGGATCGGTCAGGCAGAGCGCTTCAAAATTCCGGCCGGGACCGACACCGCGGGCGAGGAGATAAGTACCCATCGCCCCATCCCCGACCAGGATCCGGCTTTTGATCTCTTCAAGAAAATTCACGATCTTCTGGGTTGCGGACCGGAACTACTCGATCCCCTCACCCCACCCCTTTTTTTTTGACGGGATAACAAGATTAACAGGATGTTTTGGGGAATAGGGAATGGGGAATGGGGAATGGTAATCAGTAATCAGTGATCGGCGATCGGTGGTCCGGGGGCCGGGTGCTATGCGCCATGCGCTACGCACTATGACTGCTCTTACTGCTATTTCCCGTTCCTTAATCCTTTAGTCCCAAAACTATCCTGTCAATCCTGTTATCCTGTCTATAGTTCATCCGGTTATCCCATCCGGCAGATCTTGCTCTTAGAATCAGTCTCCGAGAACGATCAGGCGGGAGCGGGCGATGGCGTCGTTCAATTCTTCGAGCGGAATATTGAACTCCTCGAGCCGGGAGGTGTACGGGTAGAGAATAACTTCGGTCTGCAATCCGTTGCCCAGGGCCAGGACCAGGTGCTCGGCCCCTTCCCGGAGCGGGAAAAGGAGGGTGAAGACGGTCTGGCCCTTGAAGCTGCGCTGATGGATTCGCGACATCGGGTTCCGGGAGGGGTCGATATAGGCCTCCCGGGCCTCGCCCAGCAGATTTTTTTTATCTCCGTAGTACCGCAAACACCAGCCCATCCCCTTCGCCCAGGTCGGAGTGTCCAGCGTGAAGGTGACCTCCAGCACTTGATCTCCCGGCACTGCTCCGGGCGCGGGATTGGCAACATACCTGACCCTCCGGATCGTCACCGGATCCCGCCCTCCCGCCCGGAGGGCGGGGATGAAAATCACCGCTCCGAAGCAGGCCAGCAGAACCGTCGATTTGATCTTCATCTTCTTTCCTCCCGAAAATGTATTCCCAAACGGTCGATAATTCAACCGGGCTGGCAGGAAGTATATAAGAAGACACCGCCGGGGAGAAAGGTTTTTCCCCGGGACCGGGCACGGGGGGAAGGGCCGGCATTCAACTATCGACCAGAAAAGCGGAGGCTTTATTGCGGAAGATCTGGAGATGCCGGCGACAGAATTCCGGGCCTTCATACCAGATCGAGAGATAATCTCCGCGGGCTCTTTTCCAAAGCGAGGGGAAGAATCGGCTGGTCGAGGACTCCGGAGTTACCAGGATTACCAGACCGGCCAGAATCACCACGTTGACCAGGTAGATGAAGGGGAAGGAAAAAATCCGGCCCGCCGCCCAGATATCGGGCTGACCCTGGAGGATCACGTAAATGGTCAGGGTCAGGTGAAAGGCCCAGGTGAAACCGAGGGCGAAACTCAGGTAGTTCAGGGAAGCGGGGGGCAGATCCCAGATCACACCGACGAGAAAGTATATTCCCAGCGCCAGCGCGCTGTAGAGGGGAAAGAAATAGGGGGAGAGAAAGATCAGGAAATTCGAGCGGGTGGTTTTGACCTCACCGCCCCGCGCCGCGGCTTTGAAACCTTTCACCCGGCCGCCGCAGAGCCAGACCCAGAGCACGTGGGTCAGCTCGTGCCCGAAGATATAGGTGCGGATCGGCTGCTGGAAGATGCCCAGAAGGAGAAGATAAGCGAAGAGACCGGCGAGAAACCAGACTTCCCGGAAGAGGACCGGAAAAACCTCCCGGCCGAAGACCACCGTGGCGGCGACGCAGGCCGGGACCAGGAGAACCCCCAGCAGTATTTTGCCGGCCTTGACGAAGATCATCGTCCTTAACCTCCGGCCTCCCCGTCCCCCCCCAACTGCACGCCCTGCCGGATGAAGGTGGGGATATCCAGATCCTCCCCGTCCCGGGAGGTCGGCTCGCTCTTGGCGAATATACCCCGGGTACATTTATTGAAATCTATCTCCTCCTGCCGGGGTCGGCGGCCGCCCCGATTCAGGGTTACCGGGAAGGCATCCGCCCCGCCGCGGGAAGCGGCGGGGGGAACGCCGGCGGCCAGGAGACGGAAACAGGTCTTGGCCTCCGGATTCTCTCGGCGGGTGACGGTGTAGAGCAGTTCCGTATCCTCGTTGAGCAATCGGGAGACGGAATCGATCGCCTTTTGAATCGGGCGGAACGGCAGGGGATCGGGTCCGGCGATCTGGATCAGCACCCCGCGGAGCGCGGCCAGCTCGGCGGGGGTGAGAGCGAGGGAGGAGAGCGCCGCCTTGGCCGCCTTCACCAGATCCTCCGGACGCGGCGCCTCCTCCTCCCCGATCACCGCCTGGCCGGGACCGGCGAAGACGTCTCCCAGACCGGACCGGGCTTCCCCCTGATCGGGCGGGGTCGAGAGATTGGCGAGCACGCATTCCACCGCCTCCTCCAGGACCCGGTCGCAACGGTGAAAGACTTCCTGGTGGGGGGTGTCGTCGGCGATCTTCCCGATCAGGCGGTCCAGGGAAAAGCAGGCCAGTCCGACTCCGTACTTCTCAATGGCCGCCTCAGCTTCCGCAAAAACCCGCGCCCGTTTCTTCCCTTCAAAGGCGAAGGGCCGGGTCGCCAGGACCAGGGTGAAGATCTTCAACTGCCGGGCGAGCCGACAGATGGCGGGGATCAGGGTGCTGGCGACCAGTCCGCCCAGACCACCGATCACGACCAGGGTCCGGATTCCGGAAAGCTGCTGGCGGATCTTCTCCTCGTTCTCCCGGAAGGCCTTCTTCAATCTCTCCGGATCGCCGGGGGGAGCCCCCCCGGCCGCCGGCGGTTCAATCCTGATCTTCAGAGCCTGAGGCCCGCAGATCAGCGATTGGATATCAGAGTCGACCACTACCGGATTGACCCGCCGCCGGATTTCTTCCGGCAGGCAGGAGATAACCCGGCTCCCCTGATTCCCCACCCCCCAGAGGGATAATCGGCCCGATTCCTCCGGTTTATTCATCAGCACTCTCCAGCAAAAATTTAAGTATGGTTGCGGGTTAAAAGTACTGTTCCAGCCAGCCCCGGATCCCGCCGAGGAAACGCCGCCGGCGCTGGGACCGTCCCTGCTTCAATCCGTACTTGACCAGGCCGACCGCGGTTGAGTAAACCGGACTGTCGATCACCTCTCTCAAACCGCAGACTCCGATTGGGTGGCCGATCCGAACCGGGAGACCGGTCTCCCTCTTGGCCAGAAGATCGATATCCTTGAGCAGGGCTCCGCCGCCGGTTAGGATCAGGCCGGCCCCGATGTTCTGAAAGTGACCGGATTCTTCCAGGTCCCGGCGGATCAGCCGGAAGATCTCCGTCAGTCTCAGCTCGACGATCCGGCAGAGGGTCTTTTGAGACAGGCGGCCGGAAGAACGGACCAGCGAGGAAGTCAGCGTGAGGGCCTGGTCCTCCTCCAGTCGGTCGGCGAGCGCCCGGGCGGACTTCTTCTTCAACTCTTCGGCCTGGGGGATCAGGAGCTTCAAACCCAGGCTGATATCGTTGGTAACGTGATCTCCGCCCACGGAGAGAACTCGAGTGTGCCAGACCAGGCCATGGCGAAAAAACGCGTAGTCGGTGGTTCCTCCGCCGATATCAACCAGAACCGCCCCCGATTCCTGCTCCTCGTCCGTCATCACCGCCAGACTGGAAGCCAGCTGCTGGAGTACCGTCTCCGCTACCCCCAGTCCGGCCTGGGTGACACAGTTGACGATATTATCAACCGCCGGGATGCGGGCGGTCACCAGATGAACTTTCGCTTCCAGGCGCGACCCCTGAATGCCTTCCGGCTCGACGATCCCCTTCCGGTCATCAACCGAGAAATCCTGGGGCAGGATGTGGATGATTTCCTGATCGGAACGGAGGGGAACCTTGCTCGCCTGAGCCACGGCGGCGGCCATATCCCTCCTGGTCACTCCCGCCGCCGGGTTGAGCACCGGCAGGATCGCCCGGCTGTTGAAACTGTCCACGTGGGACCCGGTAATCCCGACGCAGACCGAGTCGATCTTCTCCTCGCAGAGGGACTCCGCCTGGTCCAGGGCTTTCTGGATCGACTCCACGGTCTGCCCCACGTTCACCACTTCGCCTTTCCGCAGCCCGAGGGAAGGCTTGGTCCCCACGGCGAGAACGCGAATCTCCCCCTCCCCCGTCCGCTCCCCTATCAGGAGACAGATTTTGGTCGTTCCCACGTCAAGACCGGCGACAATTTCTTCTTTCTGGCTCATCTGTCCGGTTAAGCATAACCGCGGATTATGCGGATTAAGCTGATTTTTTATTTTATTTATCAGTAGTTAAGATCTATCACCGGATTCTTGAATCCCGCGGTGGAGAAAGATTAAGCAAAATATTTTGTCCGTTAATCCGCGGTTAATAAACCGCATCAGTCCCAGAAGCGGACCGGGACCTTGGAGTATCTCAGGTCGATCTCCCGGACCCGGGCCAGATCCTTTCCCATCTGCCCCAGGATCGTTTTCAGCCGCGACAACTGCTCCCCGTAGCTGCCCAGCCCCACGGTAATGTCCAGACTGCCCTGGGCCTTGATCTTGATCTGGTCGGAGAGATCGACGCTGATCTCGTCGATGCGGATCTGTCTTTCCAGTTCCAGCCGCTCCAGTTCCCGAAGCAACTCGAGAAGGGTATCCCGTTTCTCCGGAGGGTAAAGATCGGTGGAATTGTTGATCACATCGAGTCCGCGGATCAAAGGCAGATGCCGCTCCGAGGCCTCCTTCCGCGCCCCCAGCACCACCCCCTCTTCATCGATGGTATAAAGTTTCCCGAACTTGACCCGAGCCCGAGGTTCTCTCTCAAAAACCTCGATTTGAACGGTAGCGGGAAATATTTTCTGGACCCGGGCATCGCGGAAATCGCGGTTTTGAATGATGCCCTCCCGGGCGGCGGCAGCATCCAGGGGAAAGATATTGCCTCCGGTCTCGAGACCGGTTAATTCGATAATCTCCTCGGGGGTATAGGCGTGGTAATTATGCACCTCGATCTTATCGACCGCGAAGAGAGGGGAGTGATGGAAAAACCACCAGGTCACCCCCACCAAAACGGCCAGAAGGAGCAGGGAAAGGATCGGACCCGGAGCCGGTCTCGGGCCGGCCGGTCTTTCCGGCGCCGTCTTCTTTTTTCGGCGGCGCTTGGACGGGGCGCTGGCATACAACCGGCGGGGGGGACGGGACACCCTGCTGCTTAATGATAACCATTTCATCATCTTCCTCCTTAGCCCGAATTATTCACGAAAAATGCGATTTTTCGTGAATAATTCGGGTTATGGGTTG
>CAZPMN010000022.1:0-43263 GCA_964587835.1 uncultured bacterium
TAGGAAGGATACGCTCTTTTTCTATCTTCTATCCACAACTTTTGGTTATACCTCTGGCTTGCGGGATCGGAATGCCTGCGGCATTCCTTGTGGTAGATGCAGTATCGCTTTGCTTGCAGCAAGGCGCATAGAGCATAGCGCATAGCGCATAGTGCCTGAGGCAGTGGGAACTGATCTGAGTAATCAGTGTAATCTGTGGACTAAAAAGGGGCCGAGGTAGAGGACTCTCAAAAGGAATTCGTGGTAATTAGTGTAATTAGTGGACAAAAAAAGGGGGCGAGGTGGGGGGAGGGAAAGACAATAAGCAGTAAGCGGTTAGCGGTAAGCAGTGAGGCCGGGGTAGGGAGGATGCAATCTGAGTAATCTGTGTAATCTGTGGACTCAAAAGGGGGGCGAGGTAGGGGACTCTCAAAAGGAATTCGTGGTAATTAGTGTAATTAGTGGACAAAAAAGGGGGCGAGGTGGGGGGATAAATTCGAATTAATCCGTGGAATTAGTGGATTGAGTTATGTCGGGTATCCAGGTAATAACCGAAAAGTGCGTCGGCTGCGGGATCTGCGTGAAGTCCTGTCCCTACGGGGCGATCACGATGGAGGAGAAGCTGGCGACCATCGACCACGACGTTTGCACTCTCTGCGGGGCCTGTGTCGGGGCCTGCAAGTTTGACGCCATCGTGCTCCGCCGGGAGCGCGGCGGCACCGAAGACCTGGCCGCCTACCGGGGGGTCTGGGTGGTCGCCGAGCAGAAGGGAGGAAAGGTCCAGTCCGTTACTTACGAGCTGCTGGGCGCCGGCCGCTCGCTGGCCGACCAGCGCGAGGTCGAGCTGGGCGCCGTCCTGATCGGCGACGGGCTGTCCGATGCTGCCGCCGAGCTGATCACCCGGGGTGCCGATAAGGTCTACCTGGTCCAGTCTCCCGAGCTGGCCGAGTTTCTCGACGAGCCCTACTCCCGGATCCTCGCCCGCCTGATCCGGGAAAAGAAGCCCGAGATCGTCCTTACCGGGGCCACCACCATCGGCCGCTCCCTGATCCCTCGGGTGGCGGCCGAGATTTACACCGGACTGACCGCCGACTGCACCGGCCTGGCGATCGATCCCGAGCGGGGACTCCTCCTCCAGACCCGCCCCGCCTTCGGCGGAAACATTATGGCCACCATTGTCTGCGAGAACTACCGCCCCCAGATGGCCACCGTCCGCCACAAGGTGATGAAGGAGGCTGAGGCCGACCCATCTCGGAAGGGGGAGGTGATCGAGGTTGAGGTGAAGCCGGAGGATTGCCTCTCCCGGACCCGGTTCCTGGAGACGGTGGAGGAGTTGGGGTACGCCGTGAACATCGCCGAGGCCGACATCATCGTCTCCGGCGGCCGGGGGATGAAGGGCCCGGAGAATTACGCCCTCCTCCAGGAACTGGCCGATCTTCTCGGAGGAGCCGTTGGGGCCTCGAGGGCGGCGGTTGACTCCGGCTGGATCCCTTACTCCCACCAGGTCGGCCAGACCGGGAAGACCGTCCAGCCCAAGCTCTATATCGCCTGCGGGATCTCGGGGGCCATCCAGCATCTGGTCGGGATGCAGTCGGCGGAGACGATCGTCGCCATCAACCGAGATCCGGCCGCTCCCATCTTCACCGTCGCCGATTACGGCCTGGTCGGCGACCTCTTCGAGATCGTTCCCGCCCTGATCAAGCAGTTGAAGGCCCGGCGGAATAGCCCTTGACTCCCTTCGGTATTTCGCTATCCTTACCTTCGGAATCTTGTCTGATTAGCACCTGGGTCCTTTAGGTCCGTTCGGTCCTTTAGGTCCCTTTTAGTTAAAACCGGATAGCAGCAATGTACATCCTCGGCATCTCCGCTTTCTATCACGACGCCGCCGCCGCTCTGATCCGCGACGGCGAGATCATTGCCGCCGCTCAGGAAGAACGGTTTTCCCGGGTCAAGCATGATTTGGAGTTCCCCCGGCAGGCGATCGATTACTGTCTGAAAGAGGCCGGTATTACGATGGCCGATGTCGAGTACGTCGGTTTTTACGACAAGCCGCTTTTGAAGTTCGAGCGGATCCTGGAAACCTACCTCTCCTACGCCCCGAAGGGGATCAGGTCCTTCCTCCAGGCGATGCCGGTCTGGCTGAAGCAGAAACTCCACATACGGGAGCTTCTGACCAAGGAGCTGGGCTTCCACGGCAAGATCATCTTCCCCGAGCATCACGAGTCTCACGCGGCCTCCGCCTTCTTCCCCTCGCCCTTCCGCCAGGCCGCTTTCCTGACCGTGGACGGGGTAGGGGAGTGGACGACCACCAGTTACGGGGTGGGGAAGGATAACCGGGTTGAACTGCAGGCCAGCATCCGCTTCCCCCACTCCCTCGGCCTGCTCTACGCCGCCTTCACCTACTACTGCGGTTTCAAGGTCAACTCCGGGGAGTACAAGCTGATGGGACTGGCCCCTTACGGAGAGCCGAAGTACGTAGATTTGATCAAGGAACACCTGATCGACATCAAGGAGGACGGATCATTCCGGCTCAACGTCGATTACTTCGACTACCCGGTGGGATTGAAGATGGTGGGGAATAAGTTCAGCCGTCTCTTCGGCCGCCCCCCTCAGCGGCCGGAGGCGACGATGACCCAGTTCTATATGGACTGTGCCCGCTCGATCCAGGACGTGACCGAGGAGATCCTCCTCAAGATGGCCCGCCACGTCCATCAAGAGACCGGGATGGAGAGCCTCTGCCTGGCCGGCGGGGTGGCGCTCAACTGTGTCGCCAACGGCCGGATCCTGAGGGAGGGACCATTTAAGGATATCTGGATCCAGCCGGCTGCCAGTGACGCCGGCGGTGCGCTCGGGGTGGCCCTCTTCATCTGGTACCAGTACCTGGACAACGAGAGGCGGGTGACAGAGGGTAAGGATTCCCAGAAAGGTTCCTACCTGGGACCTGCCTTCGATAATCAGGAGATCGAGCATTTCCTGAAAGAGATCAAGGCCGAGTATGAGTTTGTTCCCGATAGCGATCTCTCCCGGCGGGTGGCTGATTTGATCCTCGACCAGAACGTAATCGGCTGGTTTCGGGGGAGGATGGAGTTCGGTCCCCGGGCCCTCGGAGCCCGCTCGATCATCGGCGATGCCCGCTCCCCCGAGATGCAGTCAATAATGAACCTGAAGATCAAGTTTCGCGAGTCCTTCCGGCCCTTTGCCCCGGCGGTTCTCCGGGAGCGGGTGGCCGACTTCTTCGAGACCGACTACGCCAGTCCCTATATGCTCCTGGTCACCGATGTCCTGCCGGAGAAACGGATCCCGATGCCCGATCCGAAAAAAATCGACGACCTGCTCGAGGAACAGAAAGAACGGCTCCAGCAGGAGGTCAGGGAACTGAAAGAGGTGAATCGTCTGGAGGACGCGAAGAAAGTCGAGAGACAGATTGAAAACGAGGACTATCTCCGCTTTCGGACCATCATCCACCAGGTGAGATCCGAGGCCCCGGCCATCACCCACGTCGACTATTCGGCCCGCCTGCAGACGGTGGTTAGGGAGGACAACCCTTTTTACTATGACATCATCAAGATCATTGATGAGAAGACCGGATGCCCGATCATCGTCAACACCTCGTTCAATGTCCGGGGGGAGCCGATCGTCTGCACCCCCGAGGAAGCCTTCCGCTGCTTTATGCGGACCAAGATGGATTACCTGGTCTTGGGAAATTTCATCCTCGACAAGAAGAAGCAAAAGGAGTGGCAGGAAGAGTTCGATTGGATGAAGGAGTTTACCCTTGATTGATTTCGACTTCACCTCCGAGAAGAAGGATATCCGGCTCTTTGCCCGGATTGTCCCCGCCGTCCTCGTGCTCTGGGGGACGATCTTCGGCTTCGCCCACCAGTGGTCCGGAAATTCAGAATGGATCCTCTACGGAATCGCCGTGGTCATCTTCTTCTGGGGAATGTTCTCCCCCTATACTCTCCGTCCAATTTATACCGGTTGGATGTACTTCACCCGGGTGGTCGCCTTCCTGCTGACCACCGTGGTCCTTGGTCTGGTCTTCTACCTCGGGGTGACCGGGGTCGGTTTGCTGATGCGGATCTTCGGCAAGAATCCCCTCGAGCGGAAGATCGACCGGACCGCCCCTTCGTACTGGATCAAGCATCCGCCCTACGAGTTCAACCGGCATCATTACGAGCGGCAGTTCTAATTTATTATTTTTCCTGTGGAAAAATAATAGATATTAGATCCATCACGATTGGATTAAGGATATTTTCCGGAAGTGAATGACCCGACGAAGTCGGGTCCACTATAAAACAGCGACCGAAGGGAGCTGGTTTATATATGAAAGCAAGCTTGCTAAAAGAACTCTGGATGTTTATGCGGGTGCGGAAGAAATGGTGGCTGCTGCCCATCATCGTTCTTCTGCTCCTGCTCGGTGTGCTGATCTTTTTAACCAGCAACCCCGCCACCAGTCCGTTCATCTACACTTTATTTTAAAACAGGTCTTTGACCCGTTTTAAAATAGTGGAGCCGGACCGGACGGGGGTTTCCCCCCGCCCGGTCCGGCTTTTTTCGCTCTGTGCTCTGCGCCTTGCTGCAAGCGTAGCGATACTGCATCTACCACAAGGAATGTCTCCGGCATTCCGATCCCGCCCGCCCGCAGGGCGATACAACAATCTTAACCTTCCAGCCTGGTGAGATTGCTTCGTCACTGCGTTCCTCGCAATGACCCGGTGCCGGTACTGCTCACCGCTCACTGCTTACTGCTCACTGTTCACCGCTTACTGCTTACTGCTTACTGCTTACTTTCCCTTCCCATTCCCCATAATTCACTTGGCTCCCACCCTGATCCTGTAGTATTCTTCCACTCTATTTGCCGGCAACAACTTCCACCGAAACAATGTACCTGAAGAAACTGGAACTCAATGGCTTCAAGTCGTTTGCCGACAAGACGACGCTGAAGATCCTCCCCGGGATTACCGCGATTGTCGGTCCCAACGGCTGCGGCAAGACTAACATCGTCGATGCCATCAGCTGGGTTCTTGGCGAACAACGGATCCGCCTGCTTCGGGGGTACAAGATGGAGGATGTCATCTTCAACGGCACCTCCGGCCGGGAATCTGTGGGGATGGCCGAGGTGACCCTGACCTTCGACAACTCAGACGGGCGACTCCCCGTCGAGTACTCGGAAGTCGCTATCTCCCGCCGTCTCTACCGCTCCGGGGAGAGCGGATACTTCATCAACAAGCGTCCCTGCCGGCTTCGCGATATCAACGACCTTCTTCTCGGGACCGGTCTGGGCACCCGTTCCTATTCCCTGGTCGGCCAGGGCCGAATCGACCAGATTCTTCAGTCGCGCCCGGAAGAACGCCGGGAACTGCTCGAAGAAGCGGCCCAGATCAGCCGATACCGCCAAAAGAAGGAAGAGGCCCTGCGCAAGCTCGAGCAGACCCGGAGCAACCTCCTGCGGCTGGAAGACATCATGAAGGAGGTCAAGCGCCAGCTCTCGATCGCTGAGCGCCAGGCCCGCCAGGCGGAGCGTTACCGGGAAGTCCGGGACCGTCTCAAGGAAGTCGAGCTCCGGTCCGGGGCCCTGGAACTGGAGGAACTGCGCCGCCGGACCCGGATGCTGGGGGAAGAGAAAGAACGGGGACGGGAGCAGTACCGGGCGATGGAGGAGGAAATGGCCTCGGTTGAGCGGGAGCTGACCGAGCTCCGTCTCCGGCAGAGGGAGCGGTCGGAGGCGCTCGCCGCCGGGAGGGGCGCCCTCTTCGAACAGCGGGCCGAGATCGATAAGAAGCGTCACCGGATCGAGCTGAACGCCGAGCGGGGCGGGGAGTTGAAACACGAGCGGGAGCGGCTGGCCGAGGAGATCGAGCGGTTGACCGCGGCCCGGTCCGCCGGTGAGAAGGAGCTGGAGGATCTGACAAAAAGCCGGGAGGAACTGGCCGCCTCCAACCGTGGATTGGAGGAAAGCCGCCGGGAGAAGGAGAAGGAACTGGAGTCCCTGCGGACTTCCCGGACGGCGGTTGAGGAGCGGCTGGCCTCGCTCCAGTCCAGCTCTCTGGAACTCTCCCGCCGGGAAGGCCACCTCCGCAACGAACTCCAGGGCCTGCAGGCCGGCGGCCGGGAACGGGCGCTGCGGAAACGGAAATTGGAAGTCGAAGGAGAGAGGATTGCTGAGGAAGCGGCGGAACTGGAAGCGGAGATTGAGAAAACGGAACCACTCTTCCGCCGGATCGAGGGTGAACTTGCTGCGCTGCGGACGGAAGGAGAGAAGGCCCGGGCGGAAGTGGAGCGGCGGGAAGGTGAGCTGGGGTCCCTGCGGAAGAAAAGAGAGGAGATCCTGGTGGCCGTCAGCGGACTGGAGTCAAGCCGCCGGTTGCTGCTGGACCGTTCGGGGGAGGAGCCGGTCTCGTCCGCCGCCCTCCTTCTCACCGCGGCCGGTGAGCCGGATAACGGTCTGGATGGGGTACTCGGCTGTCTGGCCGACTTTGCCGAACTCGCCGAAGGGAGTGAACAGTTACTTCGCGCCGCCCTGGGGGAGAAACTGCGGGCGGTGGTGGTTGCCGACGGCCCGTCCGCCCGGGCCGCGATTGAATTCCTCCGCGGTCGGCAGAGTGGTCCGGTCCGGTTTCTGGTTCTGGATTGGCTCCGGCGGACCAGTCCTCCGGCAGAGGCTTCTCCGCTTCGGTCCGTTCTCACCCTCCGCGATCCCCTCTCCGGCCTCGAGGATGTCCTGCTCGACGGTGCCGATCGGGAAGACGAGCTGGCCCGGATAGTGGAAAGGGAGGATTTCTTCCCCCCCGCCCGCCGGATCACCTCTGACGGGATCTCGCTGGCCCCCCCTGGATTGCTCTTTTGGCCGGGCCGGACGGGAGAGATCCCGGGGGATAACCTGTCGGCGCTCGAGGCTGATCTGGACCGGATGCGGTCTGAACTAGACCGGATTGAATCTGGGGAGTCGAAGAGTGCCCGGGTTCTGGAAGAGGCCCGCCGGCAGGCCGGCGAGGCGGTTGACCGGCTCCATCAACGGGAGATGGAAGCGGCGCTGGGCCGCAGTGAGCAAGAACGCCGCCGGCAGGTTCTGCGGAGGCTGGAGTTGAACCGGGATGCTCTTCAGGCGGAAATCAGCTCCCTGAAAGAGGAAGAGCGCAAATCTTCCGGCCGCCTCCAGCAGCTGGAGCTGGAACTGAAAGAATGCCCGAGTCGGGACCAGGTCGAGGAGACGGAGATCGCTTCCCTGAGAGAGACCCTGGCCGAACGGACCCGGGATCTGCGCCGGCTCGAAACCGAAGTCACCGAACTCAAGATCTCCCTCGCCTCTTCCCGGGAGAAGGAGGACAATCTTATCCAGCGCCTAAAGCGGCTGGAGGTGGAGAACCATGAACGGGAGGAGTTGGCCCGTTCCCGTCGCCAGCGGATTGAGGAGGACCGGGAGCGGGAATCCTCCCTCCGGGATGAGACCGCCCGGCTCAAGGAGGAGATCGGGCAACTGGAAAGACTGGTCGAGGAGGGCCGGGTCGGGATCACGGCGCTGGAAGAGGAGATCTCGCTCCTCAACCGGCAGTGCGAGGAGCAGGAAACGACGATCCGAAAACTCCGTCCCCGCTTCCAGGAGGTCCAGGCGGCGCTCAACTCCCGGGATGTCTCCCTGGCAGAGCTGAGGATCAGGGAACAGGAGATCTGCCGGCGGATCCGAGAGAAATACCACCTGGAACTGGACGAGGTCGCGGCGCCGGAGGGGGAGGTTGACCGGGAGGCCCTTTTGGCGGAGATGGAGACTCTCCAGGGCAAAATGGACCGGATGAGCAACGTCAACCTGGCCGCTCTCGAGGAGAAGGAGGGTTACCAGGAACGGGTTACCCTCCTGACCGATCAGCATGCCGACCTGGAAGCGGCGGCTCGGGATATCGAGGAGGCGATCATCAAGATCAACGTCACCGCCCGGCAGAAACTTCAGGATACCTATGATACCGTCCGCGCCCACTTTCGGGAGCTTTTCTCCCTGCTCTTCGGAGGAGGTCAGGCCGATCTGATCCTCGACAGCGAGAAGGATATCCTGGAATCCGGACTCGACATCGTCGCCCAACCCCCGGGGAAGAAGCTCTCCCATATCTCGCTTCTCTCCGGCGGTGAGAGGGCCCTGACCACCATCGCCCTGATCTTCGCCCTCTTCAAGGTCCAGCCCAGTCCCTTCTACATCCTCGACGAGATCGACGCCCCCCTCGACGAATCCAACATCGGGCGCTTCTCCACCCTGCTCAAGTCCCTGGTCAAGGAAGCCCAGTTCCTCATCATCACCCACAACAAGCGCTCGATCAGCGAGGCCGACATCCTTTACGGGATCACGATGGAGGAGTCCGGCATCTCCAAGGTGGTCTCCGTCCGCCTCGCCGCCCACGGCGCCGAAGAGACCGGGGAAGAAGAGTAGTCCACTAATTTCACTAATTCCCACTAATTATTTTTGTAGCTCCCCCTGCCTCGGCCCCTTTTTTAAAACCACGAATCCCCGATAGTCTTCACGAATTATCCTGATAATTAATCGCTATCGGGATCGAGTCTTGTCTGGTCCCGGCCTCGGTTTCTCTGCTTACTGCTCACCGCTTACTGCTTACTATTCTCAATTCCCCAATTCCCACCTGACCTCGCGGCCTCGCGGCGGTCAGGTGAGGGTGGGGGGCGTGCCGGGTAGCTTTTGAACTTTCGCTCCCCGGGGATAAACCCCGGGGGGCGGCCGGATTTCGGACCCCCGCGGCCTTGCGCCGCGGGTGAACAAGTTCACCGGCTACCCGTCCGCCTCGCCTCCCGCGACCAGACCCCGGCCGGCTTGGCCGGCCGGTGAATCAGTTCAATGGCTACCGCCATTCCCTATTCCCCAATCCCCAAAAACCCCTTGCCATTTACTTTCCGATAGGCTACATTATGTCCACATAATCTTCGGGGCAGGGTGCGATTCCCGACCGGCGGTGAAAGCCCGCGAGTTCCTTTAAGGGACTGAACCGGTGAGATTCCGGTGCCGACGGTAAAGTCCGGATGAGAGAAGATACGGTTCTGTCAGGTCGGGTCCTGCTCCGGAGGCCAATCTCTGGAGTTTTTTTTATGCAGAATTTTGCCACCATATCCGAACTGGTAGAGGATCTTCGGTCCGGGAAGATGGTCATTCTCGCCGACGACGAGAACCGGGAAAACGAGGGCGACCTGGTGATGGCGGCGGAGAAGGTCACCCCGGCGGCGATCAACTTTATGATCTCGAAAGGTCGGGGTCTGGTCTGCGTGCCGATGACCGCTGAACGGTTGACCGCCCTCGGCCTGGAGCCGATGGTCCGGGACAACCGAGACAATTTCGGCACAGCCTTCACCGTCTCGGTGGACGCCCGAGAGGGGATCACCACCGGGATCTCCCCCGCCGACCGGGCTCGGACCATTTCCATCCTGGCCGATCCCTCCTCCCGTCCCGATGATATCGTCTCTCCCGGGCACGTCTTCCCCCTGGAGGCCCGCGCCGGCGGGGTCCTGGTCCGGGCCGGCCATACCGAGGCCGCCGTCGACCTGGCGCGGATGGCCGGGATGACCCCGGCTGGAGTGATCTGCGAGGTTATCAACGATGACGGTTCAATGGCCCGTCTCCCCGAGTTGCGGCGCTTCGCCCGGGAGCACGGCCTGAAGATGGGAACGATAGCTTCCCTGATCCAGAACCGCCGCTTCCGGGAAAAACTGGTTCGGCAGACTGCCACCGCCGATCTTCCCACCGCCTACGGCCATTTTACCGTCAAGCTCTTCACCTCCCTGGTCGACAACCTCCGCCCCCACCTGGCCCTGGTGATGGGAGAGGTGGCGGGGAAGAAGGATGTCCTGGTTCGGGTTCACTCCAAGTGTCTGACCGGGGATATCTTTCGCTCCGCCCGTTGTGACTGCGGAGATCAGCTGGAGTTCGCCTTGAAGAAGATCGCCGAGGAGGGCCGGGGGGTACTCCTTTACATGGATCAGGAGGGGAGGGGGATCGGTCTCGAGAGCAAGCTTCAGGCCTATGCCCTGCAGGATCGGGGCCTTGATACCGTGGAGGCGAACGAGGAGCTTGGTTTCGCCGCGGACTTACGGGAATACGGGATCGGGGCCGAGATTCTCAAGGAGCTCGGCCTCTCCAGTATCCGCCTGATGACGAATAACCCGCGCAAGATCGTCGGCCTGGGCGGTTACGGCCTCTCCATCACCTCGATCGTCCCGGTCCGAATCGCTCCCAACAAGCACAACTGTCGCTACCTGCGAACCAAGAAGGAGAAGATGGGGCATCAGCTGTAGGAGATGGTAATCGGTGATCAGTAATCAGTATGCGGTATCGCCCTTTGGGCTTGTGGGATCGGAATGCCGGGGGCATTCCTTGTAGTAAATGTAGTATCGCTTTGCTTGCAGCAAGGCGCATAGAGCATAGCGCATAGCGCATAGTGCCTGAGGCAGTGGGAACTGATCTGAGTAATCTGTGTAATCTGTGGACTCAAAAGGGGGGCGAGGTAGGGGACTCTCAAAAGGAATTCGTGGTAATTAGTGTAAACTTGTGGTGAGCGAAGTCGAATCCATTAGTGGATAAAAAAGGGGCGGGGGAAGGGAAACTACAAGAATTATCAGTGGAATCAGTGAATAGACAAGGAGGGAAGAGATGAAAGTATATGAAGGCAAGCTGAACGCGGCGGGACTGAAGTTCGGGATAGTGATCAGCCGGTTCAACGAGTTCATCACCAAAAAGCTTTTGGAAGGTGCTCTCGACGCCCTGAAACGCAACGGCGCCGCCGACGAGGGGATCGAAGTCGCCTGGGTCCCCGGGGCTTGGGAGATCCCCGCCGCCGCTTCTCAGCTGGCCGGCTCCGGGCGCTACGACGCCGTCATCTGCCTGGGAGCGGTGATCAAGGGGGCAACCGCGCACTGGCAGTATATCAGCGCCCAGGTCACCCGCGGGATCGCCGCCGTCTCCGCGGCCGCTTCCGTCCCTGTATCTTACGGGGTCATCACCCCTGATACCCTGGAACAGGCAATCGAACGGGCCGGCACCAAGGGGGGCAACAAGGGCTTTGACGCTGCGATGGCTGCGATTGAGATGGCGAACCTCTTCAAGGAACTGGCATAGCGCATAGAGCAGAGCGCATAGCGAAAAGAGCAAAGCGCCCGGTACCCAGGCTCTCTGCGCTATGCGCCATGCGCTCTGCGTTTATCCGGAGGATAAACACAGTGGGTTACCGGAGACAATCCCGGGAACTGGCTCTCCAGTTTCTCTACGGTTACGAACTCAACCGGCAGGAACGGGAGGAGGCCTTGCAACAGTTCCGCCGCCAGGCCCGCCTCCCTGAATCGTCCCGCCGGTTCGCCGAAGAGTTGATCGTCGGCGTGCTGGATCGGCGGGAAGAGATCGACCGCCTGATCGACAGCCACTCCCAGAACTGGAATATCGACCGCCTGGCCCTGGTTGACAAACAAATTCTCCGGCTGGCCCTCTATGAACTTTACTGGCGTGAAGATATCCCCGCTCCGGTGACCATCAACGAGGCGGTGGAGATCGCCAAGAAATTCAGCACTCCCCAGTCCGGCCAATTTGTCAACGGTATCCTCGACCGGGTTCGGGAGGAGATAGAAGAAGATGACCAGCGTACCTGATCGCGGAAGAGCCGACCTCCATATTCACACCCTGGCCTCCGATGGGGCCGATACGGCCCGGCAAGTTCTGGAGGAATCCCGCCGGGTCGGCCTGGCGGCGATATCGATCACCGATCACGATTCCGTGGAGTCCGTGGCCGAGGCGGTCTCCCTCGGACCCGATTTTTCCCTGGAGGTCGTCCCCGGGATCGAACTCTCGGTGGAACTGGACGGGACCGAGATGCACCTGCTCGGTTACTTCCTCGATTACCGCAACCCTGAACTGAAGGCCCGGCTGGCCTACCTCCGCGATTGCCGCTCCCGGCGGGCGGACCGGATGCTGGAGAAACTAAAGGAGATGGGGTTCCCGCTTGACCTCGAGGCCCTCCTTCCCGGCCAGTTGACCGGGGCGGTCGGGCGTCTCCACATCGCCCAGGCCCTGGTCCGGGCCGGCTTTGTGCGGACCCCGGCCGAGGCTTTCGTCCGTTATATCGGCAACAGCGGCCCGGCTTATGTTCCTAAGGTGAAGCTGGAGGTGGAGGAGGCGCTGGGGATGATCCTGAAATCCGGCGGCGCCCCGGTGCTGGCCCATCCGGGCCAGCTCAACCGCGACGAACTGATCCCGGACCTGGTTGACCGGGGTCTGGTCGGCCTGGAGGTTTATTACCCTTCCCACAGCCGATTTACCGTCAACCACTACGAGGAGATGGCCCGCCATTACGGTCTGTTGGCGACCGGCGGTTCCGACAGCCACGGCATCAACAAGGAAAACGTCCGGATCGCCGATGCCACCGTTCCTTATGGGGTGGTCGCACAGCTTAGAGAAAGAGCGGGGGGAAGGGCGGGGGAGGGGGGGGAGGGGTGGTAAGCAGTGAGCAGTAAGCAGTAAGCGGCACCGCCCCCGGGTCATTGCGAGGAGGGCCGAAGGTATTCGGCCCGACGAAGCAATCTCACCGGGGAGAGGGGAATGGTAAGCAGTAAACGGTGAGCAGTAAGCAGTATCGCCCTTCGGGCTTGCGGGATCGGAATGCCTGCGGCATTCATTGTGATAAATGTAGTATCGCTTCGCTTGCATTAGCGAAGATTCGCGAGATTCGCGGTTTTAAAAGGGGCCGAGGTAGAGGACTCTAAAAAAATTCGTGGTAATTAGTGTAATTAGTGGACTCCAAAAGGGGCCGGGGCGGGGAAAGGATCTAAATCAATCTGTGGTAATCAGTGTAATCTGTGGACTATCAATGTGGGCGAGGTAGGGTCCCTCTATAAGTAAATTAGTGGTAATCAGTGGACCATAAAGGTTCGCAGCAAGGGGCGAGATGGGCAAGGATCTACAGAAAGGGCTGAGCAAGACCCGGCGCTCCCTGAAGAGCCGCCTCTCCCGCTGGCTGGGGAAGGAGGGCCGGCTCTCGGAAGAATTCTGGGTCGACTGGGAGGCTGCCTTGATTGAGGTCGATCTGGGGGTGGAGACTACGATGGAGCTTCTCGACCGGGTCCGGGCCCAGGCCGACTTGGAGAAGAATCCTTCCCCCGAATCGGTGAGAAATCGCCTGGCCGCGGAACTGACCTCCTTGCTCTCCGGCAACTTCCGCCCCCTTCCGCCGCCGCCGTCTCCCGGATCGGGGCCGGCCGTGATTATGGTGACCGGGGTTAACGGTACCGGTAAGACGACCACGATCGCCAAGCTGGCGAAGAGACTGTCTGTGGACGGTTCGAAGGTGCTTTTGGCCGCTTGTGATACTTATCGAGCGGCCGCCATTGAACAGCTTCAGATCTGGGGCGAGCGGCTCTCGCTGGAGGTCATCCGTCACCGGTACGGCGGCGATCCGGCCGCGGTTGCCTTTGACGCCTTGGCCGCCGCCGCCGCCCGGAAGTACGATTTCCTGATCCTCGACACCGCCGGACGCCTCCACACCCGGGCCCCGCTGATGGATGAACTGGCCAAGATAGTCCGAGTTCTGCGCAAGTCCCGCCCCTCCGCCCCCGAGGAGGCCTACCTCTGCCTCGATGCCACCTTCGGGCGCAACGCCCTCGCCCAGGCACAAAGCTTTGCCGCTGTCCTCCCCCTGACCGGGGTGATCCTGACCAAGCTCGACGGTACCGCCCGGGGGGGGACGGTGGTCTCGATCCGCCGCGAACTCGGTCTCCCGGTAGTCGCCCTCGGCGTCGGCGAGACCGCCGAAGACCTGGTCGAATTCGACCCGGCCGCCTTTGTCGCGGCTCTCCTGAGGAGTCCCGAAGAATGAGTGCCATCCAGGCAATTCCAGGCGTCCCCCGGTTGTCCCTTCGGTCCCTTTCGTCCTTTAAGTCCTTAAGCTGCTAGTGTTCCGTCTTAGAAATAACTTAAATAATAACGTCATTGCGAGGAGCAAAGCGACGAAGCAATCTCTTCCCCAGCCAAGAATTAAGATTGCTTCGCTGTCGCTCGCAATGACAGTTCATCGGACAGTATTTCCGAAATACTGCACTATCCCCGATGCCCAGCCGAATTGAAATAGACCGCGGGTTTATGGCTCGCGCCCTGTCCCTGGCTGCCCGGGGAGGGCGGGCAGTCCGCCCCAACCCCCGGGTGGGGGCGGTTCTGGTCCGGTCCGGCCGGATCATCGCCGCCGGCTACCACTCCCGTTTTGGCGGTCCCCACGCCGAGGCCCGGGTCCTGAGCAAGGCCGGTCCGGCCGCCCGGGGAGGAACGCTTTACGTCAATCTCGAACCCTGTTCCACCCGGGGCAAGACCCCGGCCTGCACCGGTGAGATTATCGCGGCCGGGATCCGGCGGGTGGTGATCGGCTGCCGGGACCGGAACCCGGAAAACCGCGGGAGGGCCGAAGGAATTCTGAAAAAGGCGGGGATCGCGGTTACCGTTGGGGTTCGGGAGGATGAGGCCTACGGCCTCAACCGCGATTTTTTTACCTGGGTCGTCGCCGGCCGCCCTTACACCACACTGAAACTGGCTCTCTCTCTCGACGGCCGGATCGCCACCCGGACGGGGGATTCCCGCTGGATCAGCTCCCCGTCCAGCCGGAAGATCGTCCACCGGCTCCGCGCCTTCTCCGACGCCGTCCTGGTCGGGGCGCATACCGTCATCCGCGACGATCCGCTTCTGACCGCCCGGATGGGCGGGGAGAACCCGGACCTGAAGCGGGTGATCCTGGAGGGTCGGAATCCGATTCACCTCTCTTCCCGGCTCCTTTCGGGCCGGGGCGGAAACGAGGTCATCCTGGCCTCGGCGCGTGCGGCGTCGCCATCGCGGCTAAAGAAGTTGGCCGCCCGGGGGATAACCTGCCTGGAGATACCCTCGCGCTCCGGCCGGGTTGAATTGTCGGTTCTCTTCCGCCGCCTGGCCGAAAGGGGGATTATGCGGCTGCTGGCGGAGGGGGGAGGGGAGACCGCCGCCGCGCTATTGGAGGCTGACCTGGTGGACGAAATGCATCTTTTTCTGGCCCCGATCATCATCGGCGGTCGGGCCGCAGTTCCGGCTATCGGGGGGAAAGGGGCGAAGCTGATAGCAGAAGCCCGGCGGTTAAATAATTTGCGGATGGAGAAAATCGGCCTCGATCTGCATATTTTCGGTCGATTGTCCGGGCCGACCCGGGATCTGTAAACCATCCCCGCATCCTTTCGGATTACTGCGGTCGAAATACCCATCTTGTCCGATTTATCGAATTTGTTTCTGGTGTAAGTGTTTCATAATTAAAACCTGCGCCCGAGGTCATTGCGAGGAGCGAAGCAACGAAGCAATCTCAATTCCTTGGTAGTCAGAAAGATTGCTTCGTCGGCCCGAAAGTAATCGGGCCTCCTCGCAATGACTTATTTGCGCAAGTTATTTCTGAGACTGCACACTAGAAGGGTGGAATAATGAAAAATGTTGACCCGATTCTCCGGAGCCGGCCGAAAACAACGTCGAATTATCTCTGGACTGTCGGAATTATCGCGGTACTGATCGTAGCGGCGGCTGGCTACCTCACGGCTATCCGGAGAAACCTGCCTTACCTTCCGATATGGGATGAGCCCACATTTGTTCGTCCCGCGGTCAGGATGGCCTCCACCAACAGTCTAAATCCGCTCTGGTTCAGTCATCCCGGTTCCACGGTAATCTATCCGCTGGCCGTACTTTACCGATTTTCTAATTTCGCCGACGAGGAAGGCTTGATCTTCTGTCCCCCCCCGGAGATCGCGGCCCGTTTCCGGAACCACTCCGCAGATTTTTATCTTTCCGGCAGAATATTGATGACCCTTTATGCCCTGGGGGGGATCTACGTTGGCTACCTGGCCGGACGATTGCTTGGCGGCGGCGGGCTGGGGGTTCTGGCGGGGTGGATGGTATTTCTTTCCCCGATGATAATGGGCCACGCCAATATTGTGCGTACCGACAGCGCCAGCCTGTTTTTTAGTTTAATCGCTGTCTATATGTTTCTTCGCCTTCTCAGTTTTCAGCGGTCGGTGGATCATTTACTGGCCGGGGCGGCGGTGGGTTTGGCGATCGCCACCAAGTATTCCCTGGGACCGCTGGCTATTGTCCTGATCGCGCTGGAAGTGGTCCTGGTCAGCAAAGATGTCCGATGCGGCCGGGCGGTTAAAACAGCCAAATCCGCCCTTATCGGCCTGGCCGTGGTGCCGGTGGTCTTTCTTCTGGCGACGCCGTATTTCTTATTTCAACTGGATACCGTTCTGGGCAATCTCCGATCAGAAATGAGAACTGAGCACCTGGGTCAGGACGGGCTCACCCCCTGGGGAAACCTCTGGTGGTATCTGGGGCGGGAGATACCGAGAGATATGGGTTGGTGGCGGTTAGGCGCTGCTCTGGTGGGTTTAGTGGTGGCTATCTTGAAGCGGGATCACAAGGTGCTGCTCTGCGCGGGCACGGCCCTGGTCCTGCTGGCCGGAATTTCCGCACCCGCGCTGCACTGGGGGAGATGGCTGGTTCCCGTTCTCCCCCTCCTTTACCTGCTGGCGGCCTATGGAGTGATCAGTGGTTTTCGGGCGTTGGAAAGGATCGGACTCAGGAGCGGTTGGAACTGGGCGGTTCTTGTCGGCGTGGTGGCCCTGCTTAGCTACCAGCCCGCCGGCCGGCTCTATAAAATGATCCGCAGATATAGTAATTACGCCACCCCGGTTCGGGCCCTCAAATGGGTGGAGGAGAATATTCCTCCCGGCAGCTGCCTGGTGCAGGAATGGTGGACTTTTCAGGATTATCCGGTAAGGAATATCCGGGTGATCCACGAGCCCGTCCTTGCCAGCCGGACGATTGGATATTACGCGGATTCTGCCTGCCGGTATTTATTAACCAACAGCGGTACATATGACAACTTTCTGGCGGATCCTGAACGCTACCCTCAAGAAACAGCTTTTTATCTCCGCCTCTTTCAGGAGGCTGAATGTCTGGCTGAATTCGCCCCCTCGAAATATGTGACCGGCCCTACTATTCGGATTTATCGTTTTCCTCGGGCCGACGATTGACAGGAAAACCAATGGATTATACCGTTGCTATCCCTGTATTATTGAGCATCTATTTGATCGTTTAACCGGCTCAAGCCGGAGGTCAGGAGGCCTTTCTTATAACCACCTCAATAGGAAACAAACTATTATGTTCACCGGAATTATTCAGGAATTAGGCGTCGTCATATCATCTTCCCCCGGAAGACTTACTCTCGACAGCGGCCACCTCGCCGCCTCTGTCCGTCCCGGCGACAGCCTGGCGGTCAGCGGGGTTTGTCTGACGGCGGTCGAGGTTGCTCCGCCCCGGTTGACGATGGACGTCCTTAAGGAAACCGAGGAGCGGACCAATCTGGCCTACCTGAAATCCGGGGACCGGGTCAACCTGGAGCCGGCGGTAAAAGCGGGGGGGGAGATGGGCGGGCACTTTGTCACCGGGCACGTTGACGGTCTCGCCCGGTTGCTTGCCCGGACCCACGCCGGGCGGGATTGGATCCTTCGTCTCCGGATCCCCGCCGGCCTGGATAAGTACGTGGTCGAGAAGGGTTCAATCGCTCTTGAGGGAGTGAGCCTGACCGTGGCCGACCTGGAAGGCGAAGAGGTCTCGATTCACGTCATCCCCTACACCTTTTCTCACACCAACCTGGCGGAGAAAGCGGCCGGCTCCCTGCTCAATCTGGAGACCGACCTACTCGGCAAGTACGTGGCCCGCTGGATGGAGGGGAGAGAACCGTCCGCCCACCCGATCGACGTCGGGTTTCTGGAGGAGATGGGGTTTATGTAAGATGGAGATTGTACCCTCTACCCGGAGCTGGATTAAACACAACCCCCTGTCCGCCTTTCTGGTCCTCTCCATCGCCGCCCACTTCGCTATAATCTTTATCTTCGCCTTCCGCGGGGAGGATTCCGATCTCTCCGAAGCTCTGATCCGGGTCGAACTGCGGGATTTTGCCGAGAAAGAGCGTCGGGAGATCCTTCCCCCGGCCCCCGAGCCTCCGGAAGAACTCAACGTCCCCGAAGCTCCCCCCCCGCCGCCGCCGGATCCGCCACCGCCGGCCGTCCCGGCTCCACCCCCCCCGGCGGAAGTAATCCTTCCCGCCCCGGCTGAAGCCGGGCGGGAACCGTCCCCGCCCGCCCGGCGCCGGTTGCCGGGATATATCGCTTCCCTCCAGGCGATCATCGATCGGGAGATCGAGTACCCGGCCGAGGCCTCCCGGCAGCGGATCGAGGGGCAGGTAACGGTGGTCTTCGCCCTCGCCCGTTCCGGGCAACTGCTCGACCTGGCGATCGCCCCCGGGGGGGATTCTCCCTTTGAGCCCTTCAACCGGGAAGCTCTTCGGGCGGTCCGACGGGCCGCTCCCCGCTTTTTCGCCTTTCCCGAGAGTGTCGGCGACGAGGTCCTGACCTTCCGCCTCCCCATCATCTTCACCCTGCACTGAGAAGTTTGTTTGACATCCCGCTCCATTTGGGTTAGAACAGCCTGTTCCATTGCCTAATCCTGCGGCCCCGGGCCGCGGAGGAACCATTCAGATAGCCAATTCAAGGGGGTGAGAACCAGGTGCCTAAAGTTGTCTTAAAACCCAACGAATCGGTTGACCGGGCGTTGCGGCGGCTGAAGAAGAAGATGGACAAGGAAGGAATCATCAAGCAGCTGAAGAAACATCGCCACTACGAGAAACCGAGCGACAAGCGGCGGAGAATCAAGAAACGCAGCCGTTCATCGGTGCTGCAATCCCGGTACTGAGTCAGCCGGATTGCCCAAACCCGCGGCGTTCGGATGAAGATCTTTTTTTCGAACGCCGCGGGTTTCGGCTTTATCCCGATACCCCCATACGCCACTACTTTCTTTTAAATGCTGGCCATCTCTACAGTCTGGAACGCCTGGCGGCACCGGACCGCCGCCGGGATGGTCGATGAACTCAAGGCCCTGGGATTCTCCTCCCTGGAATTGAGTTTCGGGCTCCCCCCCGCGATGGTGGAGGAGATCGCCCGGTTGGTCGCGGCGGGGGAGATCTCAGTCGGGAGTCTGCACAACTACTGTCCGGCCCCGGCTCTCCCCCGCGGGATGAAGTTCTCCCATTCCTCCCTCCCCCTCTCCCATCTCGATGAGCGGATCCGCCGCTGGGCGGTGCGACAGACCCTCCAGACCGTCGAGACCGCCGCCCGCCTGGGCGCCCGGGCGGTTGTCATCCATATGGGGCGGGTGGAAATCCGGGCCGTCAGTCCCCGCCTGATCGCGATGCTCGAAGCCAACCAGGCGGGGACGCCGCGTTACCGCCGGCTGGCGGAAAAACTGCGCCAGCGCCGGGAGAAGGCCAAAACCCCCTATCTGAAGCAGTCACTGAGCAGCCTGAAGGAACTGGCCGGCCCGACGGCTGATTTGGGGATTAAACTGGGGATCGAGAACCGTTACTACCCCGAGGAGATTCCCTCCCTCGACGAGTTGGGAGAGATGATTGCGGCGGCCGGCCCGGCCGCGGCCGGTTTTTGGTACGACCTCGGGCACGCCGCGGTGAAGGGAAATCTCGGATGGGAGGATCCGGCAGAGTATTTAAAGCGCTACCAGCGGCACCTGGTCGGTCTCCACATCCACGACGTGATCCGGTCCCGGGACCACAAGGCCCCCCTCGAAGGAAACCTGGATTACGAACCGATCAGGGATATACTGAAGCGAGACCTGCTCCGGGTCCTGGAGATCCATCCCTCGGCCACGCCCGAGGAAGTCCGGGCCGGGGCGGACTATATCCGGAAACTCTGCGCGGATTAGCGAAGAGAACCGCCAATAGGGCGAGTCATTGCGAGGAGCGGAGCGACGAAGCAATCTCATCTTTTTTGCCGGGAAGGAGATTGCTTCGTGATGCTAGCAATGGCTATCTGGGATAAAGTATTCTAGATCGTTCCGGCTGAAGCTGAAGAAGCCGGCCTTACTTACTGGCGTTGTAACCGATGATCGCCCCGATCGCGGCCGCCCCTCCGCAGATCAGGAAGACCAGGGTCACGTTGTTGATCGGGGGATCGTAATCCGCCGGCGGCTCCCCCCCCGCCCGGATGAACAGGCCGTTCAGCGGCTCTCCCGCCTCGCGGAGAGCGGTTATCCGGGCGGCGGCTTCCCCTCGGCTTAACCCCATCCTCTCCAACCGCGCGATTGCTCTCCCCATCACCGCTTCCTCCCCCCCCGCGGGAGCACTCTTGAGGATCGCCCCTTCAATCCGCCCGGGGAGCAGGGCCATAACCAGGCAGAGATAAGCGGAAATCACCAGGACAAGGGGAGTATTTTCTTTCAACTTCATGGCAGGTTCTCCTGGGTCGGAATCAGGGATGAGGCCTGTTGATCAGGGCAGAAAACCGTTCCTACGGACGAATAACTGACGAAAGTTACATTAGCATCGTCCGGTTTTACCGGCAATCAATAATTTTCTTCCCCGCTAATCGCCCTTCTTTTTCGAGCAGAGATAGATTTGACCGGTATCGCCGCTAAGGATTTCTCAGGTAAATGCGGGTCGGTATACCCCGGAGACTGGTTTCGGTTAAGAGGTAATAATTATTCTCTATGAAAGAGTAGATCATCTTTGGGATCTGCCGGTAAGGGTCGTCATTGACAATGACGGCCGGGGGGTGCGCTTCGAGAGCGCTCAATAATTCCGGTCCCTTTAGCTGAGGATTAAGAGTATTGAGGATCTCACCGGGGAGGTAGTAGTAGTAGTAAGCCGGAAGTCGGAATAACCCCAGGCCGCTGAATCCGTCAAAGACGCGGTCTTCGACGGTTGTCAGATGATGGATGGTATCCAAAAGTTTCAGGTAATGGTGATTGGTCTGCCGGTATGAATGGATGATTAAATTTACCGGGCGAACAATGACCGCTGCCAGCAAGGCGAACCCGGCGGCCCATCGGCCGAACTTTCTCGTGGTTATCAGGGTAAAAAGGTATCCCAGAAGAAGAGCCGCCGCCGAGAATCCGAACCAGAAGCCCGGTTCTTCGAGCTGCGGATAATAACGGTAGTCGGTAACGTGTTGGAGATAGAGGGGAGCCAGGACGGGAAGGATTAAGACCAGACCCGCCCTGGCTCTGATTTTGAAGCCGGAATTCCAGAGAAAGGTGAGAAATTCCACCACCGCCAGGGCGGCAAAGATATAGGCCAGCGGGGTGAAGAGGGAGAAATACTGTGCGTAGGGTACCGGAATAATCACCGCCCCGGCGATTCCCCCGGCCAGGGTGGATCCGGTGAGCAGGATCGCATCTTTCCGGTCAGGCCTCCGTCGGGCCAGAATCGGGGCGCTGACTATGCCTGCTGCCGCCCAGAAGACGAAAGCGGGATTGAAGAATAGGAACTGCCGCGCATAGTTCCAGGGTGAGAAGCGATATCCCCAGCGGAGGTTGAGAAAGATGGTTTCCCGAATCATCCCTGCCAGTGATTCCGAACGCAGGAAGTAGAGAAGATATAAAATTGCCCCCAGCGCAAGGCCTAGGCCGGCGCCGGCAATCTGGCGCCAGATTGATTGGTAATGGTTATGGTCTCTTCGCGCGTTTCGAAACCAGAAGACGGCAAGAAACCCGGCCATCCCCAGCAGTAGAAAGATGGTTTTCTGGGTGGTAGCAAGTGATAAAGCCGCCGCCAGTCCGCCCCAGAACCAGAGCGCTTTTCGGCCATTGCGGATAGCGGAAACGAACAGAAGCAACGCCAGAAGGAGCCAGATAATGGTCAGGCCGGCCGGTCGGATTTCTTGTGACTTGACGAGGAAGACATAGTTGGAAAGAAGTCCGATTGATGCCAGTCCCCCCACGAGGGGACCGGCCAGTATCCGCCCGAGCAGATAGGTCAGGGTCACGATCCCTCCGACGAGGATAAACATAAGGATTCGGGCCGCGAAGAGGGTGCCCGGCGGATCAGCCGAATCGATCAAGGGGATGAGTATGAAATGAAACAGCAAGTTATGGTGTTCAAAAAAATCCTGGTGCGGAACCCAGCCCTGTGACAGCAAAAAAGCGATTTGCGTATGTACCAGTTCGTCAGGATCAAAGTACCGGTTTTTAAGCAGGGGGAGGCGCAAGCAGAACAGCCCGGCCAGGAGGACGACGGTCAGCAGCGGGAGCGTTCTTGATCCGCCGAAACTTCTTCGGGATTGTGGTCCTGATCCGCTGTTCATTTGCTTGCCGGGAATCGAGAAATCTTGTTGATTATATGCCCCTGGAAACCCCGGGAAAGAATGTCGGAGGCGCCGGGCCGGTCCTCAAGCGATCCGGTGGCTTTAGGGGGGAGGCGACTCGTTCAAGGGGTCGACCGAGCGGCCAATTGCAATATGCGGCGGAAATTTCCCGGAGCTGCCCCCGTTGCTGAGGTGGAGGGACCTGTCCGGGGAGTGGGATCGGGTCCTTTCCCTGATGCTATCTGCTCTAACGGAAAGAGGGTAACAATTTATTGCCCGAATAATCTATCCCGGATTCAAACTCCCCGCCGGAAGATAAGAAGACAGTTAACCGGCGGGAGGATGAACGGCTTCAGTCCAGATCCTGCTCGTTCCGGACATCTATTCCGATTGTCCCGTGGCCGCCGCCCCAGTATCTCCCGTCGAGCCCGGTCGGTGGCACGTTCCAATACATAGCTCGCTCCGCCATGAACGGAAGTTTTTCTGAGAATGGTTCTGTAGTCTCTTCCAGCCTGGTTGAGACCGCATTGGTAATGAAGTAGTCGTTAACGCGTATATTTTTCCGGGTATGCGGGGGGACCGTTACCATATGGTGCTCGGGAGGTCCGGTCTCAAAGTAGAAAGTGGCCCTGATATTTGCATCGCGCACCGGATCGGGATTGCCGACCAGGATGTATTCCTGGAAAATTTCCGTTGCCCCTTCCGGCAGATACCAGACCGGGGAGAGATAGGGAGAGGCCAGGCTGGCGTGACCCATATCCCAGGATTGTGTGTTGGGTTTCCAATACTGGGCCCGCTCGCAGTATATCGGGATATCGTTGAGGGATTCAACAGTGGTGGAAAATCCGGCGATCTCGCCGATCAAGTGGTTGGTCCATATCGTATAGCGGCTGTGCGGAGGGAGGGTGTGGAAATGCTCGATTACCTGGCTCGAGCGATCCATAAAGGTGACCTTGACCTCCGCTGATTCGGTTTCGGAAGGGTTGCTGATCAGGATAAATGTGTCGAAGAGGGCGGAAGTTCCTTCCCCGAGATACCACCTGGTTGAATTCTCTGTAGTGCCCCGGGAAGCGTGTCCATCGATCCACCTGATCACCGGAGTTTGCCCCCACAGGGTATCCCAGTACATTGTTCTATCCACCGCCAGGGGAACCCGACCGTCCGGGGGATATTCCGCTCTGGCTGCCGGGTCCTCCGTGGGCAGGGAGATGACCTTGGTCGCCGCTCCATAAGGATGCTCTCCCACTATATCATTGGCGTAAATCGTCCAGTTGCTCTCCGGCATCAGGACCGTCTGGACCGTCCACGTCCGGGAGAGCCGGTCCATAAAAGTGACCTGGGCGTTGGCGTAGTAATAGGGGTCGGGATTCAGCACGTGAATGTACAAGTCGAAATAGTGAGTGGCTCCCTCCGGTAGATACCAGGCATTGGCTCTGGTATTACTGACCACGCTGTTGTGTCCACCCTCCCACTTATTGCCTCCGGTATCCCAGTACATTGCCCGGTCGACCAGGATGATCTTGTCGGTCAGATCATAAATCATCATCGATACGGAAGAATGGTCGTAGTCATAGCCGGCCAGCATATCATTGAGATAAAGGGTGTAGCGCGATTCGGGGGAGACAACATCATTCACCCGCCTGATCAAACCGTTCTTATCAACCGCCACGAATTCAACGTAAGCATCATCGGCGGTGGGATTATTGACGGCGAAATAGGTGTCGAAAGGCAGCCCGTTAATCTCGGTCGCCCCGGCCGCCGAATACCAGTAGGCGTAGGAGGGGGTGGGGGTCGGGGTCACCGTCGGGGTCACCGACGGGGTCGGGGTCGCAATCCACGGCGTGGGAGTGGCGGTGGTCGGGGGCGTCGGCGTCGGCGAGGGCCAGTCGGCTACCAGGTCCTGGGTCTGGTCGGAATGATAGAACCATTCCCCCACCAGGGTTACATTATCCTCCCTGGTCCACTGCGGACAATAATAGCTGAAATCGGGAAGATCGGAGGAAGTGTATTGCCACCCGTCTCCCGCCCAGCCGATCGAGTAATAAGTGTCGGTGAAGTCGATATACAGGCGCAAGTAACTGACGTGGAACGGATCCATATATCGGAAGTCGGGAACCGGGGTTGGGGTCGGGGTCGGCCAGTCGGGTTCCAGGTACTGGGTTTCGGTCCCGTGGTAAGTCCACTCTCCCCATTGGGTCTCGCCGGATCCGGTTCCGTAGGACCACACGGGTGCGTACCAGGTATAAGGAGGCAGCCCGTAGATCGGTAGCCAGTCATCCCCGGCCCAGCCGATCGAGTAGTAGGTGTCGTAGGTGCCGTTGATGTAGAGGTCGAGCCAGCTGTTCTGGACCGGGTCGCGGTAGTAGAAGTCAATTGGCGACGGTGAGGGAGTCGGGGTTTTACAACCGTAAGGAGTCGGGGACGGTGTCTGTTCGGGGGTCGCGGTCGGAATCGGGGTTGGGGTCCGGGTGGGCAGGTACGGGGTCATTGGCGGCGTCGGCGACAGAGTCGGCTCTGGAGTCGGGGTCCGGGTCGGGGGGGGAATCGGCGGAGTTGGGGGGGGCGGAGGAGGAGAGGGCGGAACTGGCGTCGGGGTGATGGATGGGGTTACCGAGGGGGTCGGGGTGATCGTCGGCGTGGTGGATGGGGTCACGCTGGGGGTGGGCGAGGGTTCGTACCTCTGTTCGTGGGCGCCGATGTTGAAGGAGTTCTGTTCGGTGCAGTCCACCATCCAGGGCGGGCAGGAAAGCTGGGGCCGGGAGGCTCCGTCCATATCATAGCCCCCGGCCAGCGGATAGCCGCCGGTGCAGACCATCGGCGATTGCCAGAAGATGTGGAAGTCACCGAGCAGGGGGTTGTGGAAGATCGGGTCGGTGGAGAGGTTGAAGTTGACCCCCTCGTAGATCCCGCTCCCCAGGTTGGAGTAGTGAACCATATCGGTCTGGACGTTGAGGAGGTCGGTCTGGTTGTCCCAGAGGATATTGTTGATCAGGAAGATTGTATCGTCGGGGGTGTAGAGGGCCACCCCGCCGACCCCGTCGGTCCCCCGGTTGGAGGCGATGGTGCAGTTGACCACGATCGGGGCCGACTCGCCCATCGCGAAGATGGCGGCGCCTCGGCCGGAAACGCCGGAGGAGGTGTTGAAGCTGATGATGCTGTTGGAGATGAAAGGCGAGGCGGCGTAGCAGAAGATGCCCGCCCCCGGACCGTTGTTGTAACCGTTGGTAATGGTGAAGCCGTCGAGCAGTGCCGCCTCGATCCCGCTGAAGCTCACCCCCCTCTGTCCGCCGGCGTCGATGATAGTGTTGTGCGCGTACTCGCCAAGGAGGGCCATCTTCTCCTTGGGGGCGATATTACTTTCCGGATAAACCCCGGGCCGGACGATGATCCGGATCGGCCCCTCGTTGTCGGCGATGGCGTCCTTGATGTAGTTGTAGTCGCAGTCCACCCCGACCGTTCCGTTGATGTCCACAATCACGTAGTCGGGGTCGTCGCCGTCGCGAGGGTGGGTCTCGAAGAGGTACTCAATGTAGTTGTTGAGCCGGTCGTCGTCGGGGTCGCCCCCGGCCCCGTGCTCGAGGTAGTAGTATCCGTCATCATTGGGGTCGAGGTCGTAGAGCGCCTCCCAGCCGTCGGGGGTGAGGTCGCCGTCGGCGTCCCAGTCAACGATGTTGGCCGTCCCGTCCCCGTCCCAGTCGGTGTCCCAGCCCGTCTGGGCGCTGTCGGGGTGACGCTCGTTGTGGGTGTAGACCCAGTAATAGACCTCGTCCCCGTCGTCGAGCCAGTCATCGTCGGTGTCGGGGTTGGCGGGGTCGGTCCCCACGGTCCGCTCGCCCATAAACCATCCATTGGCGTCCACGATGAAGTAGACGCTCTCCAGCATCGCTTCGTCCTCGGAGGTCAGGACTGACCGGTCAAGACTGAAACCGTCGATCAGCTTATCGTCGTCGGAGTCGGCGTCGAGGATGTTGATGATCCCGTCGAAATCGGCGTCGCTGTCCCAGCGCTGCGGTCCGGGGGGACTGTCGGGCCAGTCGATTCCGTGGGTGGAGTTCCAGTACTCCACCTCCTCGCCGTCGGACATCCCCGAGACGGCGGTGTCGTACTTGCGGGGATTGGTCAGGTAGTAATAATCAAAGTAGTTGGTCAGCCCGTCCGTCCTCTCAACCCAGCTTGAACCGTCGTAGTCAAGATCCTCGTCGAGATCGGGGTCCTGGCCGATCGCCCCCCAGTAATTCATCTCCCACCAGTCGGGAAGAGTATTGTAATCGGTATCGAGATACTCGTCGGCCCCGATGTCCCAGTAGTTGAGGCCGGTGATCCCGCCCCCGGCCGCCGGCTGGAGGAGATAGTAGTAGCGTTCCTCCCCCTCGTAGTCGGCCAGCATCGTCCCCCGGCTGGTCCCGGTGTTGATGTTGGGGTTGGTCTGGCCGAAGAAGGTGGCCAGGTGGAGCCGGTTGGCCCCCAGGTGGCGCAGCCGGGGCTCCTCCGACCGGTTTCCGGCATAGCCGATGATGTTGAACCCGCCCTCCTGGCTGCCCAGGTTGTTGTAACGGATCTGGTCGGTGGTGAGAACAGCCCGGAGATCGACCCCGTTATGCCAGATGATATTGCTGAAGATCCGGGGAGTTCCGGAGGCGACGTAGACGCCGCCGTAACCTCCGGAAGTCCCGGTGTTTTTGACGATCGTGTTGCCGAAGAGCATCGGGTGAGAGTCGGCGATAATAAAGACCGCCCCGCCATAAGTGGCGACGTTATTGTTGATCAGCAGGTTGCTGAGGATCGGGGAGGAGCTGAAGAGGTAGAATGCTCCTCCCTGCAGGCTGGAGTAGCCGTTGCGGATCTCCAGGCTGTCGATCTTGGCGGTCTGGAGGTTGAACGAGGTGAAGATCCTGGCGGAGCCGTCACCGTAGATCAACGGCCGTTGATAGGGGTGGGCCCCCATCAGGGCCAGTTTTTCGTGGTTCTCGTCCAGTTCGAAACCGGATTCGTAATAGATCCCGCCGCTGACCAGGACGATCACCGGGACGCCGGTTTGCGCCTTCCAGTCCAGCGAGGCCTGGATGGCATTCCAGGCATTGGCCCAGGAGGTGCCGTTATTCGCCCCGCTAGCGTTCCGATCAACGTAACGGGTGATCGGATCGTCGGAGTCGATCGGGCTGGTCCCGAAGAGGTACTCCTCGTAGTTGTTGAGCCGGTCACCGTCCGGGTCCCCGATCCCGCCGTCGTTGATGTTGGTCGCCCCGTCATCGAGCGGGTTCAGGCCGTAGAAGACCTCCCACCCGTCCGGGCACCAGTCGTCGTCGGTATCGGGATCCAGCGGGTCGGTCCCGGCGGTGATCTCGCCCTTGAACCAGTCTCCAACCTGGACGATATTGTGGCTGGCGAAGTACGCGCTCCGCTCCGGTTCCATCCCGACGGCGGATACGTCTTCGCCGTCAAGCAGCCCGTCACCGTCCGTATCCGGGTCGGCGGGGTCGGTAAACTGGGCGATCTCGTCCCCGTCATTCAGTCCGTCCCAGTCGGAGTCAGAGTCAAGCGGGTTGGTCAGGTAGACATCCACTTCGTCGCCATCGGCCAGGCCGTCGGCATCGGTATCGGGGTTGGTGGGATCGGTATAGTTGTTGTATTCCCGGATATTCTCCAGGAAGTCGGCGTCAGGGTCGTGATCGTCTCTCCGATTGGGGTCGAGGTTGCCGAAATAATAGAGTTCCCAGTAATCGGGGAGGCTGTTGAGGGGATTGGTATTGACCCATTCGTCGGCTCCGATGTCGACCCCGGCCCCGAAGGGGCGGGTCTCGCCGTCGTAATCGTCGTTCACGACGCCGGCGAGGCTGACGCCCCGGTTGAAACAGGGGCTGGTCACCCCCGGGGAGTGGAGATGAAGGTCGTAGATGTATTCCTTGTTCACCCGGAGGGCGATCTGGTAGAAACCGGGATCGGCGGAGATGCTGTTGGCATCCTGCCCGGAGGCGCCCCTCCAGTTATTGAAGGTATCCTGGGTCTGGGCTCCCCAGAGACCGATCAGTCCGCTCTCCGTCCGGTAGAGGTCGTTGTAATCGGAGACCAGACCGGTCTGGCTGCCGGAGTCCACCGAGATGGCGACACTTCCGGTGTCCAGAGACCAGGAGATGTTGTTCCTCAGGTTGCTCTGGATGGCGGAGGTTAGCCCCAGTCCGGCGGCTCGGTTTCCGTAAAGGCTGTTATTGTAAGCCCGGCTATCGGTGGCGCCGTTGAGGAAGATCCCCTCGTCCCCGTTCAGATAGCAGAAGTTGTTCTTGATCAGGTTGGAGATCCCGGTCACCTCGATCCCGGCCCCTCCCTGTTCGAAGCTCTGGCAGCGGTTGACGGTGTTGTGGTCACCGCTGACCAATACCCCGGCGTCCGCCGAGCCGGTGAAGTCGATCCCCTCGACCAGGGTGTAGTCGCTCCGGACGTCGAGGAGGAAGTCCACCAGACCATCGCCGTAAACCAGCGGCCGGCCGTTGTAGCCCTCAATCCGGATCGGGAGACCATCCATCCCGGTCAGGAAATCCGGGACAACCACCCCGGAACCGGTGACCTCGAAGTCTCCCTCGGCCCTCAGGCGGATGATGTCGCCTTCACTGATCGGCGCGTTGAGAAGGACGTCCCGCAATTCACCCGCCCCCTCGACCTCGGAGACGTGATAGACCCGGACGGTCTTGAAAGTTCCGTAACCCTCGGTATTCACCGTAAACCCGCAGAACGCGCTCTCGTTCGGGAGATCGGCATCGTCCCGCGCTTTGACCTGCCAGTAGTACCAGGTATCGGGAATCAGCGACTGGGTGTTCCAGTTGCGGCTCTCCATCCAGCCCGAGGTAATCAGCTCGGCGGAATTGAAATCGGGGGTGGTGTCAACGCGGAAGTAATAGGGGAGCAGGTTGAGCCCGGCCAGGGAGTCGGTAGCCGCCCTGGCCTGTAAATCGGCGTTCTCCGGGTCGACGTAACGGAAATCATAGGTAGGGGAAACAAGCCCCACATTGGCGGGCGGGGTATTGTCCACGATGAACCGTCCGCTGATGCTCAGCAAGGAGGGGTTGGCGCTGTCGCTGACCCGGACCTGGTAGAACCTGCCGTCGGGGAGGGCGGCAGTGTCCCAGGTCGAGTAGGTCTGGAGGTCCCAGGCCGCGGTATCAATCGGGAGAAAATCAGTACCGTTGGTGGTATACTCCAGGTCCACGGTATCCCCCACCCCCCAACCCGGGCCGTAAGCCGCCCAGATCAGGTCGTGTTCCCCGCTCCACTTCTCGTCTCCAATAGAACCTCCATAGGGGGAGGAGAGGAAGAGACTGTCGAGGCTGGAACGGGAAGCTTCCCGGGTGTTTCCATAGGCGCCGATATTGATCCGGGCCCCGTTGGGATCGGTCTCATAGTCATAAGGGTCTGCGGGTTTTCCGGCATTCAGGCCCGGACTGTCGCTCCCGTCCGCCAGCCAGCGCTCGAAGTGGAAGGATCCATCGGTGGACCGGATGTGGAAGTCGTCATCCTCTCCGAAATTTCCGCCCAGAATCATATCCGGCCCGGCCGGGTCGACGAAGACCGGGTCGCCCCCCAGGCTGTGAGGGTCGAGGCGGCTCGACAACTGCCATTCTTCAATGGTGTATGAGGTCCCGCTGGTCCAGTGCCCGATCGCTCCGCCATTCGTCGCGGTCAGGATATTGAAGTCGGAGAATTGATCAGTGGCGTTTTCAAACCAGAAAGCGTGAGACCCGATCCCGTTCGTCCAGACGATGTTGTTGGAGAAAGCCACCCCGGAAGAATCCGTCCGCAACTCCGTCCCCCGGTTCCGGTAAAGGGTATTGTTGAAGACAGCCAGATCAGTCCCTCCGACTCGAATGCCCATTCGGCTGATTACCGGCCCGCCATAGTTATTGTCATAAACCAGGTTATGGCCCAGCTCGAGTTCGGATCCGTTGGCGTAGATCCCATTGTTCCTGTTGCTGTAAATCGCGTTTCGCAGAACTTCTCCGAGCGAGGCGTCGGTTAACCGTATCCCCGCCGCGTAGTTGTTGTAGACGATATTGTCGGTTAGGAGCAATTCCGATGTCGTACCGGCACTGATACCGCTGGAGCGGTTACTTCGGATCAGGTTGCCGGTCAGGGAAATGTCGGAGCCGTTACTGATATTCACCCCGACATTGGTGTTGAACCCGATCTGGTTTCCCTCCAGGGAGATGTCGTCGGACTGTGACAGTATCACTCCCCCGCCTCCCTCCCCGTCTGCCTGTCCGTGCCAGGAAATTACGCTGTCCCGGATGTCGATCGCCTTTGAGTTAATCATCCTGATCCCGTAACCGGAGCCGGAAATTTCATTATTACCCAGGCAGCCGGCCGAGTGAATCTGGCCGAGAGAGATGTATTCGGCTCCCTGGAATAATATCTGCGCCGCGGGAAGGAAGTTCCCGTCAATCAGGGAGATGTGATGGGAGCCGACCAGGGAGACCGGGTTGCCGGGTGCGCCGGAGTGGAGGGCGTAGATCAGGGCCTGGCCGGAGAGAGGGTACTCCCCGGTGTCGATATAAACCGTGTCCCCCGGCTCGAGGTCGAAGGCCAGGATCCCCTTATCCAGGGTCCGCTTAGGGGCGGCCGGGGTCCGGCCGGTATTGCCGTCGCTTCCTACCGCCGTGGTGTAGACCCCGTCTTCGGTACTGTCGTCGTTCAGGTAATAGTTTGTCCCCGGCAGGATCTCCCCGGACCGGTAACTTCGGGAGGCCTGGAAACTGTTGCCGAAGGCTCCCTGGTTGATCCTCCCCCCCTTGGGTGAGGACTCCCGGAAGCCTGAATCGGCGGGATCCCCGGCGTCGATCGAGGGCGAGGTCTCGGTATCGACCGTGGTCCAGGCGATCCAGCCCGCCCACCTCCCGCCCTGGCTCTTCAGGTGGTAGTCGCCCCCGGCCGGGTCGGCGAAGAGCGGGTCGAGACTGATGCTGGATTGGTCCTGGAAACTCGCTCCTCTCCAGGCCGCGAGATCGGCCTGGTCCCCGCCCCAGTGCCCAATGTAAGCCGGTCCGGCGGCGATCAGGTTGTTATAATCGGAGGCGAAACCGGTTTCACTGACCGCGTCAACATAGATGGAATGGGTGCCGGTAGCCGTTGCCCAGAGGATGTTGTTGTGGAGAAAGCTGTAGGGAGCGTTCGCGCAGGTTATCTCCCCCAGACCGTTCCCGTGGGAGGTGACATTGACTACCCGGTTCCCCTCCGCCCCGCTGAGGAGAACCCCATTCCCCCCGTTGCCGTAAGCGAGGAAGTTGACCAGTTCGTTGGCGGGGCCGCTGATCTCCACCCCCGTCCCCCCGTGGAGGTAGGAGGCCCCCTCCCGGACGACATTGTTGGCCCCGGCCACTACCAGGCCCGGCCCGGTGGCCGAAGTGAAACTGATGTTCTCCAGGATGACGTAGTCGGCCTCCAGGGACAGGCAGTTCCACATCGCCCCCCCGCCGTCGAGCACTGTTCCCGCCCCGCTTCCCGCGATCCTCAGCGGGAAGTAGCGTGACCCCCCCACCGAGATCGTGACCGGTTCCGACATCGCGTGAAAGCCGGCCGCGATGATGATGGTGTCGGCCGGGGAGATCTCGTAATTGTCGAGGATCCATCTGAGCCCGGTGGTCTCGCTCTCGATGTCCTCGGCTCGGAAGATGTGGGCGGTGGAGAAGGTCCCGTAGCCGTCGGTGTCGGCCGTGAACCCGCAGAATACAGTCTCGTTGGGAGGATCGGCCGCGTCCCGAACCTTGGTTCTCCAGTAGTAAGTAATCCCCGGTTCCAGGACCGGCCGCCAGGCGTTGCGGGCCAGCCAGCCGGAACTCTGCAGGCCGGCGCCGGCAAAGGCGGACGAGGTGTCGAGTTGGAAGTAGTAAGGTTGAGCGTGCAGGCCCGCCAGGACGTCAACCGGGTTCATCCCCCGGAGGGGGACATAGGTGGGCAGACCTCGATCGCCGTCCTCCGGGAGGAGGCAGCCGGCATTGACCGGGCTGGTGTTATCGATGGTGAAGACGGCGCTGGTGGTGGTCAATTCATTGAACGTGCTGATAAGGCGGACCTGGCAGGTGGAGGAATCTCCGCCGGCGGAAAGAGTGTTCCAGGCATAGTTTTGGGGTTGGCTGGTTTCAAAGTGCCAGTCCGCGACGAGGTGGGAGGTGTTGAAGCCGTCGGTGCTATGCTCGATCCGGATCGGTTCTCCCTCGGTCCACTCGTCAACCGGGATGGCCAGCCAGGTGATGTTATGCTCCCCGCTCCAGAGCTCGCGCGCCAGGGGACGGAGGATGGGCAGCGTCAGGGTTTTGGCCAGGCCGGCCTCCCCGGTATTCCCGTAAGCTCCGATATCGATTCGTTCCCCGTGGGGTTCCGGTTCCCGGGTGTAGTCGGAGCCGACCGGCTGGAAGACCCAGGACCCAACCGGGTGGGTGGTAGCGATCCCGGTAACCCCGGTCAGCCGGTTGCCGGACTTCCCGGTATACTGAATGATGTCCCGGTTGATCTCGACCAGGTTCGTGGAGGCGGTGAAGCCGGCGGCGTCGTCGAGGTCGATGTAAGGCGCGGCGGGGAAGAGGTCAGTGGCCAGCTGAGAGAAACCCGTGTAGGGCTGGCCCTGGTTGAGGGCGGGACTGGTGTTCAGGTCGGCGGTCCAGTAGCCGTCGTGATAACTGCCCAGCGGACTTTCGAGATGAAAGTCACCCCCGTCCGGATCGACGAAGAGGGGATTGTAGTCGATGCTTCCCCCGTCCAGCCCGCTGGCTACCTGCCACTCGAAGAGCGTGGACATATGGTCCGGGGGGATATGGCCGATAAAGCTCCCGCCCGTCGCCATCAGGCAGTTGTAGTCGGATCGCCATTGCATACTTGCCGGCGCGGCGCCGAACTCGAGCGCGGAATTCTGGGTCCCCCCGGATGCCCAGAGGACATTATTCCGGATCGTGATATCCTTGTTTGTAATATGTGCAACCAGATTTACCTCACCCTCGTTCCGATAACTCGCGTTGTTGAGCAAAAATGTTTCGGGTGATTTTTCAATCAAATAACCGTAACCGCCGTTCCGGATACTCAGGTTGTTGGTGATGATCGGATTCCGGGCTCCCTGGAAAGAGAAGCCTTCCCGGGCGTTTGCCTCCGACCGGTTGCCGCTGACTGTGGAAGTCGCCGGAAATGAAATCTCGAAGCCGATGGTATTGGCCCGGGAGTGATTTCCGGTAATCACTGCCCCACCGGCGCTCGAGTTCCCGGCCAGGGAAAGTCCAATACCGAGATTTCCGTCCAAGAGATTGCCGGAGACAGTCGGAGTGCCGTAGGCGTTGGCGATTTTTAGGCCGTCTCCATCGTTGTTTTTTAAGATGCAGGAATAAATTTTATGGCTGACTCCGCCGTATGTGTAGAGACCGTTGCCGGAATTATTCTCCGCCGAACAACCTCGGCAGGTTGCCCCCCCTTCTCCCGGGTAGTAGTAAAGGTAAAAACCGTGGCCCTCGTTAAATGAACTGACGCAGTTGATTAAACTGACATTGGCGCTCCGGTTGGTATACACCCCGTGTGAGCCAGCTCCCTGCGTTCTGATCCCGGCCAAAACTAAATGATGCGCGCCTCCGGCGTAAATTCCGTAGTCGGATGTATTAAGAATTGTTAGGTTGGCCAGGCTGATATAGGAATAGAGGAGGTTGAAGCAATAATCCACCGTCCCCCCTCCGTCGAAGACCGTTCCCCGGGGTGAGCCGGCGATGGTGATGGGGTTATTGGCGTTACCGTGGCCGGGAAAGGAAATCGGCGCGTCCAGCGGGTAGAAGCCGGTATCGACATAGACGGTATCACCGGGGTAGAGCGAGTACCTGTTGATAATATCCGCCAGGGAATCGAGCGGCCGGTCCGGGCTCAGCCCGTCGTGCTCCGGCCAGGGCAGTCCCCCGGTGGCGCAGTAGTAATCCCACTCGGCGGAGGAGTCGTTGACGTAGTAATTCTTGCCGGTAATTGTTGACAAAGCCGACCAGGAAGCCTCCGTGGTGTTGCCGTAAGCGCCCAGGTTAGCCCTCCCGGCGTGGGGGGCCGGCTCGTAGAAGCTGAGCGAGTCCGGATTCCCCGCGTCCAGCCCGGGAGAATCGGCGGTGTCGGCGGACCAGGCTCCCCCGTGGTAGGAACCCCTGGTGGACTGGAGGTGATAGTCGTTACCGCCGATGAAGAAGGGGTCGCCGTAAAGACTGTTAAAGTCCCTCCCGGAGGCCCCGGTCCAGGCGGAAAATAAACCCTGGGTGGCCGAGTTCCAGTAACCCACTGCCGCTCCTCCGGAGGCGTGGAAGAGGTTGTAGTCCGAGGCGAATTCCGTCTGGCTGATCTCTTCGAGAAAGACCGCGAACCTTCCCGGACCGGCGGCGTCGAGAATATTGTTGCTCAATGTCGCGTAAGTCGATCCCACCGGACGGGCCGGGTGGAGGACGTTGGCCGGTTCGTCCTCCAGAAAGATTTCCCGGGTACCGTTCCCCGAGCAGGTGTTGTTCTCCAGCGTCGAGTGGTGGGAGGTGAAGAGGTGGATACCCGCCTCCCCGTTTCCATAGACCAGCATATTCCGGATTATCGTCCAGTCGCCGGTCACCTCGATCCCGTCTCCTCCGTTGTCGAAGGAGCGGCCGTTGCGGACGGTGTCGTGGTTCCCGGTAACCAGAACCCCGGACGCGTCGGCGTTGGTGCAGGAGAAGTTCTCCACCTCGATGTAGTCCCCGCTGATCACCAGGCAGTTCTCCAGTCCGGTTCCGTCCAGCAGGACTTCCCCGCCGGTTCCGATGATCCGGACCGGGTCGTCTTCATCTCCCGCGTCTGAACCGCTGAATTCGAGCGGGGCGGAGAGGGCGTAGTTGCCCGGATTGACATAGACGGTATCCCCGGGCTGAAGATCCACGTTCTCGAGGATCCAGCGGAGGCCGTCGGTCGGGGATTCGACGTCCAGGGCGTGATAGACACCGGCAGTTTTGAATGACCGGAAGCTGCCGGGAAGGTCGGTCGCCGCGCAGAAGGCGCTCTCGTTGGGGGGATCGGCGGCGTCCCGAACCTTCACCTGCCAGTAATACCAGGTGTTCGGGGAAAGCTCGGGGTTCCAGGACAATGTTTCCAGCCAACCGCTGTTTTGGAGGCCGGCCGTGTCGAATAACGGACTGGTATCGATCTGAAAGGAGTAAGGCGCGTCGTTCAAGCCGGCCGGGCTGTCGGAGGCGGGCAGGGCTACCAGGGTGGCGGAGAGGGGTTCCCGCTCCGCGCCGTCGGGGGGAAGATGGCTCCCCACTCCGATCGGCGGGGTATTGTCCGCGATGAAGAGCCCGCTGGAGGCCTCCGCCGTCCCCCCCGCCGTCTGCCGGACCCTGACCCGGGCGGTGGTGGTATCGGCGATGACGGTGGTGGGCCAGCCCCGGTAGGTCAGTTCCTGCCAGGAGATATTCTCCGTGATCGCGGTGAAGGAACTGCCGTCGGTCGTATACTCAACCGTGACCAGTTCGCTCCCGCCCCAGCCCGTCCCGATGGCCTGCCAGCTGATATCGTGGGCCAGGCTCCACTTTTCCTCACCGTCCGCCGTGCCCAGCGGGGAAACAACGGCCAGGGTTTTGATGGAAGATCGGGAGGCCTGGTGGGTGTTTCCATAAGCTCCGATGTTGATCCGTTCTCCGTCCGGGGATGGTTCATTGGAATAATCATTGCCGGGATCGCCCCGGTTCAGGCCCGGGCTGTCGGAGCCGTCATAGAACCATTCCCCTTCGCTGAAACGTCCCTTGGTGCTGCGCAGGTGGAAGTCCCCGGCGGCCGGGTTGCTGAAGCGCGGGTCGCCCTCGAAGCTGTGCCCGTCCTGCCGGCTCTGGGTCTGCCAGCTCCAGAGGGCATCACACCGTACCTGCCAGTTGCCGATATATGCGCCGCCCGTAAGCCGAAAAATATTGTAATCAAATTGATGGTTGCGGCTGGCCGGGGTTACGCTTCCGAAGGAGACATTGATGGCGCAATTATCGATCCCGTCTGGGCAGATGATGTTATTTCTGATTCTGGTGCCGGAACAGAGATAGGTCAGGGAAATCTCGTTTCCGCCGTTCTGGTAAAAGACGTTATTCTTGAGAGTGGCGTTGGCTCCTGCATAAAGTTCCGCGCCCCTGATTTGGTTGGCATAGACCAGGTTGTTTTCCGTCCGGGTATCGCTGCCGGAATAAAGATATAGGCCCCGATAGTTCCCGGAGAGCCGGTTGCCAGTAATCAAGCTGCCTGCTGTCCGGTTTTCAATACCCGAGCGACTCCCTGTGATCGTATTGTTCGCGACTACGGCGCCGCTGCCCCCCGCCAGGTAGATCCCCGCCTCGTTACCGGAAGCGATCGTTCCGTTTCCGGAGAGATTATTGAAGTCCACCCGGAGTCCGCTAACACTGGCCAGGTATACCCCGGTCTTCCCGTTGTCACGAAAGGTGTTGCCGGTGATCTCGGCTTCCGATCCCCGGGAAACATAAACTCCGTGATCCGCGTTATCCGAAAAACGGTTGTCGCGGATTCTCAACCCCTGGTAAGCCTGGTAAGCCCAGAACCCGCTGCCGACGTTATTTGAAATCAGGTTTTCATCCAGGGTGGCTTGATAGGTTTGATACAGGTACACCCCGTCGGCACCGGACCCGACCACCCGGTTCCCGGAGAAATTTAGATAGGGGGACTGACGGGCGTAAAGAGAGTTTTCGGTTGGATTGACCAGGGTCAGCCCGCCGATGGTGATGTGGGGTTGATAGTCAAGTTCGAAGCAGTAAGGAGAGATACCCTGGCCGTCGAGAACCGATCCCCGGGGCGATCCGGCAAAGGATAGCGGCCTGTCGTCGCTTCCCGGAACCGGGGGGACGACCGGGTTCGAGAGAGGATAAATTCCGGTATCGATATAGATGGTGTCGCCGGCCTCGACGGTGTGATGGGTGAAGACCGCGTCGATGGAGTCGAGGGGGGAGGCGGCCGAGAGGCCGTCGTGCAGGGGCCAGGGCGCCCCTCCCGTCGAGCAGAAGTAATCGTAGGCTGTCTCTCCGTCGTTGGCGTAAAAGTTACTCCCGGCGGCGGCCGGGGATAGCGAGGCCTCCAGGGTATTGCCGTAGGCGCCCAGGTTGATCACTCCCCCGTTGGGGGCCGGCTCCAGGTAACAGGCTGAATACGGCCGGCCCCGGTCGAGCCCGGGCGAGTCGCTCCCGTCCGCCGTCCAGCCGATCCCCGGCTTGTAACTACCCCTGGTCGACCGGAGGCGGTAGTTGCCGCCCCCGGCGAAGAGCGGGTTGGCGCTGAGGCTGGATTGGTCCTGGAAACTGGTTTCGGTCCACTGGCTGAAGGTGGCAAGATCAATCCCTCCCCAGTGGCCGATATCAGCGCCGGAAGCGGCGTAGAGGAGGTTGTAATCGGACTCCAGGCCGATCCGGCTCTCGCTCTCCACGTAGAGCGCCGTCCTCCCCACCCCCGAGGTGGAGAGGATGTTGTTCAGGAGGGAAGTCTCGATCGACCCGTTGGGGGGGGCGTCCTCCAGAAAGATTTCCCTCGTCCCGTTGCCGGCGGAGGTGTTGTTCTCCAGTTGGTTCCGGTAGGCGGCGGAGAGATGGAAGCCGGCCTTGAGATTGTCGTAGACGAGGTAATTCCTGACCGTGTTGTAGTCCCCGCGGATCTCAACCCCGTCGCCGCCGTTGAGGTAAGATCTCCCCCCCTGGAGGGTATTGTGGTTGCCGGAGATCACGATCCCGCTCCCGACGGCGTTGGTGCAGGAAATGTTCTCGATTTCAAAGTAATCCCCGGTCACCCGGAGGCAGTTGGCCAGCAGGCTTCCCCCGTCCAGGAGCACCTCGCCGTTCAAGCCCTCGATCCTCACCGCGGAGTTCTCGTCCCCGCCGTCCCCGGCCGGGAGGACGAGCGGTTCGCTCTGGAGGCTGTAACTTCCGGGGTTGACGTAGACGGTATCTCCCGGTCCCAGGTCGTAATTGGCCAGGATCCAGCGCAGCCCGGTGGTCGCCGATTCGATGTCGTCGGCGTGCAGGACCCGGGCGGTCCGGAACTTCCAGTAACTTCCGGGAACGTCCGTTTCCGCCCGGAACTCTCCGGCATTGGACGGTTCGGCGTCGTCCCGGGCCCGGACCTGCCAGTAATAATCGGTGTCCCCCTGGAGATTGTTGTACCAGATCCGGCCGGCGATCCAGCCCGAGGTCCGCAGGTCGGGGGAGTCGAAAGTCGCCCTGGTGTCGAGCCGGAAATAGTAAGGCGAGGGGTTGAGCCCGGCCGGGGTGTCCGCGGCGAACTGGGAGATCAACGCCGTGTTGATAGATTGAGAAAGGGTTCCGTTTTCAGGAGCGAGGAGTCCAATGACGGGGGGGGTGTTGTCGCTGATGAAGATCCCGCTGGCGGCGATCGGTTCGCCGGAAGTGTGGGAGATCCGGATCCGGCCGGTCGCGCTGTTGTCAAAACTCTGGGTATTCCAGTCCGGGAAGGGACCGCTGTCGTAGGCGATCTCCTCGGTGAGCAGATTCCAGTTGGCGGAGTCCGAGGAGTAAGCAATCAGTAGAGTATCCCCGGGGATCCATCCGGTGCCGATCGTCCTCCAGTCAATCTCCTGCTGTCCGGACAGTTTTTCCTCACCCTCCGGCCCGCCGGCGGGAAAGGTGACCAGCAGGGTCTTCCGGCTTGACTTCGAAGCTTGTTCGTTATTGCCGTAAGGCCCGATATTCACCCTCTGGCCGTTTGGGCCCGGTTCCCGGTCGTAAGACGAACCGATCGGCTGAAAAACCCCCGTTCCGGCGGCGTGGTCGGCCAGGACCCCGGAACACCCGGTCAGGTTATTGCCCGAGATACCGGAATAGCCGACGATATCGTCATCGATCTGCACCCATTCCGGTCCGGAGAGGAACCCCGCCGCCGAAACCAGCTGGACGGAGGTCGCCCCCGCCGCCAGGGGAGCGGCCAGGGAGGTGACCGCGTCGGCCGGCCGGCCGGCGTTCAGGGCCGGGCTGTCGCTGGAATCGTTGGTCCAGGAGCCCTGATGGTAGCTCCCCTCGGTAGACTGGGGGTGGTAGTCCCCCCCGTCAAAGTCCACGAAAAGCGGGATCTGGCTCAGGCTCCGCCCGTCCTGGCCGCTGGCCAGGATCCAGTTCCGCAGATCGGCCTGAGCGCCGTTCCAGTACCCGGCCCGGGCGCCGCCGGTGGGAAAGAGAATATTAAAATCAGATATCAGGATCTGTTCCCCCCCGTAAGCCGAACCCCGGTACACGCAGTAGGAGTTGGGCTGATAAGACCAGATAATGTTGTTCAGGTTCCAGAGATAATTGTTATAACGCCCGACATAGATGCCGTTGCCGTAGATCAGGTTATTTAAAATCGCAATCCGGGAATTTTTTTGGGAGTAGATATTATAACTGCCCGGCGTGCTAACAAAATTGCGAACGACCTGGCAGTTATTGGTGTAACCCAAGTTAATATTAGTTCCGGAGTTGTTATCGCAGGTGTTTTCTGAAATGGAGATGAAGCTGGAACTACTTATGGATATGCCGTGGCTGGAGTTATTGGATACAATGTTATTTTCCAGGAAAGCCTTGGAAACACCGTACAAATCAGCCCCGATGCCGCCGTTATTGATTATCTCGTTATCGGCCAAAACAAAGTTCGATCCCCGGTAAATCACGAAGCCTTCCGTGTTATTACCTTCGAATACGTTGCCGATTAATGAACTAATATTGCTGCTGTTTGAGTAGAGCCCCTGGGAATTCCCCCAGAATTTCGATGATTCAATATATATGTTGTTGCATCCCAATAAGTAGCAACTAGATGCCAGGCAATTCTCCAGCGTCAGGGTGGAGAGAGAGAGATGCGCCGACCGGTCGATATAAATTCGAGTGGATGAATCTGGTATGAAGTTCCCCGAAAATACCGTCCCGTTGGGGGAACCGGCGAAGTAAAGCGGGGAGATCTCGGTACCCTGGTCGGCGGAAGTGACCGTCAATTCCCTCTCAGCCCGGATCCATTCTCCGGTGTCGATGAAGACCACGTCACCGGGACCCAGGATGTAATCGTCGATGAGCCTCTGCACGGTCAGGCGGGGGGTGGCGGGGGAGAGGCCGTCGTTGGCATCGCTTCCGGTCGCCGAGCAGTAGACGTCATCCGAGGTATCGGTGTCGTTGACGTAGTAAGCCTGCCCGGTGATCGGGTTGCTGACCGTGAAGTTGTGTCCGCTGGCGTCGAAGACCCCCGGATCGTCGCTTTTGAAGATCTTGACCCGATAGGAGGGACCGTTGATCAAGGTGGTGGTGTGGAAGCGGAAAATCTCCAGATCGGGGGAGAGGTTGCGGGCGACCGTGTCGTACCCGATTCCCCCGTCGGATGAGATCTGGAGTACGAGAGTATCCCCGGCGCCGAACCCGGTGGTGGTCCACTCGACGAACTCCACCCCCGACCAGGTCAATCCCGTGGTGTTGGGCGAGATCAGGGTGACTGTCTGACCCCACCCCGTCCCCACCGCCGCCAGAAAGACCAGCGCAGCGAAGAGGTATATGAAGGAAGCTCTTTTCATCCTATCGGACCATCGGCGTCCTTAGCTGTAGCGCAGGGCTTTTCGTAGATCCGGCTTTAGACGGAAGCCCTGCCCAAAATCCCCGGGTCATCGCACGTCGCGCTAAATTTTGTCATTGCGAGGAGCGCAGCGACGAAGCAATCTCACTGGCTCAATTCAAGCAGGGCTAAAGCCCTGCGCTACGTTATAGACAACACACCATGCCCAAAGGATTTCAGCTATAAATTGCCTCACTCTAAATATAATGACAAAGAAGCCGGAAGTCAACCTGCACCGTAATATATTTTCGTTGAATCCGCTCCATCTGCCAGTTTAGACTATCTTCTGCGGGAAAACCGCTTAAATAATCAGTAAGCAGTAAGCAGTAAGCAGTAATCGGTACTGGCACCGGGTCATTGCGAGGAGGCCCGAAGGTATTCGGGCTGACGAAGCAATCTCACCAGGCGGAAAGGGTAAGATTGCGATATCGCCCTTCGGGCTTGGGGGATCGGAATGCCTGCGGCATTCCTGGCAGGAGGTGTAGTATCGCTTCGCTTGATTTAGCGAAAATTCGCGAGATTAGCGGTTTATAAAAGGGGCCGAGGTGGGGGGACTCTAAAAGAAATTCGTGGTAATTGGTGTAATTAGTGGACAGTTTTTTTATGACTGAGGCCGCCGAATACCGCCGGATGTTCGACCGGGTAACCCTGTCCGGGACGATTATCCTGGTCACCCTCCTGATCGGGCTGAGCATCTGGGGGATATACTATACCCGCCAGTACGAGGGTATCATCAGCGCGGATGCCTTTAACCAGGCCCAAGCAGCCCGGGAATTCTATTTTGGCCGCGGCTTGAGCACCCTGGTGATCAAGCCGCTCTTCCTTCTGCGCGGACCGCCCCCCGAGCAGATACCGGATGCCTACCTTTCCCCGCTCCCGGTCCTTCTCCTGGCCCGCTTCCTTGGGTTCATCGGGATCGGCGACGGCACCCTTCTCGGTTACTCCCTCTTCTGGGCTTTATTGACCGGGGTAGTCCTCTTCATCTTCGCTCGGGTAATCTTCGGAAACCTGGTTGTCTCGGCCCTTGCCTTTATCGTTTATATGACGAATACCCCCCTGCTGGAGAGCGGTTTCTCCGGCCAGTCCTTCCCGCTGGTCTCTCTCTTGCTCCTTATTTATCTCTGGCTTTACTACCGGCGCCCTTCCAATTCTCTTTCCTGGTCCGCCCTGCTCGGGGCGTCGGCGGGGTTTCTCTACCTTTGCGAGTTTGATTTTCTGTTTCTGGCCGTTCCCCTGGCGATTTTTCTCTATTTTGACTCAACCGATCGGCGGAAGATGCATCTGCTGACCTTTGTCATCGCTTTCTTCCTGGCCTCCCTTCCCTGGCTGATCCGCAACGCGGCCGTCTTTGGCAACCCCTTCTTCTCTCTGCGCTGGCTGGATTTCCGGGCATACAGCCTGCGCTGGCCCGGCAACCGGATCAGCCGGGACTTTTCCTCCTTGGGACTGGCCGGCTCCTTTCCCCTCCCTCTTTTCTGGAACAAGTTTGTGATGTTCCTTCGCCTGATGCACCCCTTCTGGCTCTCCTTCTCCCTCTCCCTTCTGCCGCCGTTTTTCCTTGGCGGGCTGTTTCTGGGGTTCCGGGATCGAGCGTGGACGCGGGCGGCCCGCCTGGCCGTGGTGCTCTTTTTCGGCCAGTTGATCCTGATCGCGGCCGGAAACGGTGATTTCTCCCGGATGCTCTATTTTGTCCCTTTCCTGGTCATCGGGGGAATCGCCGCCTTCCGAGAAATCCTGGGCCGGCTCAGTCTATCCCGGCAATGGTCCTTTACTTTGCTTGCATTATTCTGTGTGTTGAATGGTTTGCCCGGGCTGGTCAGTCTGGCTTATGGTCTCCCTTCCCCCCGTTATCTTCCGGCGATCTTCAGCCATGCGGGTGCGGCCCAGCTGGGTGGGGAGGGCCCGATGGAACAGCTGCAGAAGTTGGTCCGGCCGGGCGAGGTTGTGGTCTCTGATATTCCCTGGGCGGTGGCCTGGTACTCCAATCGCCGCTCTCTTTGGATTCCCTGGGAGATCGAGCAGATGAAGGGGATCAAGAAATTGATCCCCCGGGTCCGTTTTCTCCACCTCTCCCCGACCCTCTTCAAGTATCCCCCGGTTGAGAACGTCGAATCCTGGCGAAGTATCTACCGGACCGGCCGCGTCCCCGAGTGGCTGGAAGTGGATCGCGGCATCCTCCTCCCCGGGGACCACCTGCTGATGGGAGACATCATCCTCGAGCGCCTCAACCTCGAATAGCCCTCCGCCTCGCCCCCCTTTTTTTTGTCCACTAATTACACTAATTACCACGAATTGTTTTGAGAGTCCCCTACCTCGGACCCATTTTTAACCGCTAATCTCGCGAATTTTCGCTAAATCAAGCGAAGCGATCCTACATCTATCGCAAGGAATGCCGGAGGCATTCCGATCCCCCAAGCCCGAAGGGCGATACAGCATTTGCCCTGATTACTGATTACCATTCCCCATTCCCTATTGAGGTATAACCAAAAGTTGTGGATAGAAGATAGAAAAAGAGCGTATCCTTCCTAA
>CAZPMN010000023.1:0-36462 GCA_964587835.1 uncultured bacterium
GGGTCGAGGGCGAGGATCTCCTCCCCGGCCGCGAACCGACCACCCGGGCGGAATTCGGGACTGATCCGCACCACCTGCCCGGAGACCCGGGGCTTTAGATCGACCCGCCGGGCCGGCACCGCCGTCCCGGCGGCGACAATCTCGACCCTTTCCTCGCCGGGGACGAGAGTGACACTCTCAACCAGGTGAGCCCTCTCCCGGGGCTGGCGGAGTGACGGGCGGGGCGCGCTCCGGATCAGGAGCCGGGCGATGAAAACGGCCGCCGCCACCACCAGCAGGGAGAGAATGATCATCAGGACCCGTCGGGAAGGCCGGACACTGACTCTGATTTTATCGTTCATTGAGCTTACTCCGTAAAAATCGCTTTAGACTGCTAATTGCAGACCTATTCCCATCTCTATCAAGCGCAGCGATACTGCACCTACTACTAGGAATGCCCAAGGCATTCCGATCCATCAAGCCCAAAGGGCGATACCGCATCTGTCACCGCTTACCGCTTACTGCTCACTGCTTACTGCTCACTGATTACCGATTACCGATTACTGATTACTATCCTTCTCCTCCCAACTCCCGGCCAGGGAACGGTAAAGGGCGACCCGATAGAGAAGGAGGTCGCGCTCGGCGCTCAGGAGTTCCCGCTGCAGGGACTGAGTCGAATTGAGCGAGGAGAGGACGTCGAGGTAGCCGGTATCCCCCTTCCGGTACCGGAGCTGGGCCTGTTTCAGGGCGTTCTCGGCGGCAGTCAGCTGGAGGCGGAGGCGGACGATATATTCAGCCTGTTTCTCCTCCCGGACCAGGGCGTTCTCCACCTCCCGCAGGGCGGTGAGAACCGTCTGGCGATAGGCGGCCAACTGCTCTTCGGAGACCGCCAGCAGCCGGTCGGCTTCGGCCGACCGCCGCCCGCCGTCGATCAGGGGGGCGAGGATACCGGCGGCGAAACCGGCGAACCAGTTGTCGAAGAGGTCCTCGAACTCCCCGGAGCGATAGCCGGCGGAGCCGGTCAGAGTCAGGGCGGGAAGCCGATCGGCCCGGGCGGCGGAGACCCCCCAGTCGGCCGACTCGAGACGGGAGAAAGCCGCCCTGACGTCGGGACGGTTCTCGATCAACCGGGAAGGCAGGCCAAGACTGGGGAGCGGCGGGAGATAGGGAAGGTGGTCGGCGGTCAGGCCGAGGTCGGTGAGGGGCGGCCGGCCGAGGAGCACGGCCAGTTCGTAGCGGACCGTCTCCAGTTCCGACTCCAAAACCGGAATCAGGGACTCGGTGGCGGCCAGGATCTGGTCCTGCTGGTAGACGGCCAGGGCGGTGGCCAGCCCTCGGCGCTGCCTGAGAAGGAGGAGTTCCCGGGTGGTCCGGTTGGTCTCGACCTGGCGACGGGCCAACTCCAGCCGGGACCTCAGGTTCACCTCCCGCAGCCAGCGGTCGGCGATCTCGCCGGCCAGGGAGATTTGGGCCGCCGCCAGGTCGAAACCGGCGGCGTCGGCCAGGGCGCCGGCCTCCCGGGCGACGGATCGAACCCGGCCCCAGAGATCGATCTCGTAGGCCGCCGCCAGGGAGAGTTCGTAATTCTCGGAGGTCGCGGTTGTCCGCTCCCCGCCGGATTCGCTCGAAGATCGGATCGCTCCGGCCTCCCCGGCCAGGTTGACCTGGGGGTAGCGGCCGGAACCGGCCAGGGCAGCGGCGGCCTCAGCCTGGCGGAGCCGGGCTTGGGCCTGCTGGATGGTAAAACTCCCGCCGAGGGCTTCCTCAACCAGGCGATTGAGTTCCCCGCTGTTGAAATCCTCCCACCAGCGGGCGGCGGGAGCCTCCTCCCCGCCGGGCCGGCCGAAGCTCTCCGGGACGGCGGGCGCGGGCGGCTCTTCCCGCTCGGGGAGAAAGGAACAACCGGCCGAAAGGGTTAAAAGCAGGATCAAGAGGGGATTAAGGGATCGCATAAAAAGTCAAATCGATCCCGAGGCCGCCCCCGAGCGCCGTTCAGCAGGCCTCCGGAGAAGTTCGGGATCGTCATCGGTGTCGAAAAACAATTCTCCCGGTTCGCAAAGAACTGCGGGAATGCCGATACGGGCTTAGTTAAACTACAAACACCGCCGCCGCCAGAGTGGTGGTCCAGAGGCCGGATTTGTCGCCCTCCGCCGACTGACAGACATGGGTGGTGGTGATGATCTTGCCCGAGGCCTGATAGATCTGCTTCCTTTCATCCCAGGCGACCTCGGGGTCGAATTCGATCCCCAGGGTGGTGGCAAGCATCGTGGCCGCCAAGTCCTCGGCGTAATCCCCCGACTTCTTGGCCGTCTCCCCGAAAGCGTGGTGTTCGGAGAGATACCCGTAGCCCCCCTTGAAGGCCGGCTTGGCCACCCCGATGGCGGCGGAGACCAGTCGGTTGGGCTCGTTGGTATCGTTGCGGGCCATCACCACGAAGACGATCTGCCCGGGCTTGAGCAGCTTTTTCCCCTCCCGACTGGAGATTTTCTGGCAGCCGGGGGGAAGGATGCTGGAGACGTTGACCAGGTTGCACTTCTCGATACCACCCTTGCGCAGGGCCATCTCGAACGAGGCCAGCCGGTCTTTGTGAACCCCGACCCCCTTGGTCAGGAAAAATTTCTTCGGGATCATTCTCTCCCCTCCTCCAGGATGTCGGCGTAGGCCTTTGGTTTTCTCTCTTTCCAGCCCCCCCGATGATAAACATAACTGGCCAGGAGCGGAAAGGCGATGGTCGCCTCGGCGTAGACCATCTGCTCGTAAACGTCGTCCACTTTGCCCCAGGAGTGGGCCTCCTTCAGGGTGGAACCGGAGAGCGCCCCGTCGCGCTCGTCGGCCACGGTGATCTGGATCGCGTATCGGTGCATCGAGGGGTTCTCCTTTAAGATATCGGCGGCGACCACGATATCCTGGGCGAAGTTCTTCGGCACCCCGCCCCCGATCATCACCAGACCGGTCTGGCCGGCTTCGACCTTGATCCGGGTCAGCTCCAGGAAGTCGCGGGCGCTGTCGATGCTGACCACCTTCTCCTTACCTCGTTTATGCTGGTGGGCGATCAGGCCGAACCCGGCCGAGCAGTCGGAGAAGGCGGGGACGAAGATCGGCACCGCCCGGCGGTGACACTCCCGGATCAGCGAATCCTCCCCCTTCCCCTCCCGATCCAAGTACCTTCCCATCTCGCGGATGAACTCCCGCGAGGAGTAAGGCCGGGGAGGGAGGGCGTCGGCGATGGCGGCCACGGTCATATCGCAGACCCGCAGCTCTTCCTCGTCGATGAAGGTATCGTAGATCCGGTCGATCATATTCTTCCGCAGCAACTCGTCATCGATAAACTGAGTCCCCCGGTAATGTTTAAAGCCCAGGGCTTCGAAGAAGTCCTGATCGACGATGATCGCCCCGGTGGAGACGATGGCGTCCACCATCCGGTAGCGGACCAGATCGCGGACGGCGTTCTTCAACCCGGCGGAGAAGAGCGAACCGGCCAGGCAAAGAATGATCGAACAGTCTTGATCGGCGATCATCCTCTCGTAGATCGAACAGGCGCTGGCCAGATTGCGGGCCTGGAAGGCCATCCGTCTATAGGCCTCGATGATCCCGGTGGAATCAAAGGCGGTAATGTCGATCTGGGCTATCTCGTCGTGGAGAAGTTCCTCTCGTTTCATACCTGACTCCCGATTTTCGGCCGGACGGCCGCCCCCGGCGGCCGTAGTTAAAGGGGTATGGTATTCTCAAACGCCTGACAGCGCAACCAGATTATCGCCCCCGAAAACCGCTCTGACGGCCGAAAAATTACTATTGCCTTTTCCGGAGAAAAAGTTATAAGAGTGCCCTGGACATTCCACACTATTCCGGGTAGAGCAATGAACTTGGATTATCTCGAACTGGAAGACGGCGAGTTGGATATTACCCCCGGCCGTCGGGGGAAGTTCCGGCAGCGGAGATGGGAGGAAAGCGAGTTGAGGGGCCGGAAGGACCGCCGCAGTCCGCGAGAACGGATCAGAAGAATCAGAAGGACCCAGGAGAGGTTTTAGCCATCCCTCCGTTCCCGGTTCAATTCCTGGACGACGGAAGCGAACCGCCGCCCTTCGTCCCGGCGGAGAAGGCTTCGGTCATCATCCTCCCGGTCCCGCTGGAGAAGACCGTATCCTATCTCCCGGGGACCGAGGCCGGTCCCCGGCGGATTTTGGAAGCCTCCCGACAGGTTGAGCTTTACGATCCCGAACTGGACGCCTCTCCCTGGCGGGTGGGGATTCATACCACGGCGCCGGTCGACTGCCGGGGAACGTCGGAAGAATGCCTGGACCGGATTGAGGCGGCGGTCGCCGCGCTCGGCGGGCGCGCGGTTCCGATCTGCCTGGGCGGAGAGCACACCCTGACCCTGGGCGCGGTCCGGGCGCTCCAGCAGAACGGGGAGGACTTTTCCGTCCTTCACCTCGACGCCCACGCCGACCTCCGGGACCGGTACGGCGGCACGGAGCTCTCCCACGCTTCGGTGATCAGGAGGGTCAGCGAGCTCGGGATCCCGGTGGTCTCGGTCGGGGTCCGGGCACTCTCCCGAAAGGAGGCGGAATATCTCAAGGCGGAAGAGATCCGGATCTTTTCGGGCTGGCGATTTCCCGCCGGCGGATATCCCTGGAAGGAGATCGCCGGGGCGCTGGGGCGGCGGGTTTATCTCACCATCGACCTCGACGCCTTCGACCCCTCCGAGGTTCCCGGGGTGGGAACTCCGGAACCGGGGGGATTGCATTGGCCCCAGGCGCTCGAACTGCTGCGGGCGTTGCGCGGCGCCGGCAAGACCCTAATCGGCGCGGATTTGGTCGAGCTCTGCCCGCTGGAGAACTCGGTCGTCTCCGAGTTTTTCGCCGCCCGGCTGCTTTACAAAATGATCGGTTACCTGATCGCCGCGGAAGGGAAATAGCCATGCACAACCTGCGACCGACGCTCCGGAAACTAACCGCCATCCTGATTGTCCTGCTCCTGTCGGCCGGGATCCCGGCCGCCGGCCTCCCGGACCTCGGTCCCGATGCGGCCGGCTCCCCGAATCCGGCGGCGGCAGTCGAATCCGAATCCGGGCGGGAGACAGCGGAACCGGGGGAAGAGGCGATCCGCCTCTTCCGGGAGAGAGCCGAACTGCAACTGTCGGCGGCGGAGGAAAAGATGGCCGCCGCGCTCCAGCAGGCGGCCCGGGCGGAGCGCGAATTGGATCTGGCTCGGGAGCGAATGGGCCGCAGCGGCAGCGGTATCGCCGACCGGAAGACGGATATCTACAGCAAACTGATCCGGACCGGATTGGTCCTCCTGATCGGTTACCTCCTGATCTTCGGCCTGGTCAAGGTCGTCAACCGCCAGATCGCCGATCTCCGGACCCGGCATATGATCCGGAAGCACGTGATTTATTTCTTCAACCTCCTGATCATCCTCCTGATTGTCCTGATCTGGCTCCAGCATATCAGCTCCATCACCATCTTTCTCAGCGCGGTCGGCGCCGGGGTAGCCCTTGCCCTCCAGGAAGTCATCCTCTGCCTGGCCGGATGGCTGATGATAATGATGCGCCGCCCCTTTGAGGTCGGGGACCGGATCGAGTACGGCGATGTCAAGGGCGATGTGATCGACATTCAGATTCTTCAGACCACGATGCTGGAGATCGGCAACTGGGTGCAAGCCGATCACAGTACGGGACGGATCGTCAAGGTCCCCAACAGCGCCATCTTCAAGAAACCGAACTTCAATTACAGCCGGGGGTTTGAATATATCTGGAACGAGTTGCGGGTCCTGATTACCTTCGAGAGCGACTGGAAGAAGGCGGAGGAGATTATGCTCAAACACGCCGTCGTTCAGGCCGAAGGGATGGAGGAGATCGTCAAGCGGAAGATAAAAAGGATGTCCCGCCGTTATATGATTCACTACGGCAAGCTCACCCCGATCGTCTATGTCAGGATTCTCGACAGCGGGGTGGAGCTCACCCTCCGCTACCTGACCGAGGCGCGAAAACGCCGCAACACCGAAGATGACTTCTCCCGCCAGATTCTGAACGAATTCGCCCGACTGCCGGATGTCAATTTCGCCTACCCGACTTACCGGATCGTCCGGAAATAGCATCTTTGCGAACAACTTAATTTTCACCGATGAATATACTCCTTTTTCTGGTCGCCCTGATCGTCTCGGTGATCGCCGTCCGGATCGGGGCGGTCGCTTTCAACCTGACCGGTCTGGAGTGGAAAGTGGCCAAGTTCCAGGCGCTTTCCTGCTTCACCGGGACCGGATTCACCACCCGGGAGTCGGAGCTGGTCCTGGGCAGCCCCCGGCGGCGGCGGATCGCCACCTATCTGATCGTCATCGGCCACGCCGGGTTCGTGGCGATGATCGCCACCTTCGCCAATTCGATTCGTCCCAATCTCGACCTCTCCCGGATCGACCTTCCCATCCTCCGGTCCATAGTTCCCGTCCAGCTCCTACCCCTGATCAACCTTATGATCATCGCTTCCGCGGTTTACGCCCTGATCCGGTTCGTCCCCCACACCCGCCTGGCCCGGCAGGTCACGGTTTTGGCCAAGCGGAAGCTGGTGGGAAAACAGATCATCCCCCCGGAGAAATTCGAGGAGATTTTCGTCGCCCCCGGCGGTTACGGAATCTCCCGGGTAGAGATCGAGGAGACCAGCCCGATCCTCGACCGGACCCTGGCCCAGGCCGACCTGCGGAAGCACGGGATCACCGTCCTGGTCATCGAACGGGGCCTGACCACCATCCCCAACCCCGGCCCTGACACCCGGATCCAGAGCGGGGACGTTCTGCTCTGTTTCGGCCGACTGACGGTGATGAAGGACGAGATCTACACCATCTCCGGGGATCCCCCCGAAAGCGGGCCCGAATCGACGGACTGACCGCTCCCTCTCCGGTCAAGCCTGGGAATTTTCTGGTTGCCTGTCCCCCCGGCGGCTGATAAAGTCCCGGTTTCGGTTAAGAGATGATGAAGACTAACAATAAAAACGACTCCGGGGCGCTGATCCGGCTGGGGCTGCCCAAGGGAAGCCTCCAGGAATCCACCTTCGACCTCTTTAACCGGGCCGGGTTTAACGTCTCGGTCGGGAGCCGGTCTTACTATCCCCGGCTCGACGATCCCGAGATCGAAGCGGTCCTGATCCGCGCCCAGGAGATTCCCCGCTACGTGGAACAGGGGGCGATCGACGCCGGGATTACCGGCCAGGACTGGATTGCCGAGAGCGGCGCCCAGGTCCAGGAAATCGCCGACCTGATCTACGCCAAGGCCGGGTTCCGCCCGGTGCGCTGGGTGCTGGCGGTACCCGAGGACTCGCCCTTCCTCAAGCCCGAGGACCTGCGGGGCGGGAGAATCGCCACCGAGCTGGTCGGGGTGAGCCGAGCCTTCTTTGCCGACCGGGGGATCGAATGCGAGATTGAATTCTCCTGGGGGGCGACCGAAGTCAAGCCGCCCCAGCTGGCCGACGGGATCGTCGAGCTGACCGAGACCGGGTCGTCGCTCCGGGCCAATAAATTGCGGATCGTGGAGACCGTTCTGGAGAGCACCACCCGCTTTATCGCCAACCGGGAAGTCTGGCGGAACCCGTCCCGCCGGAAAAAACTCGAGAATATCGCCCTGCTGCTCCAGGGGGCGATCGAGGCCCAGGGCAAGGTGGGAATGAAGATGAACGTCCCCCGGGAGAACCTGGAGCGGATGCTGGAGATCCTTCCCGCCCTCCACTCTCCCACCCTCTCCGACCAACTCGACCGCGACTGGGTGGCGGTTGAGGTGGTGATCGAGGAGAAGCGGGTCCGCGAATTGATCCCCGACCTGAAGGAGGCCGGGGCGGAAGGAATTATCGAATACCCCTTGAACAAGATTGTAATCTGAGCTGTCTATTTAACCGGGCACCCGGATCAACCCGGCCCCGGACAGACCCCAAGGAGTTGACTTATGCCGTCAGGACGGAAAAAAAGAAAGTCCAAGATCGCCAAGCACAAACGGAAGAAAAGGCTGCGGCGGGATCGTCACAAGAAGAAATGACGCCGATGCGCGCGGTCACTGTCGGCGGACTCGTACTCACCCTGCTGGTCGGCTGCCTTCCCCGTTCGACGTCCTCCAATCCCCCGCCGCCGGAGGAGGCCGGATACAGCCCGGAGCGGCAGCAGGCCTACTCTCATTACTGCCGGGGCGTCTACCACGAATTCCATCAGGAATACGAGCAAGCCCTGGCGGAATACCGGCGGGTTCTGGAGTTCGATCCCGAATCCTTCGCCGCCGCCCTGAAGCTCGGTTCGATCCTTCTCAGTCGGGAAGAGACCGAGCAATCCATCAAGTGGCTGGAAAGAGCCCGGCGTCTGCAGCCGGAATCTTACCGGGCGGCCTTCCTCCTCGCCACCGCCCGCTACCAGGCCGGGGAGGAGGAAGAGGCACTGGCCGGTTATCGGGAAGCCGGGCGGCTCAGCCCCCAGGAACGGAGCCCTCACCTGATCTCGGCGGCCATCTACTCCCGGCGGGAAGACTATCCGGCGGCGCTCAACGCTTACCAAATGGCGGCGGAAGCCGATCCCGGTCAGCCGGATGCCTGGTTCCGGATGGGGCTGCTTTACACCAAGCTGGAAGATCTTCCCTCCGCGGTGGTGGCCTTTGAGAAGTCCCTCTCCCTTGCCCCTGACTTGCTCGAGGCTCGTCTGGCCCTGGCCCTGGCCTATGACCTGCTCGACGAAAACGAGAAGGCCGTCGAGGAGTATGAGCGGGCCCGCATCCTGGCGCCGGAAAATGTCAACATCCAGCAAAGGCTGGGCACGCTTTACTACGCTCTCGGCCGAACCGATCAGGCGCTCGAAACCTTCAGCCGTCTCCACGACCGGGCACCGGATTCCCCCAACGTGCTCTTCCTGCTCGGCACCGCCCAGCTTCGGGCCGGGAACTTCCCGGCGGCCATTGCCGCCTACCGGGAAGCTCTGGATCGGGGGGAGATCACCGACTTGCTCCTCTTCCAGCTGGGAGCGGCCCACGAACGCAACCGCGATTTCGAGGAAGCGATCGACTGTTTCGAAAGAGCGATTGAACTCAATCCCCGCAACGCGGCCGCCTACAATTACCTCGGTTACATGTACGCCGAGCGGGGGATCCGCCTCGATGAGGCGCTGGAATTGATCAAGCGGGCCTTGGAATTCGAACCGGATAACGGAGCTTATATCGACAGTCTGGGCTGGGTTTACTTCCAGCAGGAGCGCTACGATCAGGCGGTAAAGACGTTGGAACGCGCCGTCGCCATCACCCCCGACGATCCGACCATCCGCGACCATCTCGGTGACGCTTACGCCCGCCGGGGCCAGGCGGCCAAAGCCCGGGAACAGTGGGAGAAAGCCCTGGAACTCGAACCGGCCGACCCGGAAGAGATCCGAAGCAAGCTGGGGGGCGAATGGGGAATGGGCAGTGGGGAATAGGGAATGGGGAATAGAAAAAAACCCTGCGAAACCGGTCAGCCGGCAACGGAGAAACGCCGTCCCCCGGCCCCATTCCCCATTCCCCATTCCCCATTCCCCCAATTAACCGTCCTCTCCCCCTGCAAGATCAATCTCTTCCTCGACGTCGTGGCGCGGCGGACGGACGGCTATCACGAGGTGGTGACAGCCATTGAACCCCTGGCCCTCTCGGACCGGCTCAGCCTTACGGTCGTTCCCTCGGGGATCCGGGTCACTGTCGATCATCCGGAAGTGCCGGACGGAGAAGCCAACATCGTACATCGGGCCGCCCGCCTGCTTTTGGCAGCGGCCGGCGCGGCCAAGGGAGTCTCGATCCGGATCGAGAAAAATATCCCCGTGGCGGCCGGACTGGGCGGAGGTTCAGGCAATGCGGCGGCCGCTCTGCTCGCTCTGAACAAACTCTGGAATCTCGGATTCGGGCTCCCGGCTCTGACCTCGCTGGCCGGGAAGCTGGGATCGGACGTCCCCTTCTTTTTGCAGCCGCGGACCTCCCTCTGGCAGGGCCGGGGGGAACGGGGTCAACCGCTTCCCCCCGCCCCGCCGTTCTTTGCCGTTTTGATCAACCCCGGTTTTCCCCTCTCCACCCCCCGGGCCTACGCGGAACTCGGCGTCGGCCCGACCTCCCGCCCTCCCCACCCCAATCTAAAGAAACTAATCTCCGCCCTGGAACGGGCCGACCTTCCCGGCCTGGGCGCGGCGCTCTACAACCGTTTCCAGGAGACCCTCGCCCCACGCTATCCGCGGATCCGGGAACTGCTCGAATTTTTCCGCTCCCGAAAAACCGTCGGTACTCTGCTCTCCGGTTCCGGGCCGACGGTGGTGGGCCTGGCCGACAGCCCGCCGGACGCCCGGAGGCTGGCCGCCGAGGCCCGGGACACCTTCCCGGAAACCTACCGGATCGTCGTCGCTGCCAACATCCTTCCCCCGGACAGCCGGCCTGGCCCGGCCGACTGAACGGGAAACCTGGAAAGCCTGGAGAAATCCCACTATTATTATTGACTCCTCGCGACGGACTGGGGTAAGGTTGCGCCGGTTGATTGGTAAGCGGTAAGCAGTCAGAGTTGAGCGGAAATATTCGAACCGAGTGGGTTGTGTCGTAGCGAGTCCCGCTTCGCGTTTTTAAAATGGGGGCAAGGCGGAGGGTTGATAATCCGCTCAATCCGCCTAATCCGCGGTTAACAAAGGGGGCGAGGCGGAGGGATAAAATTTAGAGAGATTGGTTGAGTTTATTCTTCTGCCCAGGAGGCTTCCGAGCATCGCGTCGCGAGCCGAACCTGAATCAGCTCCTTGCAGTTGTGCCCGGTGGTGTAATGGTAACACATCGGCCTTTGGAGCCGAGTTTCGAGGTTCGAGTCCTCGCCGGGCAGTCGCCGGTCTGCGGGATTGGGAGGTATAATCTCCCCCGCCCGCTGCGGTGACCACCCGCTTGTCGATTCTCACTCCTCCCTGCCCGTTTCGGGCAGCGGCCTGGGCCGCCTGAGACTCTGTCGCTTATGTTTGTTCCGTATCATGGGAGCCAAAAAATGGTCAATCACAAGTTGATGCTGTTCGCGGGAAACGCCAACCCGAACCTGGCCCGAGCCATCGCCCACTACCTGAAGACCGACTTGAGCAAGGCTCTGGTCGGCCGTTTCCCGGAAGGCGAAGTCGAGGTCAGGATCTCCGAGCACGTCCGGGGAGCGGATGTCTTCCTCATCCAGGGAACATCTCCCCCCCCCAACGACAACCTGATGGAACTGCTGATTATGACCGATGCCCTCAGCCGGGCGTCGGCCGCCCGGATCACCGCGGTGGTTCCTTTCTTCGGTTACGGCCGGCAGGACCGAAAAAACCAGCCCGGGGTTCCGATCACCGCCAAACTGGTGGCCAACCTGATCACCGCCGCCGGAGCGGACCGACTGCTGACCATCGACCTCCACGCCGCCCAGATCCAGGGGTTCTTCGACATCCCGGTCGATCATCTTTACGCCGCGCCGGTCCTGGTCAAGCAGCTGAAAAAATTCTTTACTCCGGCCCGGCGGAAGAAGCTGACCATCGTCTCCCCCGATGTGGGGGGGATCAAGGGGGCCGATCACTTCGCCCGCGACTTCCAGTGTCCCCTGGCCATTGTCGATAAGCGGAGGATGGGAAACGAGCGGACCGAGGTGCAGAATGTTATCGGCGAGGTACGGGGCCGGGATATTCTTATCGTCGATGATATGGTCTCCACCGGAGGATCGCTGGCCGGCGCCGCCCGGGTCCTGAAAAGTCAGGGAGCCGGGGATATCTACGCCGTGGTTACCCACCCGGTACTGCCCGGTCGCGCGGTCGAAACCCTCAATGACTCTCTGATGAAAACCATCTGGGTCAGCGACACCATCCCGCTGAACGAGGCGGCGGCTCGCTCTCCCAAGTTCAAGATCATCTCAATGGCCGAGCTCCTGGGTGAGGCCATCAACCGGATTCACGCCGACACCCCCGTGAGCATTCTCTTTGAATACGAAGAACATCCCGCATCAAAAGGCGGCGGCCGGCCGGCGCGGGGAGGCGGGGGGAAACCCCGAGCTTAAATCTGATTGTGACCCCAACCAAAGAGAAACCTTGCGTTCCCTCCTGGGTTTTGGGGCAATCAACCTAACAGTAACCCAATTTATCCGGAAATCAGCTTAAGGAGAAACCGATATGGCCCAACTGAAGATATCCGTACAGGAACGTTCCCAGATCGGGGGCAACCACCCCCGCCGTCTCCGGCGCCGGGGTCTGATCCCCGCCGTCCTCTATGGGGGGGCGGAGAACTCGGTCGCTCTGGCCCTGGACAGCGGCCGGATGAAGAAAGAAGTCAATCTGCTGCACGAAAACCAGATTGTCGCCCTGGAAATCGAGGGGGGAGAAAAAGCCCGGTCCCGTTCGGCGATCATCAAAGATATCCAGTTCGACCACATCTCCGGGGCCCTGCTCCACATCGACTTCCAGCAGATATCTCTGGACGAGAAACTCATCGCCACCGTGGCGGTGGAAGCGATCGGCGACGCGATCGGGGTAACCCGGGACGGCGGGATCCTGGAACATATTCTCCGCGAGATTGATATCCGCTGCCTCCCGGCGGACATTCCGGAGACAATTGAAGTGGATGTCTCCGCTTTGGAGATCGGCGATACCATCCACGTGGGAGATATCCAACTCAAAGAGGGTCTCGAGGTCCTGACCGAACCGGATATCAGCATCTTTACCGTAGCCGCTCCGATTACCGAGGAAGAAGCCGAGGCCCTGGAAGCCGCCGGGGCCCCCGAGGAAGAGGAAGGTGCCGAACCGGCCGTGGAAGGAGAGGAGGTGGCAGCGGAAGAAGAGGAGAAGGTTGAATAGCCTGACGCCGGTGGAGGGAAGAGACGGGTCAATTTTGCGGATCATTGCCGGACTGGGCAACCCCGGCCTTCGCTACCGGAAGACCCGCCACAACCTGGGATTCCGGGTTCTGGATCGGCGGGCGGAGTTGACACAATCCGTCTGGAAGAAACAACGTCGTCTTTCGGCCTGGACGGCCCGTTCCGGCGGCCTGATCCTGGTCAAGCCCGCTACCTACGTCAACCTCAGCGGACAGGCGGTCCGGGCGGTTCTGGACTATTACAGTCTCGCCCCGCGCGATCTGGTGGTGGTGGTTGACGATGTCAACCTTCCGGCGGGAAGGATCCGCATCCGGAGTGGGGGCGGGGCCGGGGGCCATCACGGCCTGGAGTCGATCATCCGTCATCTCGGCACCCGGAATTTCACCCGGATCCGGATCGGGGTCGGGGGAGGCGGACTGGAAGACTTGACAGCTCACGTCCTCTCCCGACCGGGACGCGCGGAGGAAACACTTTACCGCCGCGCCATTGAGGAAGCGGAGGAGGCGCTGGGACTGATCGAGGAAGAGGGTGTGGAGGCGGCGATGAATAAATATAACCGAAAAACGGACAACACCGACGAGGAGGGCACAGATTGAACCGGTACGAGATGGTCAACATCATTGACGTTAATTGGCAGGACGGCGAGACCGCTCCAGCTCAGAAGATGATTTCCGAGGAGATAGTCAAATCGGGCGGGACGTTGGAAGACATCGGATCGATGGGCCGACGGAAGCTCGCCTACCCGATCAACCGCAAGACCGAGGGGCTTTACCTGGTTTCCCGCTTCTCCCACTCCCCGGAAGGACTGGTTCCGCTCCGCGACAGCCTGAAGCTCAACGTCGCCGTGATCCGGACCTTGCTGGTCCGCTACGGGGGACAGCCGGGATTCTCCATCGGGGAGGAACAAGCCGGGGAGGAAACCTCGCCGGCCGCCGGCGAGCGCGCGGCGGAGAATACCGGGACGGAACCGAAGGAGGAAGAAGAGGACCGGACCGTCCAGGACTCGGAAACCTGATCGCCCGCGAACCGGGCAGGTTTAAATATAACCCAGGCCGCCTCTCCGGCTCTTCGGGCCGGGGGAGACCGGCCAAGGAGGTGTGAAATGGTCAGTATCAACTCAGTTATCCTGGGAGGCAACCTCACCCGCGACCCGGAAGTCCGCTACACCCCCCAGGGGACCGCGGTGGCCCGGCTCGGGCTGGCGGTCAACCAGGTCTACCGAACCAAGGACGGGGAAAAGAAAGAGGATGTCTGCTTTGTCGACGTCGAAGTCTGGGCCCGCCAGGCGGAAACCTGCAGCGAATACCTGAAGAAAGGTCGGGCGGTCCTGGTTGAGGGGACACTTAAACTCGACACCTGGACCGATCGGGACGGGCAAAAACGGAGCAAGCATAAGGTTCGGGCCCGCCGGGTTCATTTTCTCTCCACTCCGGGCGGAGAGGACCGCCGGTCTTCCGGGGAGACCGCTCCGTCACCGGCGCCCTATGAGGTGGACTTTCCCCCGGAACCGGATAACTTCGGCCCGGAGAAGGATGAGGGCGATGAACTTCCGCCATTTTAACCCAATCTGACCCAAGGAGCAAAGCATGCCAACCGCCAGAAGAAACAGCAGTAACAGAAAACCGCGGAAGAGGACTTTTTATCCCAAGAAGCCCTGCCGTTTCTGTCAGAAAGACACGCCCCGGGCCGACTATAAGGACGTGGACACCCTCCGCCAGTATGTCACTGACCGGGGCAAGATGCTCTCCCGGCGGATAACCGGGGTCTGCGCCCGGCATCAACGCATTTTGAGCCGGGAGATCAAGAAGGCCCGCTACATCGCCCTCCTCCCCTTCCTGGAGGATTAGGGAAACCGCCGCCGGGATTGCCCCCGGCCCGGAAACCAACGGAATCAAAGGGAGCAGCAAGACTTATGAAGGTAATCCTGACCAAAGACCATCCAACCCTGGGAGAGGAAGGGACGATCCTCGAGATCGCCGACGGGTACGGACGCAACTTCCTCCTCCCCCGGGGGCTGGCTTATCCGGCCACCAAGCATCACATCGCTTTGATGGAACAGACCCGCGAGAAAAAGCAGCGTCTGAACGAACAGCACCTGATCAAGGCCCGCGAACTGGCAACACGGATGAATGAAACCTCCTGCACGATCACCGTCGCCGCCGGGGAAGGGGATACTCTCTACGGTTCGGTGACGGCGACGATGATTGCCGAGGCCCTGGCCGGGGAAGGGTTCAAGATTGATAAGGATCAGATCGAGCTGGAAGCCCCGATCAAGAAACTGGGAATCTACACCGTTCCCATCTGCCCCGCGCCCGATATCACCGCCCGGATCAAGGTCTGGGTGGTGAAGGAATAGCAGTAAGCAGTAAGCAGCGAGCAGTAAGCAGCGAGCAGTAAGCAGCGAGCAGTAAGCAGTGAGCAGGATCGCCCCGCGGGCTTGCCGGATCGGAATGCCCCCGGCATTTCTGGTAGTAATTGCAGTATCGCTTCGCTTGAAGCGCAGAGAGCATAGCGCCCCGGGAATAATCCGCCTAACCCGCGGTTAATTCAAAGAGGGCGAGGCGGGGGGCTAATTCGAGGGAATTAGTGTAATTAGTGGACCCACCAGGGGCCGGGGCGGGGGGCAATCCGCTCCATCCGCTTAATCCGCGGTTAATTAAAGAGGGCGAGGTGGGGGGCTAATTCGAGGGAATTAGTGTAATTAGTGGACTATAAAGGGGCCGGGGCGGGGGGATAATCAGGGTAATCTGTGTAATCTGTGGATTAAATGATGGAACCTCAGCCCAATCCCGTCCGTTCCCAACCCCGCAACCTCGACGCGGAGAAAAGCGTGCTGGGGGCGATGCTCCTCGACCAGGCGGCCATCCCCCGGGTAATGGAGCAGATCTCCGCCGAATCCTTCTACCAAAACGCACACCGGAAGATTTACAACGCCGCCATCTCCCTTTACGACAGCGGCGCGCCGGTCGAGCCTATCACCCTGGTTGACGTCCTCAAAAAACGCGGGGAGCTGGAGGCGGCGGGGGGGGAGGAATACCTCGCCGGCCTGATGGATTACACCCCCACCACCGCCCACCTCGACTCGCATCTCAAGATTATCGCCGAGAAGGCACTGCTGCGGGAACTGATCGCCACCTCGACCGAGGTGATCAACCGCTGTTACGCGGAGACTAACGAGACCGCGGCGGTCCTCGACGAGGTGGAGAAGAAATTCTTCCAGCTCACCCAGCGGGGGATGCGGGAACAGGTAATCCCGATGCGGAAGCTGGTCAAGGAGGTGATGGAGGAGATCGACGCCCGGGAGGGCGGTCACGGAATGGTGACCGGGCTGTCCACCGGCCTGCGGGACCTCGATAACCTCACCTGCGGCCTCCAGCCCTCCGAGCTGATCGTTCTCGCCGGAAGACCCTCGATGGGAAAGACCGCCTTCGCCCTCTGCATTGCCGAAAACGCCGCGCTGGAGGAAAAGAAGCCGGTCGGAATCTTCAGCCTGGAGATGAGCGCCCACTCCCTGGGCGGCCGGATGCTCTGCTCCCACGCCCGGGTCGACGCCCAGACGATGCGGCGGGGCTTCCTCTCCCAGAAGGACGGGGTCAAGCTGGTGCACGCCGCCGGCCGGCTTTCCGACGCCGAGATCTATATTGACGACTTCCCGGGGGCGACCAATCTGGAGCTGCGGGCCCGGGCGAGAAATATGAAAGCCCGCTACAACATCAAACTTTTGATCATCGACTACCTCCAGCTCCTCCAGGCGACCACCGGTCGGAGCGAAAGCCGCCAGCAGGAGGTCTCCGACATCTCCCGGTCGCTGAAATCCCTGGCCCGCGAACTGGAGATCCCGGTTTTGGTCCTCTCCCAGCTCAACCGGGGACCGGAAGACCGGCCCGACCGCCGGCCCCGGCTCTCCGACCTCAGGGAGTCGGGGGCGATCGAGCAGGACGCCGACCTGGTGATCCTGATCATGCGCCCGGGGGCCTACCCGGACCTGACCGATGAAGATCCCAACTTGAAGAATGTGGTCCTGGTGAACATCGCCAAGCAGAGAAACGGTCCCACCGGCGAGATCAAACTCGCCTTCCTGGACAAGTACACCCGGTTCGAGAATTATGTTGAAGCTGAAGAATAAACTTACCGGACCGGGAATGCTTATCCGTTTCCTCCTCCCCGTCATCCTGGCCGGGACCCTCCTCACCGGCGGAAGCGCGGAGGCCCGGGAGAACACGATCGACGAGGTCCAAATCGAGGGGAACCGCCGCCTGAGCCGGGACGCCATCCTCGCCCGGATCCGAGTCCGGGAGGGGGATATCTACCGGCAGGAAGAGATCAACGCCGACCTCAAACGACTCAACGACTGGGGCCCTTTCTCCTCCATCCGGATCGAGGCCGAAGAATCGCCGGCCGGAACACTGCAGGTGGTCATCACCGTGGAGGAGAAGCCGATCGTGCGTGACATTTATTTCGAGGGTAACCGGGAATTCGATGACGACCGGCTTCGGGAGGAGATCTCCACCGTCCCGGGTGGTCGCCTCTCCAAATCCCGCCTCAACGAGGATATCCAGACCATTTATGACCTCTACGAGAAGGACCGCTACTACCAGACCCAGATCGACTATCAGATCAAACCCGTCCCCGAAGCCGGGGAAGCGGATGTCTTCATCAATATCCGGGAAGGCTATCAAGTCCGGGTCAAGGAGGTCTCCTTCTCGGGCCTGACCGAGCTGGAGGCCGGCCAGCTGCGGGGAGTGATGGCGACCCGTTCTCATTCTCTTTTCTCCATCTTGCGGCGGGGAAAGTTCTCCCAGGACGAGTTCGAACTCGACCGGGAGCGGATCGTCCTTTACGCCCGTAATCAGGGCTACTTGGACTTCCAGGTCCTGGATACCGAAAAATCGGTCAGTGCCGACGGTTCCGGGCTTTTCATCTCGATCCTGGTCGACGAGGGCCGGCGGTACTACGTCGGGAAGACCGGGGTGGTCGGCAACGAGAACTTCCCCGCCGGTGACCTGGAGCAACTGCTGAAAATGCAGACCGGCGATCCCTTTTCTCCAGAGGCGATGCGGATGGACGGCCAGGCCCTGCGGGATTTTTACTATGAACGCGGTTACATCGACGCCGTCGTCACCCCGCGGCAGGTTCTCAACCCCCGCTCCGACCGGATCGATATCACCTACCAGATCACCGAAAACCGGATCTCCTATATCCACCGGATCGATATCGTCGGCAATGAGATCACCCGGGAGATAGTCATCCGGCGGGAGCTGCTGGTCAAGCCGGGAGAGATCTTCAACGGGATCCGGGTTGAACGGAGCCAGCAGCGCCTCCAGAACCTGGGCTTCTTCCAGAAAGTCAGCATCGATCCTCTCCCCACCTCCGTCCCGGAGGAGAAGGACCTGGTGGTCAGGCTGGAAGAGAAGAAGACCGGGGAGTTTATGTTCGGGGTCGGTTACAGTTCCGATGACGACTTCATCGGGTTCATCGAAATCGGACAGGGCAACTTCGACCTCTTCAACCCCCCCTTCTTTATGGGCGACGGTCAGAAGATGAAGATCCGGGCGGAGTTCGGATCGAGCAAATCCAATTATGAACTGAGCTTCACCGAACCCTGGCTCTTCGGCATTCCCCTCTCCTTCGGAGTTGATCTCTACCGGAGGACCCGCTACTGGTCGGATTACGATGAAAAGAGACTGGGCGGCAACATCCGGCTCCGTCGGCTGATTACCGACTTCAGCTGGATCGGCCTGAACTACAACCTGGAAAAGGTGGAGATCTATAACGTCAGCGACTATTCCGACTGGTCGATCCAAAGCGAGGAGGGCAAGAACTGGATCAGCAGTCTCACCCCCTCGCTCACCCGGGACACCCGGGACAGTTTCTTGGTTCCCAGCCGGGGGGGCCGGGCCTCGCTGGCCTGCCAGGTGGCCGGGGGGATATTCGGGGGGGATAAAGACTTCATCAAGACCACCCTGGATCTGAGCCACTACATCTCAATCTTCTCCGGACACATCCTAGGTTTCCGCTACCGGGCCGGCACCGCCCAGTCTTACAGCGATACCGACATCGTTCCGGTCTATGAACGCTTCTTCCTCGGGGGATCCAACACCATCCGGGGATTCCGTTACCGCGAGGTCGGACCCCAGGGGATCGATCCCCGGACCGGCCTCCCCAACGGGGAACCGGTGGGCGGCGATTCAATGATGATGGCCTCGGTTGAGTATACTTTCCCCATCTTCGAGATGGTGCGGGGCGCCTTCTTTTACGATGTCGGCAATGTCTGGACGGACAAGGATTGGGAATTGGAAGAACCGGTCTTCAGCGGCGACTGGTTCCGAAGTCTTCAGTCGGGGGCCGGCTTCGGCCTCAGGCTCTACCTCCCGATCGGCCCGATCAAACTCGACTACGCCTGGCCCCTGGTCGACGAGGACTGGAACAAGACCGGGGGCAGATTTCATTTCAACATCGGATACGCTTTCTAAATGGACTGGATTTGCACCGTCCAGATGCCAAGATCGTGCTTCCGCCCTTTCTGATCTCTGTGATCTCGGTATCTACTGTGGCGGCAATAGATTCTCTTCTCGGCGCTCTTTGCGTCCTTGGCGGTTCAATATAAGGAGGTCCGGTCATGCGAGGAATTTCAATTTTTCTAATTGGATTTATGCTTTTCACCGCGGCGGGCCGGGTGACGGCCGAAGAGGAGAACGGCGCCTTGGCCGACCGGATCGCCTGGATCGATCTGGCCCGGGTGATGAAGGAATACCGCCGGGCGGGGGAGATGGTCACCGCCTTTGAGGAGGAGAAGGCGGACCGGGAAGCGGAGGTCCAGAAAATGGTCGCCGAGATCGAGCGGATGGAGGGGGAGATGCTGCTTTTAAGCGAACAGGCCCGAAAGGCCCGGGAACAAGAGATCCTGCGGAAGAAACTCGCCGTCAACACGATGATCGAGGAGGCGGAAGAGGAACTCTCGCGCCAGTCCGTGATCCGGCAGAAAAGACTGCTGGAGGATATCTCGCTGGTGGCCGAACAGATCGCCCGGCGGCGGGGATACGCCTTTGTCCTCCGGGGAGAGGTCCTGATCTTCCAGGACCCCGGTCGGGAGATCACGGACGAGGTGATAGCGGAATTGAACCGGCAAGGAGAAGAGAAGGAGAGCCGATAGCCCGGGCCCGGCCGGGAGCGCAGTCAAGATGAGCTCCGGACAACAGAAGACGGTCGCGCGGCCGGCCCGGTGCCGGGGGATCGGGGTCCACACCGGGCTTCCCGCCGAAGTGACCGTCACTCCGGCGGAGGCCGACCGGGGGATCGGTTTCATCCGGCGGGACCTCCCCGGACAGCCGTTGATTCCGGCCCTGGTCGAAGCGGTCAGCGCCACCGCCCGGGGCACCTCGCTCGGCCCCCCGGACAGAGGGGTAAAGACGGTGGAGCATCTTTTGGCCGTTCTGGCCGGGCTGGAGATCGACAACGCGTTGGTGGAGATGGACGGCCCCGAGCTGCCGATGGGAGACGGTAGCGCGCTGGCATTTCTCGAGGCAATCCGACAAGCCGGGATTCGCGAACAGCGATCCCCGCGCCGCTACCGGGAACTGAAGCGACCGGTTGCGGTCGAGACTCCGGAAGGAATCGTCGCCGCCTTGCCGTCCGACCGGTTCCGGATCGCCTGCACAATCGCCTTCGGCGATCCGCTCCTCGACGCCCAGTACCGGGACCTGACCCTGAACCCGGAAACTTTCGCCCATGAGCTGGCTCCGGCCCGGACTTTCGGTTTCTACCGGGAAGCGCTGCCCCTGTTGAAACAGGGGCTGATCAGGGGAACCGGCCTCGATAACACGGTGGTCATCGGCCCGGGAGCAATCTTCAGCCGGGGGGGACTGCGCTTCCCCGACGAATTTGTCCGGCACAAGATGCTCGACCTGATCGGAGATCTCTCCCTGCTCGGGGCTCCGCTGCGGGCGACAATTTTGGCGGTCAAGCCGGGCCACCGGCTGAATATCCAGCTTGTCAGGCAACTGAAGGAGGTGTTCAATGAATCCTGAAGCCCAACCTGAAAGACCGGAACCGGTAGCCGATATCCGGCAGGTTCTGGAGATGCTCCCGCATCGTTATCCCTTCATGCTGGTCGACCGGGTTACCGAGATCGAGCCCGGAAAGCGAATCGCCGGCTACAAGAATATCACCTACAACGAGCCCTTCTTCCAAGGGCACTTTCCTTCCGCCCCAATCATGCCCGGGGTCCTTCAGCTCGAGGCCCTGGCCCAGCTCTCGGGGATCCTCCTGCTCCAGAAACCGGAAGACCGGGGAAGCCTGGCCTACTTTATGGCCATCGATCGGGCCCGCTTCCGTAAGCCCGTCCAACCTGGAGACCGTCTGGACCTGGTGGGCACCGTGCTCAAGATGAAACCCCGGCTGCTCAAAGTCCACGGCGAGGCCTTGGTCGAGGGCACCCTGGTCTCCGAGGGTGAGCTGATGTTCCAGGTCCTCCCCCGCTCGGGGATGCTCTGATGATTTTTCACCACCGGGACACGCGGTGACTTTATTAACCACCGAGACATACCGGAAGTTTTTTACCACAGAGTCACACAGGGAATTTATTTACCACAGAGACACAGAGAAGACAGAGAGAGTTTGAAATCCTCCGGGAAAATGACTTACTCTATTCAATGTCCTCCGTGTTCTCTGTCTCTTTGTGGTTAGTTATTTTCCTTGGCGGTTCAATAAACTCGATAGGTGTATTATGGATACGGTGAAAGTCGCCGTGGTCGGGGTCGGGCATCTGGGATCCCGCCACGCCAGAATATACTCGGAGCTCGACCGGGTCGAACTGGTTGGAGTGGTGGACAGTGACTTCGCCCGGGCCGAGGAGATCGCCCGGGAATACGGCTGCCGCGCCTTTAAGAGCATAGAGGATCTGCCTTCCTCGCTTGAGGCGGCCAGCGTGGTGGTTCCCACCGACCGCCATTACGAAGTGGCCACCGCTCTAATGACCCGGGGCTTTCACCTGCTGGTGGAGAAGCCGATCACCGATTCCATTCCCACCGCCCGGGAACTTCTCCGACTGGCGGAGAAGAACAGCCTCCTTCTCCAGGTCGGCCATGTCGAGCGGTTCAACCCCGGGATCCTGAGCCTGGAGAAGATTATCCGGGAACCTCGGTTCATCGAGTGCCACCGGAACGCCCCCTTTCAGCCCCGGGGCACCGAGGTCGGGGTGGTCCTGGACCTGATGATCCATGATCTGGATATCATCCTCCACCTGGTCGCCTCACCCGTGGAAAGCCTGGAGGCGGTCGGGGCCACTGTTCTCTCCGAACACGAGGACATCGCCAACGCCCGGATCAAGTTCAAAAGCGGCTGTATCGCCAATATCACCACCAGCCGGATCAGTCCCGGCCGGTTGCGGAAAATCCGGATCTTCCAGGACGACGCTTATATTTCCCTCGACTATATGAATCGGACGGCCAAGATCTTTCGCCGGCAAGACAACCGGATCGTTGACGCGGATTTGGAGATCCCCGACGGGGAACCGCTCAAACTCGAACTGGAGTCGTTTCTGGAAGCGGTCCGCCTGGGGGGGAAACCCCAGGTTCCGGCGGAAGACAGCCTGGAGGCCCTGCGGGTGGCGGTCGAGGTAACCCGGGAAGTGGAGAAGTGCGAGAAGAAACTGAAGAAGCTGCAGGACAAGGCCACCGAAGAGTGGGAGGCCGCCCAGCTGGAGATACCGGGAATAGGGAATAGGGAATAGGGAATAGGGAATAGGGAGTAGGGAATAGGGAATAGGGAATGGGGAATAGGCAGTAGGCAGTGGGCAGTAGGGAGTGGAAAGCTTGGGGGCTGGACTACTGCCCACTCCCCACTGCCCACTATGCGCTATGCTCTTTGCGCTTTGCTAGCCCAGAGACGGTGCGATCATATGATCTCTGAAACCCCTGCCAACAACAGTGTGATGCTGGTTGCCGGGGAGACCTCGGGGGACATCCACGGCGGACGTCTGGCCCGGGAGCTTAAGGAACTGGCTCCCTCCCTCCGGCTCTTCGGGATGGGGGGGGAGAAGATGGAGGCGGCCGGGGTGGAATTGGTCCGGCGGATCTCCGAGACCGGGGTGGTCGGCTTCTGGGAGGTTTACCGGGATATCAACCGCTACCGGAAGATCTTCCGGGACCTGGTTCGGATAATGGAGCAGCGCCGGCCCCGGGCGGTGATCCTGATCGACTACCCGGGTTTCAACCTCCGGTTCGCCCGGCAGGCTCACAACCGGGGAATCAAGGTAATTTACTATATCAGCCCCCAACTCTGGGCCTGGGGGCAGCGCCGGGTAAAGAAAGTCCAGCGCTATGTCGACCGGATGGTGGTGATCTTCGGCTTTGAGGAGGAATTCTACCACCGGCACGGGGTAGAGGCGGTCTGGGTGGGGCACCCGCTGGTGGGCACTCTCGACCGCTCCCTCGATCAGGCCGCCGCCCGGCGGCGGCTGGGGATCAGGGGATCCCCGGTGATCGGCCTCCTCCCCGGTTCCCGCCGGGGGGAGATCGAGAATATCCTCCCGATTCTCCTGGCCACCGCCGGGGAACTGAAGAAGAAATTTCCCCAGGCCGAATTTCTCCTTCCGGTGGCGGCCGCCGAACTGCGCCCCCTGGTGGAAGATCACCTCCGGGAAACACCGGTCCCGGTCCGGCAGGAAGAAAGCGCCGGGCAGGAAATTATCGCCAGCGCCGACCTGCTGCTCGCCGCTTCCGGAACCGTCACCCTGGAAGCGGCCATCTTCCAGACCCCCCTGATCATCGTCTACCGGCTGAGCTTTTTCACGTGGTTTTTTATCCGGATGATGATTAGAATACCCTATGTCGGGCTGGTTAATATCGTAGCCGGGAAGAAGATAGTCCCCGAGCTCCTCCAATTCCAAGCCCGGCCGGTGGTCATCGCCCGGCAGGCGGAAGAGATCCTGACCCGTCCGGAGATCCGCAACCGGATGATCCGGCGGCTGGGCGAGGTCAGCCGGGCTCTTGGGGAGCCGGGTTCGAGCCGGCGGGCGGCGCGGGCGATTCTGGAAGCAATCCCGGATGACCCCGGCGACTGATTGTCTATGAGAAGTTACCTGGTAATGCTGAAGCTGGTCCGCCGCTACACGCCCTTCCTGGTGCTGGCGGTGATCCTCTCACTTCTGGTCACCACCACGATGGGAGGGAATTTCGCGGCGATCGTCCCCTTCTGGTCGAAGATCGTCGAGGGCGATCCCTTCATCCCCCAGGTCTCGATCCCCCTCCCGGAATGGGCGGCCGGGGCGCTCGATGCCTTCTCCGCCTGGGTGAACAACCTCCCCAACCAAAAACTGCTCTTCTACCTCCTCTACTTCGTCATCGCCTCGACCCTGCTCCGTGGGTTCTTCCAGTTCGCCAGCGAGGTCACCCTCCAGTTTATCGGCAACTCCGTGGTCCGCAATGTCCGCTCCCGGCTCTACCGGCACCTCCAGAACCTCTCCATGGACTACTTCAGCGAGCAGAAGACCGGCGAACTAATGGCCCGGGTCACCTTTGACGCCGAGCTCCTCCACCGCGGGGTCGCCGACGGCCTGACCAGACTGATTACCAATACCTTCGACCTGATCATGTATGTCACCATACCGATCGTGATCCGCTGGGAACTTTCTCTGATCGTCTTCGCGGTTTTCGGACTGATCCTCCCCCCGCTGATCATCATCGGGAATATCATCAAGAAACTCTCCTCCCACTCCCAGGAGAAGATCGGTACCATCTCCACGATGCTCCAGGAGACAATCTCGGGGATCCGGGTGGTCAAGGCCTTCTCCATGGAAGGCTACGAGTCACGCCGCTTCGACCGGCACAACCGCCGTTTTTACCGACTGATGATGCGGATGGCTCGGCGGGACGCCATCCTCTCCCCGATTACCGAATTCGTGGTCCTGCTGGCGGCCGCCGTGGTCTTCATCTTTATGGGCAAGGCGATGCTGGCCGGGGAGATGGGCTCCGGGGGCACCTTCATCCTCTACCTGGTCTGTCTCGGCTCGATCCCCCGGCCGGTCAAACAGCTGGGCAAGGCCAACAACCTGATCGCCCGGGCGGTGGCCGCCGCCGACCGGATCCAGTCGGTCCTCAACCTGAAAAGCAGCATCGAGGAAAAGCCGGACGCCGCCCTCCTCCCTAGTTTTTCCGATTCGGTTCGGATGGAGAATGTATCCTTCTCCTACAACGGCGCAACCCCCATCCTCCGGGATATCAACCTCGAGGTCCGGCGGGGTGAGATTCTGGCCATTGTCGGCTCGAGCGGCTCAGGCAAGAGTTCCCTGATCAACCTGCTGCCCCGGTTTTACGACCCGACCTCCGGCCGCGTTTTGATCGACGGGTACGACCTCAAGGACGTCACCCTGCGGTCGCTCAGATCCCAGATCGGCATTGTCACCCAGGAGACCATCCTCTTTAACGACACGGTGGCCCGCAACATCTCCTACGGCATGAAGGTGAGCTCCCGGGATGAGATCGAGTCCGCCGCCCGGATGGCCAACGCCCACGACTTCATCATCCGAATGCCCCACGGTTACGACACCACCATCGGCGAACGGGGCTTCATGCTCTCCGGGGGGGAGAGGCAGCGCCTGGCCCTGGCCCGGGCGATCCTCAAAGACCCCCCCATTTTGATCCTCGACGAGGCCACCTCGGCCCTCGACGCCGAGTCGGAACGGCTGGTCCAGGAAGCGATCGCCCGACTGATGGTCCACCGGACGGTCTTTGTCATCGCCCACCGCCTCTCCACGATCAAGAACGCCTCGAGGATCATCGCCCTGGAGGGGGGACGGATCGTCCAGGAAGGCACCCACGAGGAACTGATCGGGAGAGAAGGTATCTACAAGAAACTCTACGAGATGCAGTTCTCCGGCTGACCCGACCGGGAAGGCCGTAACGCCCGCCGCTCCGGTTCATCTGATGGCTTCAGATCTGCTCAAATCCCTCGCCCCCTCCCTGGCCGCAGCCTATATCCGCCTGGTCGGGACCACCTCGCACTGGTCAATCGAGGGGTTTGCCCCGATTGCCAAGCGCCTCGAGCTCGAGGAGCGCGTTATCTTCGCCTTCTGGCACAACCGGTTCATCCTGATGCCCTACTATTACCGTTACCGGATCGGCCGGGAGCGGATCGCGGTCCTGGTCAGCCAGAGCCGGGATGGACGGATTGTCAGGGATTTCCTCGACCGCTACCGCTTCCGAACGGTTCGGGGATCCTCCAGCCGGGGCGGACGGGGGGCGATGCTCGCCCTGCTCCGCCTGCTGCGAGAGGGCTGGGACGCGGCGGTCACCCCCGACGGTCCCCGGGGTCCCCGCTACCGGGTTCAGGATGGTATCATCACCCTGGCCGCGGTCGCCGGGCGGCCGATCGTTCCCGTCTCCGTCGCTTCCTCGCTCCGTTACGTCTTCCGCCGGAGCTGGGATCATTTCCGCCTCCCCCTGCCGGGATCGCGGATCTGGCTGGTCTTCGGTCAACCCCTCTCCGTCCCCCGGAATCCGACCGACACCGAGCGGGAGCAGCTGCGCGAAACCCTCCGCCGCCGCCTGAGGCGGGCCGACCGGCGGGCCGAGGAACTGGCCGGCCATCTGACCCGATAGGCGAGAAAATCCCCTTGCCCGGCTTTCGGGCTTTGCTATAGTATCTGACCTTGCGTCATTTTCGGCCCCGGAGGAGGTTTCGCCCTCCCGGCCGGGGCGGCAACCGTTAACGTGTTTCAAGCAACATTCCCGGCTCAGGTCCGGGAGGCAACCATATAAATCGGCGAACCATCAGATCCGATTTAGCCAAGGAGGAAAAGTGAGTTCAGTGACCATCAAAGAATTGCTGGAAGCGGGCGTCCACTTCGGACACCAGACCCGGCGCTGGAACCCGAAGATGGAGGATTATATCTTCGAGGCCCGCAGCAAGATTCATATCATAGATGTCCGCAAGACCAGGAAGCAGCTCCTGGCCGCCCTCGACTTTATCCGTGACCGGGTAGCCGAGGGGCAGGACGTGCTCTTTGTCGGAACCAAGAAGCAGGCGAGGGAGATTCTCAAGGAAAGCGCCGAACGCCTGAAGATGCATTATGTGACCGACCGCTGGCTGGGGGGGGCTCTGACCAACTTCCGGACCATCCGGCTTTCCATCAACCGCCTGATCGAGCTGGAAGCGCTAAAGGACGAGGCGGCTCTGGCCGGCCGCTCGAAAAAAGAGGTGGCCTCGCTGCGCCGAGAGGAACACAAGCTTCACCGCAACCTCGACGGGATCCGGGGAATGGAGAAACTGCCCGGGGTGCTGGTGATCTTTGATATCGGCCGCGAGCTCAACGCCGTTCGGGAAGCCCGCAAGCTCCAGATTCCCATCGTCGCCGTAGTCGATACCAATTGCGACCCGACCCTGGTCGAATTCCCCATCCCCTGCAACGATGATGGGATCCGAGCCACCAAGCTGATGGTGGCCAAGGTTGAAGAAGCAATTATGGAGGGGATCGAGCTCCGCAAGCAGCAGATGGGTGAGAAAGAGAAGAAGTCGGCGGGGAAAGGAGAAAAGAGCGAAAGCGGCCGGAAGCGGAAGTCGGCGCCCAAAAAAGACGCCTCCCCCCTCCCCGAGAAACCGGAGAGCGCTCCAACCGTCGAGGACGAAGCGGCCGGAGAAGAGAGCCCGGCCAACAGTGCAAGCAGTGTCGAGAACGAGGAGTCCAAGTCCCTAAATGAAAATTAGTTCGCAACAGGTAAAGGAATTGAGAGACCGCACCGGGGCCGGGATTCTGGCCTGTAAGAAGGCCCTCCAGGAAACGGGCGGCGAAATCGAGCCGGCGATTGACATTCTCCGCGCCGAGGGGGTGGCCAAGGCCGCCAAGCGGGAGAGCCGGGAAGCGAAGGAAGGAATCATCCGCCTCCGGATCGGTCAGGATGGCCGGACGGCGGCCCTGCTCGAGCTTAACTGTGAAACCGACTTTGTCGCCCGAACTGAAGACTTCGTCCGGCTGGCCGATGAGCTGGCCGACCTCCTCCTCGAAGGGGGCGCTGAAGCCCTCGAAGATGAGGCGGTTCAGGGTAAAATTTCCGACCTGGCCGGCACCATCGGGGAGAAGATCACCCTGGGCCGGGCGGTCCGCTGGGAAAAGGAAGGCTGGATCGGCGGCTATCTCCATCACAACGGCCGGGCCGCGGCCCTGGTGGAACTTTCCGAAAATCTCCCCGAGCTGGCCGGAGAGCTGGCGATGCAGGTGGTCGCCGCCAACCCGCCCTATCTCTGCGAGGAAGCGGTCGACCCGGCCGAAAAGGATCGGGAGTGGGAGATCTTCCGGCAGCAGGTCCAGGATAAACCACCGGCGATTCAGGAAAAGATCATCGCCGGAAAGTGGCGCAAGCGCCTGACCGAACTCTGCCTGGTAAACTCCCCCTTCCTCCGGGACGACAAGATCAGCGTCGCCCAGTACCTGGAGCGACAGGAATCCCCCTCGGGGAAACCGATACAATTGCGCGACTTTGTCCGCTTCCAGCTCGGCGAATCATAAAAAACCAGACCGCGTACAATTAATCGTACTCGTACTCGTTACTCTTAATCGTATCCATATTCTCGCTCGTCCCCGGATCGTTATAGACATTTCTTCTCACTACCAAGAACCGGCCATAAGAGGCGAGCGGCAGGTTGAGGGAGGCTGATTTGGCCAATCGCAGAAAAGCCTACGACCGGGTGATCCTGAAGATCAGCGGCGAGACTCTGGGCCCCGCCGGTGGGCCGTCGTTTGATCCCGGGGCACTCCAGCTTTTGGTCTCCCGAATCGGGGAAGCTCTCCAGGGGGGGTGCCGCCTCGGCATAGTCTGCGGAGGAGGAAACATCATCCGCGGGCGCCTGGCCGGGCAGGGAATACTCGAGCGAACCACCGCCGATGAAATGGGGATGCTGGCCACGGTGATTAACGGCCTGGCCGTCCGGGACGGTCTCGAACGTTCCGGTACCCCGACCCACCTCTTCTCCAGTATCCCGGCCGGTTCCCTGGCCGAGCCCTACTCGGCCCGGTCCGCCCGCGCGGCGATCGACCGGGGGGAGGTGGCGATCTTCTCGGGAGGAACCGGCAACGCCTACGTCTCCACCGATACCGCGGCGGTCCTGAGAGCCTGCGACACCGGCGCCGGGGCGGTCCTCAAGGCCACCACCGTCGACGGCATTTACAGCGCTGACCCGAAGATCGACCCCGCCGCCCGGAAGTATGACCGGGTCTCCTACGAGCAGGCTCTGGCCGAAAATCTCCGGATTATGGACGGGCCGGCCATCGCCCTTGCCCGGGAAAACAAGATCGCCGTCATCGTCTTTGATTTCCGCGAGCCGGCATCCCTCCGACGGGCGGCTTCGGGCGAACCGGTCGGCACCCTGCTCAATTAACCGAAAATCTGCGATCGGGAGATGACCTCATGACCATGGAAGATGTCCTGGAAGAAGCGGAACTTAAGATGATGAAGTCGGTCGAGGTGGTAAAAAGCGAATTCTCCTCCATCCGAACCGGGAAGGCCTCCCCCGCCCTGGTGGAGAATATCCTGGTTGATTACTACGGCTCCAAGACCCGCCTGCGGGACCTGGCCGGGATCTCCACCCCGGAAGCCCGCCTCCTGGTGGTCCAGCCCTGGGACCCGGGGGCCCTGGAAGCGGTCGCCAAGGCGATCCAGTCGGCTAACATCGGTCTCAACCCGATGAACGACGGCAAGATCATCCGGATTCCTATCCCAGAGATGAGCGAGGAACGGCGCCAGGATATGGTCAAGGTGATCAAGACCATCAGCGAGGAGGGCCGGGTCTCGATCCGCAATGTCCGCCGGGAGGCCAACCATGAACTGGAGAACCTCTTCAAGACCGGATCGCTCCCCGAAGACAGCAAGTTCCGGGGACTGAAAGAGGTCCAGGAGAAGACCGACGAATACATCGGGGAGGTCGATAATCTCCTCAAGGAGAAGGAGGAGGAACTGCTCCGTATCTAGTCGCACTCTTACTCTTACTCGTACTCTTACTTTTACTCTTACTCTTACTCGTACTCGTTCTAAATTATCCCGGAAAAGTTTTCGAGTACGAGCACGAGTACGATGTACGAGTACGAACCAGGAATAAGGATTGGCGATGCATAACTGGAAAAATTTTCTCTGCGCGACCGACTTCAGCGACTCCGCCCGGCGGGCGTTGGAGGTCACCTTCCAGATAGCCAAATTCTGCCGGGGACGGGTCATCGTCCAGCACGTGGTCACCCCGGTTCCGGTCCCCGGTCCCCCGGTCGGTCCGGGCGGTCTGGTCGGATCGATCCGTTTCGATACCGCCCTTTACCAGAAGGAATTGCTCAAGTCGGCCCAAGCCAGATTGCAGGAACTGGTCAACGAAATCTCCGACGGGGAGATCGAGGCGGAGATCGTGGTCAGCATCGGTTCCCCGGCCGGTGAGATCATCCGCCTGGCCGACAAGAGAAAGGTCGACCTGATCGTGGTCGGAGCCCACGGCCACACCGGTTTCCGCCGCTGGGTCTCCGGATCGGTGGCCGAGAAGGTGGTCAGAACCGCCGCCTGTTCCGTACTCACCGTCCCTCTCCCCGGCAAGCAATAAACCTTCCCCCGGCCGGACCGGTGGTCAACGCTGAGGGCCGGCCGGGCAGGGGGAATCCTGCCAGAGGATCCGGCCGGCCTCCTCCGCGGTGGTCGCGGTGGCCAACCTTTCGACAATCTCCGCCCGCCCCAACAGCCGAACCAGTTCCGAAAGGACCTGGAGATGGGACTCCGGCGGCCCGTCCCGGGGACTGAGGAGGAGAAAGAGGACCCGGGGGGGCGAGGTGGTATGGGGCAATTCCCAGCCCTGCCGGTTGATCCCCAGAAAGACCGTGGCCAACTCCACCTCCGGAACGTGGGCGTGGAGCAGCACCGCTCCCGAAGTCAGCTCCACCGGCTCGTCGGTCCCGATCCCGGCCAGGATCTTTGCCAGACGGGCGGCCGTCTCTTCCCGATCGGGAAAAGCCGGACGGAGCAGCCGCGCTATACCCTCCTCCAGCCCGGTCCCCTCCAGGTCGGGACGGATGTGTCCCACCGGAAGGAAGAACGAACAGAAGGCGGCTTGCTCCTCTGCTTCCGGCTCCGCCTCCGCCTCCCAGCGGATCTCCGGGGGATAGACCACGATCAGGTTAACCCCGGAGAATTGACGGGTGATCAACCGGGGCAAGCGGTTAAGGACCGGTTGCCAGGAAAGTCGTCCCTTGCGGGCGCTTACCAGGATCAGCAGATCGTCCTCGGTGACCGCCCCCCTCAACCAATCCAGGAGGGATTCCCGTTCCTCCACCAGCCCGTACGAAGTCGTGACCAGGGGCGGATTTTTTCCGATCATCTCCCGGACCCGTTCCAGCGTCCGCTCCGCGCCCACGGCGAGAAGTGAAGTCCCCACCTGTCCGGCCAGGTTCTTGACCGACTTCAGGACGGTCTCCAATCCCGACTGTCTCTCCGCCAGGGGCGGGAGAAGCAGGATGGTTCGCTTCATTGTGTTGATCGGATGCGGGCAGCGGCTGACAAAGACCATCTGGCGGCTCTTTTCAATCACCGGGTCGAGGACCCGGCCGAAGGTTCGCTGATGATAGGAGATGGCGGCGTCCCAGCCGGCGACGATCGTCGAGATTCTCAGGTCCACCAGGGCCTGAAGAATTCCCGAGGGGATATCCGTCGCCGACCGGGTGATCGGAACCACCGGCACCCCGGCCGCCGACGCCCGGACCAGGGCGTGGCCCAGCAGCTTCTCGCCCGCGGCGATCCGCTCCTCGGCGTGGGCGCCCGAACGGGCCACGGTCAGGGGGTAGAGCGGTTCGGGCGAGCGACGCTGCCGGAGGAGCAGCGCCAGTCCCATCAATTCTTCCACCGACTGGGGGTTGACCAGGGGGATCAGGAACCGGTGAGGCGCGCTGGAGGGCTGGTAGGGCTGCTCCTCCTCGGCCAGGGCCACTTTCCTCGCGTAGCGATCGGTAAGCCAGGAACCGGCCAGGCTGGTGACCAAGATCATGACGATCGTCCCGGTGACCACCGGCTCGCCGAAGATCCCGATCTCATAACCGACCAGGACCGCGGCCAGGGTGGCAGCCGCCTGGTTCACGGAGAGGCCGAAGATCAGCAGCCATTCTTCCCGGCGGTAGCCGAACCATCTCCCGGTCGCCCCGGCCGCCAGCCATTTCGTCACCAGACCGGCTCCGACCATCGCCCCGGCGATCTTCCAGGTCCCGGCGCCGGCGAAGAGCATCTGGATGTTGACCAGCATCCCCACCGAAATCAAAAAGAAGGGTATGAAGAGCGAGTGACCGACGAACTGGAGACGATTCATCAACGTGCTCTTCTCCGGGATCAGGCTGTTAAGGATCAGACCGGCCAGAAAAGCCCCGATGATCGATTCCAGACCGGCCAGATGGGCCAGGTAGGCACAGAGATAGACCGCGGAGAGAACCCCCATGAAGGCCATCCCCCCGTCGCTGGCCACCGACCGGAAGAACCAGTTTCCCAGCCGGGGCAGGATCAGACCCACCGCGGCAAAGTAGACCCCCATCAGGGAAAACAGCCTCAGCCAGAACAACCAACCGGTCGTCCCCCGATGGGAGGCGGCGATCACCGCCAAAACCAGCAGGGCCGCGGTATCGGTGAAGAGAGTCCCCCCGATGGTGGTGGTCACCGAGCGGCTCCGGGCCAGGCCCATCTGACTGGCGATCGAATAGGTAAGCAGGGTATGGGAGGAAAACATGGTGGCCAGGAGGATCGCAGCCGGCCAGGCAAAACCAAGATAATACCGGCTGAGCAGGCTGCCCAGGACCAGTGGGATGGTAAAGGTGAGAAAGCCGAAGACCAGGCTATGCTGGCGGTGGTGGAGAAACTGGACCAGGTCGAGCTCGAGCCCGGCCAGAAACATTATGTAGAGCAGACCGATCGCCCCCAGCAGCTCGATCTCCAGGTGACGATCCAGGATGCCCAGGCCGTGGGGACCGAGGATAACCCCGGAGACGATCAGGCCGATCACCCCCGGCAGTTTCAGCTTCCCGAAGAGGAGCGGGGCGAGCAGGGCCACCGAGATCATCAGCCCGAAAATCAGCACCGGGTCCTGAATGGGAAGATACTGTTCCAGCATAAAATTTCTCCAGTCCGACTGCCGCGGCCGGCGGCGGGCGGGAAACAGCCCTCAGGGCCAGACCACCATCGAAACGTTGCTCCGCTCGTCGATCGGGGAGGAGTGGCCGAGCCGGGCCTGGGTGCTGACCATGAACCCGTAAGTTTTCCCGGAACTCGGTTCCCAGCCGTTTAAGGGTGAATAGCGGATATGGGAGCCGGAGACCGCCGAGATGTTCTTGGCCGTCTGGCCCGGCCGGAGCCACTCCCAGGTCGCCGCGTACCAGCGCCCGTCCGTCCATTTCACGAAGACCCAGGCGTTGCCCACGATCGGTTCGCCGTCGGCTTCGTAAGTTCCGGGCGGCCAGACATCGGCCTGGTCATAGTTCAGCCGCATCAGAGATCCGTCCGGACGGGCCTGCAGGTTCGCTGTTTCCGGCCATCCCGATATGTCCTGATCGAGCCACCTGACTTTCGCCAGATCGATGGGTCCCGACGACGGGGTAATCGAGGGTTGGGGGGCGACGGAAGGGGCGGGCGGGGCCGAAGGTCTCGGCGTAACCGAAGGAGTCGGGGTGGCGGAAGGGGGCGGCGTGACTGAAGGAGTCACGGTGGCGGAGGGGGTGGGAGTCACCGGAATCCCGAAGTAGCACCTGGTCAATCCCCGGATCGCCCAGAACCCCTCGCCGGGACGATAGATAGCCGCCTGATCCGTGCCGTCGCCGTTATAATCTCTCGGTACGGCCTGGTCGTTCCTCGCCCCGAAGTAGATCCGGCTCACTCCCCGGATCGCCCAACAGCCGTTTCCGGGCCGGAAGATCGCCGAGCGGCGCCGACTCTCGGCGGTGTAATCTCCCGGGACCGGGATATCACCCGAGCGGCCCCAGTAAACCCGGCTCACTCCCCGGACCGCCCAGAATCCGGCGCTCGGGCGGTAGACGGCAATCTCAGCGGTACCGTCGCCGCGGAAATCTCCCGGAACCGGGATGTCGCCCAGCCGGCCCCAGTAGGCCCGGGTCACTCCCCGAATCGCCCAGAACCCGGCGCTCGGACGGTAGACGGCGACCTCGGCGGTCCCGTCGCCGCTGAAGTCGGCCGGGACGGCAAGGTCGCCGTAGCGTCCCCAGTAAATCCTGCTCAGCTGGCGGACCGCCCAGAGCCCGTTGGTCGGGCGGTAGACGGCGATATCGACGGCCCCGTCGCCGGTGAAGTCGCCGGGGGCGGGCCGGTCTCCGCAACGTTCGGGAATCCGCCGGACCACTCGGGAACCGGCGGGTGAAACGAAGATCGGATCCTCTCCACCCCCTTTTCCGTCCAGGTTGACTCCCTGGACCACCGGGCCCAGTCCGATCGTTAGGACGGCCAGAATCAGCCCTGAAATTCCCATTCTGCTTCTCCCTTGATTCACAAACACCCCAAACAAGACCGGCGGCTTCGCCCGCCCGTCGGGAATGGAGAACCCGCTCTGACGGCTTGGTCCCCGGTATATTCCGGCTTCCCCTACCGAGTCGTCAAACATTTTTCTCCCATCTGGGAAACTTTCCTGATTATCCTCCCCCTTCCGGGATTTCCCCAGCCGTAGAGAAAGACGGAAGACCCGGGTCAGGTCCCGAATGCACCGGTACGGTCGATAGGCGGTAAACTCCGATCTCGTCGCGGCCGGGCCCCTCTTAATTCCCCGGAACCGGCTCGGCGCCGGAGCGGAGTATTCTCTGTCCTCGGGATCTTCCGGGGTACCTGCCCGGCCGCCGGGAAACCTCTGACGGCCGGTTGACACCGGGATGCACGCGGAGTACTGTACTCTCTCGAAACCATCTCTCATCTGACCCCGGGTCTCAAACTCCGAAACCAAACGACCGGCTGGATTTTGTTAAAATGATAAAGATATTTCTGGTCGAGTTGGGGATATCTGTACTTCTGATAACCGCGGGGCCTCTCCCGGCGGCGGGAGAAGCTCCCGCCGGCGCCGGCCCGATGGAGAAACCGAAGTTGGCCGAGGACGAACCGATGAATAACGCCATCGAGCAATGGATCGCTACGGAAGCGATCCCCTTCTCTCTCCAGGCTTCTGAAGACTTCCATTCCGCCGTCGACCGGCTCGCCGCCGGCCTGGGCGACCGGGTGGAGCTACTGGGAATCGGGGAACCGCTCCACGGCGGGGAGGAATTCCTTCAGCTGCGCAACCGGCTCTTCGGGCGGCTGGCCGAGAAACATGATTTTCGCGCCATCGCCGTCGAGAGCTGCTTTCTCCGGGGGCGGCTGGTCGACGGATATGTCGGGGGAACCGGAACCGCCGATTTCGCGGATGTGGGGGAGAGCGGTTTCAGCCATCGCTTTGGTGCTCTGGAGGCGAATCGGGAGCTGGTGGAGTGGATGCGGGAATGGAATGCCGACCCCGCCCGGACCGGCCGGCTCCGCTTTTACGGCTTTGACGCACCAATGGAGATGACCGGCGCCGACAGCCCCCGGTTTCCTCTCGAACTCGCCCTTGACCGCCTGGCCCCGCTCGACCCCGATCTCGTCCAAAAGTATCGGAAGCGGCTGGAACCGCTTTACGGCGATGACGCCGACTGGCTCAACCCCGCCGCCGTCTTTGACCCGGACAAGTCGATCGGCCGCTCCCCCCGGGCTGACGATTTGAGGATCGCCGTCGAGGACCTGCTCGGAGAATTGGAGATCCGCCGACCCGGTCTCCTGGCCGGAGGATTCGGGGAAGAGTACGCTCTATCCGTCAGGTACGTCCGGATCGCCCGACAGCTGCTCAACTATCACGCCGCCGTGGCCGACAAATCGGATGATCGGAATTCCCGGCTGATCGGTATCCGCGACGCGATGATGGCCGACAACCTCGCCTGGATCGTGGAGCAGGAACGGGAACGGGGGAAGGTGCTGGTCTTCGCCCATAACAGCCACCTCAAACGAGGGGAGGCGACGATGCAGCTCGGCTCGGCGGCTTTCCGCTGGTGGCCGGCCGGGGCCCATCTCGACGGACTCCTCGGCCCCCGTTACGCCGCGATCGGCGCCGCCCTTGGTTCTTCCGGGCCCAACGGGATCTTACCCCCCGAACCCGGATCTCTGGAAGCCCGACTCGGCGCACAGACGGAGGCCGGCCTCTTTATCCCCACCCATCGGGGGCGAGAGCTTCCCCCGGAAGAGGTCGAATCCCTTCCCGTCCGTTCGGTTTCGAAAAGGAACCCGGGCTACTTCCCCCTTACCCCCGCCAGTCTCGCCGACTTTGACTGGCTGGCCTTCCTCGACTCCGTCAATTACACCCGCGGCGCCCCCCCGCTCCCCGATCCGCAAGCCGTCAGTCCCCCGCCCGACTCCTGACCGTCGTCCGGGCCCGCGGATCCGGCCGCGCCCGGTCCTTACTGGATGAAAGACAACAACAGGTCAGCCTCATCTCCAGTGGTCAAGTTGCGGACGCCCGGTCCCCCGCCATTGCGGCCGTCGAAGCGATGACTAACCGGCCGGGTGTCATCATTGCGAGGAGCGAAATGGTTAACCCGGTAGATGTCATTGCGAGGAGCGGAGCGACGAAGCAATCTCACCAGTCTCTCAGCCCCTTG
>CAZPMN010000023.1:36562-42484 GCA_964587835.1 uncultured bacterium
CACCAGTCTCTCAGCCCCTTGTCATTGCGAGGAGCGGAGCGACGAAGCAATCTCACCAGTCTCTCAGCCCCCTGTCATTGCGAGGAGCGGAGCGACGAAGCAATCTCACCAGTCTCTCAGCCCCTTGTCATTGCGAGGAGCGGAGCGACGAAGCAATCTCACCAGTCTCTCAGCCCCTTGTCATTGCGAGGAGCGGAGCGACGAAGCAATCTCACCAGTCTCTCAGCCCCTTGTCATTGCGAGGAGCGGAGCGACGAAGCAATCTCATCGGTGATGCCCCTCCCGCTCTCTTACCACTATTGAGATAAGTTTCCAATGCCCAGACTGCTCCAGAACAGTGTCCGGCGAACCCTCTTCCAGATGGCCTTCCCGATGCTCGCCGGGACAATCGCGATGCACTCCTACAACCTGGCCGACACCTGGTTCGTCTCCCGACTCGGCACCATCCCCCTGGCCGCGATGGGCTATGTCTTCCCGGTGGCGATGCTCTTGCGCTTCGTCGCCGGCGGGATCGGCACCGGAGTCACCACCCTAACCTCGCACGCTCTCGGCCGGGCCGATCGGAGGGCCGCCGGCCGTTTCCTCACCCACGGGGTCATCCTGGCCGCCCTCGTCTCGGCGATGATGGCCTTAAGCGGCCTGCTCACCATCAACCCGCTCTTCCGATCCCTGGGGGCGGATGAGCTGGTCCTCCCCCTGATCCGGAGGTATATGTGGACCTGGTACGCCGGGGCCGTCTTTATGTCCCTGCCGATGCTTGGCGTCGGCGTCCTGATCTCCCTGGGCGACTCCCGGACCGCCAGCCTGATGATGGTGAGCGGTTCGCTGCTCAACTGCCTCCTCGACCCGATTATGATCTTCGGCTGGCTGGGATTCCCCGCCCTGGGGATATGGGGGGCCGCCCTGGCCACGGTTGTCGCCCAGGCCGTGATCAGCTTCTGGCTCCTCTACCTGCTCACGGTCAAGCATCGCCTCCTCCAGCTGCTCCGCCCGGAGATGGCCTTCTTCTTCCGTTCTTGCCGGAGGATCTTGAGCTTCGCCGTCCCGGGATCGATCAGTATGATGCTGATGCCCTTCTCCGCCGGGGTGATCGTCGTCCTGGTCAGCCGCTTCGGCAACGAGGCCGTGGCCGCGGTCTCCGCCGCCGCCCGGATTGAGAACTTTGCCTTCGTCATCCCGATGGCCCTCGGGATGTCCCTGGTCCCCTTCGTCAGCCAGAATTTCGGGGGAGGACGGATCGACCGGATCGACCAGGCTCGGACCTACTCGACCCGGTTCGCCTTTGTTTACGGAATCGGGATTGCCCTGATCTTCTTCCTCGCCGCGCCCGGGTTGGCCTCTCTGTTCAGCCGGGATCCCCGGGTGACCGCGGTCTTTGTCCTCTATGTCCGGATCATTGCCTTCGGCTACGGGATGATGGAAATCCATCGCTACTGCGGCTTCATCTTCACCGGGATGCACCATCCGATCCTCGCCACCATCCTCAACTTGATCCGGGTCGGGGTCCTCCTGATCCCGCTTGCTTCCCTAGGCAGCCGTTTATTCGGCCTGGAGGGGATCTTCGTTGGCCGCCTCCTCACCGACCTGGCCGCCGGCTCCATCGGTCTGTTCTGGGCCACCCGCCTCCTGGGCCGTTCCCAGCTGCCGGTATCGTCCGAACCGATCGAACCCCCTCCGCCGCCCCCAGTTACTGATTACTGATTACCGATTACTGCTCGCTGCTTATCGTAGCGAAGCGGAGATCCCGAACTGCTTCTTCGGGACTGCTTACTAATTGCTGATCCCCCTAACCCCCCCTTCCGTAAAGCAAAAGACAAGGGGCAGATGACTAGGCGCCGGCCATTTGTCATTGAGGAGTCCCGAAGACTTTCGGGACGACGAAGCAATCTCACCCCGAAGGGGCTCCCAATACAGCCCTAGAGCAAAGCCCTGGGTTGGCATCAGGATCCCGAAGGTTCCCACATCCCGCCCCCCCGTAAGGCCCCGGGTTGCCTTAGGACCCCGAAGGGGTCAAACATCATAGCCCGGGGCAACGCCCCGGGTTGCCCACCCCCGAAGCAACTATACCCCCTCCCCCCATCGGGGGAGGGGCAACCTGTCCCGAACCTGTCGAGGGAGGGAGAGGGGGGCTAAGCGCTACCTCAATCCCCGTCCGGGGATGGGGTTTGCTTTGACATCCCTCCGCAAACCATCTATTCTGGCAAGGATTTAACGGCCGATATGGCCCGATCGCCCAAAGGGCTCATCTTACCAGGATTACCCGAGTAAAGGAGGTATACCCGATGAGACTGCAGACCATCGTGATCGTCGTCATCCTGATTGCCATCGCCTTATTTGCCGCCGTCAACTGGAAGACCTTCACCGACCCCACCGACCTCTGGCTCGTCTTTACCTCGGTCCGGCTCCCGCTCGGCCTGCTGCTGCTCGGACTCCTGGCGGGCCTGACCGCCCTCTTTCTGGCCTTTGCCCTCAACCTCCAGTCCCGGGCTTTCCGGGACGCCCGCCTTCACGCCCGGCAGCTGCGGGCGGCGCGGGAACTGGCGGAGCAGGCGGAAATCTCGCGCTATACCAAGCTCCATAAGTATCTGGAGGGGGAACTGGCTCGGCAGGCTCATCTGATCGAGGAGAACCGCTCCTCCGCCCTGACCCGGATCGAACAGATCGAAGGCGAACTGAAAGCCCAGATCGAGCAGTCCGCCAACACCCTGGCCGCCTACTTCGGCGAGTACGAGGACCTCTTGCAGAAGAATGCCCCGCCCCCGGAAAATTCCGACAGGAAAAATAACTCTTGAAAAGTTAAATGGGATTGGGCATATTGGTCCCAAAGGAGGTGCCGTATGAAAAAGCTTTCTCAGAGCTTAGCCGTCATCGGCATCCTGGGGGTACTGCTGGCCATCATCGGCCGGTACGTCGGCGACAATACCGTGAGCCTCTTTAATATCTTTTCCCCGATGAAAGCGGCCACGGTGCTGACACTCGCCAATTCGTTCCTCCTCATGTCGGTGGTGGCTTTCCTCTTCAAGCAGGAGTAGCACATCCAATCCTGTCTGTCTTCGTCCGGCGGCCCGGACCTTCCCGTCCGGGAGAGGTAGTGTTCTATCCGGAAATCGCCGGGTCGGATACCCGACCCCGGCCGCCGGAGTCTCCCCGGCCTCACTCCCCGAGGAGCATCCGCAGCGGCTTGGTCAGCTTGTAGGGCAGGGATTGGTATATCTTGAGGAGTTTCTCGTGGGCCTGGGCCAGTTCCTGGTGGGTCTTCAGCAGGCGGGCGTTAACCTCGTTGAAGTTCTCGACGTTGATCACCGGGACCAGCTGGCGCACATCCCGACCCGCCTCCTCGGGGGTCGCCTCCACCCGGGGGACCATCCCCGGTTCGCGCTGCCCCACCGCGGTGAACATGAAACGCGTCATCGGGGCCGCGTCGACCTTGTGGTAGGGATGGTAATCCAGCTTGAAGAACTTGATATCCACGTGGGGGAAGCCCAGCACTCGGAACATCTTGCTGATCGCCCCCGGCGAGCAGCGCCACCAGTTGACCAGATTGTCCTTCTCGTCCCCGGGGTTGAATTCCATCAGGCTGTTTCCCTCGTCGCCGTAGATCACTTCCGGCAGGAGGTCGGTCACCACCAACGCCTTCTCGGTGACCCGGGCTCCCTCCCAAAGGGCCTGAAAAGGATCTTTCAGGTGGAGGAGGATACTGCCGAAGGTACTGACGTCAAACCGGCCCAAGTCTCCGGGGAGTCGGTAGATATCGGCGTAGACCATTTTGGCTTTTGACCGCCGCTCCCGGTGTCCGAACCACCAGCTGTTGCGGACCTGGCGGGAGAGTTCGGCACTCCCCCCCTGGTGCTCGCCCAGATTCATCCCCGGCAGGGGGACCAGGTCCTGGGGGTGGTTGGGCGGGATATCCAGCGCCACCACCTCCGCCCCCTGGGACTCCATCCAGAAAGTAAGGAAACCGCTGGCGGCCCCGAACTCCAATACCCGCAACCCGTCGTAATTGATGTGCCCGAGGTAATTCTGCTCGCTCCCCCGCATATCCCAACCCCCCGGGACCACCCTCCCCCCGCCCAGGTCCAGAGTGTGATAAAAGTGGCAATCCGCCTCGGTCACTCCCGCGTGGGCCTCCTGGAGTCGCCGCTGAAAGTCCGGCTCCAGCTGCCCGGCGAAACGCCGCGGCCTCCGATCCGGCTCCCCGTAAAAATCCTGCCAGGAATTATCCATCTTGATCTCTCCTTCTCATTTTGCCCTCGATACCCTGTCGGCCTTCTGACTTCCCCGCCGGAGGCGGCTGGTGAAGTTTTCCGGCCTAAAATGGGGAAATCAGCTCCCCGGCGGGCATTATGAAGGAAAACGGCGGGTTTCACCAACAGAAACTGCGCGGCCGGGGCCGGAGCCCATTTTCTCCCCCGCCGGATATCGGCCGGCCATATTCTCACCGGGCGATGTCCCCCGGCAACTATGGTCAACGCCAGATGGTCCGGATGGGGACCATTTCCGACTCAATGATGAAGAAACCTTCCTCGCCCCAACCCAGGGTCGCCTTCTCGGCGGTCCAGACCCTCCCCGGGTGGAGTTCCCCGATAATGGCGACCGGGTCCCCCTCGTCGTTCTCCGGCAGGCCGAAATTGATCCTCTTCTCGCCGACGCTCCCGGTCGCCCCGGTCATAAACGCGGTGACCGTGCCGTCGGCGAGTTCGATCATCCAGACGTAATCGTCAGCTTTCCCGTAATCTTCCGGCTCGGGGAGCGGTTTGGTCAACTTGATCAGGAACCCGGGGTCGCCGGTGGAGGGGTCCGCCCCGGCGATCACGTATTCCCCGCCCTCGAGGGCGAAGCAGGGATCGTAGATAGAGTTGCCGCACGCGCAGCGCCAGGCGTCCCGCCTCGGCACCACCAGCGACTGCGTCCAGCAGTCCCCCGCCTCGAAATCCAGCTGGTCGGGCCAGGGCCGGGAGGGTTGGTAGTCGATGATTTCGGTCTCGGTGACCTCGGCCGGGGCAGCGCTATCCGCCTCCGCGGCCCGCGCTGCTCCGGTTACGATCACGCCGGTCAGGAAGATGAGCAGGGATGCGGTAGGCGCGATAATTCTCATCTTAAACCCGTGTTCCGGATATCCTTTTCCCTTCTTATTCGTTGCCCGGCAACAAATTACGATCATAAACCCGACTTGGCCGGTCAGGTATCCTGCCGGCGGCCGATTATACTCCGGGGACGGAACGGCCGCCAAGAATTATCCCGCCGGGGCCGACTATTTTCCCGCTTCTACCCTCCACCGGCCCGGCCAAGAGATAATCGCCCCTGGCTTCCGGGGGGCGGGTGAGGGTAGCGGATAACTGGATAATCTTCCCCCCGGATGAATATTTCCCCTGGATCACCGTCTTAAGTGGTTGGAACGCAATCCAACCGGGGAGGAGATCCGATGAAAAGGCTGATCGGAGTAACCTTGATCGGGCTGATGATCCTGGCCTCCGGCCCGACCGTCTTCGCCCGGGGCCACCGGCGTCCCGGACCGAGCAACTATCATCACGGCCGCTACTCCCACCACCACAGCCGGCACTGGACCGGCCGGGATACCTTCAGCGCGGTCTGCGCCGGGATTCTCGGCGCCGGCTTGATCGTCGCCGCCGCCGGCGATTGGGGACGACCCATCTACCACGCCCCGGCCTACTGTCCCCCGCCTCCCCCGCGGCCGGTCTATCCCGCTCCCGTCTATTACGTCCCCATCTACCGGTAGTAGATCAGGGCGAACGGGACGGCCCTGGCCCGGCGGCCGATGACGCCGGGCCAGCTTCCCTTATCTCACCTATTCCCGTAGAGCGCCGGAAATCCCCCAATTATTGAGGAGAGAGTTAACTAGGTTGCGCGTCATTGCGAGGACCCCGAGCATAGCGAGGGGGACGCCTGTCCGCCGAAGTTTTA
>CAZPMN010000024.1:0-21903 GCA_964587835.1 uncultured bacterium
ACCCGAACCCAGTAACCAGTTGCTATTATTCGACTTATAACCGGACAGTAGTGATTACTGATCACTGATTACTGCTTACTGCTTACTGCTTACTGACGTCTTCGATCGGTCTCTCCCGGAGCGAATGGTAAGTATAACCGGAGCCGGGGCCGGGAAACTCGGCCACCCGCTCGGTGAGCAGGAACTCCCCGGCCGAGATCCAGTCCTTCAAGATGCTGGCGATCTTCCGGGCCCGGGGATAACTGGAGAGGGAGGCGGAGGGAACCGTCTTCTTCCGGATGCGGACCGACCCGCTCTTCAACTCCGCATAGGTGACCTTGCCCAGGTCGGCGGCGCGGCCGGAGGGGTAATCCCGGCTGTAGTCAACAATCCGGGTGGTCAGATCACGGTCCCGGAGGGCGGCGTACCGGCAGACCGATTCGTTCAGGATCGGGATCGGAACCCCCACCCCCACCGCCAGGGTGGCTCCGTAACCGGTAAAACTGGCTCCCTTGAGCCATTCCGGCGACATCCCCTTGAGATCCCCGATCAGGGCCGCTGTCCCCGCCGGACCGGTGGGGACACCGCGCTCGTCGGTCGGGACGGTGGTATTGTGCTGGGTCCCCCACCAGGCGATGTATCCGATCCCGCCGCCGAGGAAGACCCGGGTACCGATGCCCAGGGTTCGGAAGGCGGGATCCTTGAGCAGGGGGGAGAGCTGGCCGGCGCTGCAGTAATTCACGTTACCCAGTTTCGGCTTCAGCACCCCCATATAGGTATAGATCACCCGGTCGGATAGGTTGACCGCCGCGTTGTAGTTCTGATAGAGGTTTCGGGGGTTGAAGAGGATCGCCTGATTGAAATCCCGGAGGTTGAGCCGGACGGCCAGTTCCTTCCGCGGATAGCAATCGGTGCCATAGCCATGGGCGATGAAGGGGAGTTCCTTCCCCGAGAGCAGATCCTCGATCACGTGGCCGCCGCCGTAGAGAAACCGGCCGGGGTAGATCATATTCCGCGGGTCGGTCTCCGGGAGCGCCCCGGCCCCGAGGAAGAAGTCCCCGGCGGCCAGGCCGGTATAGACCGGGACATCGTTGAGGGTGGCCCGGCCCCCGCCCAGTTTCATCTTCGGCTTGCCCTGGCCGAGGTTGAAATAGGCCCCGGAAGAGCACATCGGGCCCATCGTCCCGGTGGTGACCACGTCCACTTCCCGCGCCGTTTTCCGGACCCCGTTCTCCTCGACCCGGTCGATCAACTCCTCGGCGGTAACCACCACCACTTGGCCCGACTTGATCCGGGCATTGATTTCGGCGATTGTCCTGGCCATCCTTATCCTTCCCGCCCGACCCGCTCCCGGAGGTAGACCGGACATTTTTCCCGGCGGGCACCGCACCGCTTTAATTCCCAGCATTGCTTCCGCTCAAGCACGGCCTTCGCCCCAACAATATTCATCCCCCGATCCGCCAGCAGGCGCCTGATCTCCCGGAGCCGCTCCAGATCACGGTGGGAGTAGCAGCGATTCTTCCCCCGGCGGGAGGGGGCCACCAGCCCCTTCCTTTCCCAGATCCGGAGGGTGGCCGGGGTGACCCCGATCATCTCGGCCACCACCCCGATCGTAAAAAGGGGCTGGCCGTCACTCCCGCTGTTCTCACCTAACAAAGTCATTGCCCGACGTCATATAAACCCTGTTTATAGGTGGGCAATCTACAACATTGTCCCGTACCTGTCAACCGCGCTCCGGATCAGATCAGGACCGGCCTCTTGATCCCACGGTAAATCGCCAAATGATCCTGTAACTGGATCAGGGGCCTTCTCTTCTTCCAGAAACGCTCGTAGATGAATTCGGTAATCTCTCTTCTCTGGCCCGGCGAATAGTTGTGGACTGCGGGGTAAAGGAGGATCATCCAAACCACCGCCATAAACTTGGCGAAATCGGGGTGGAAGAAGCGGACCCGGCTCTGCCGGAGCCGGATCTCGGCGGAGGCCAGGATGGGATTGCTCTTCAGTTTTCTGCCCAAAACGGCCAAATTCTGATCGTTGCGGCAGCCACAGAACTTGCCGGCGAAATGGTTGTAAAGCCAGGTGGTGGTGAAAGGATCGGCGCTCTCCGGGGCCATCAAGACCGCGTGGATCGCCCCCCGCCGCCGGAGAATATCCCGGTAAAGGTTGACCAGGATCGCGCTCCAGTTCTTGGCCTCACAGTAATAGAGGGAGTGGTACAGGGCGATGAAATCAATCCCCTGCCCGTTCAGCCTCTGTTTCCGGAACTGCCTCCCGGCAGCCGGATCGATAAATATCCGGTTGATGTCGCCCCGGATCGTCTTCACGTGCTTGATCTCCTGATGCCGGAGGCGTTCCCTGATCACCTGCAGCTCCAGCTGGTCGATATCCAGCAGGTAAAGGCCGCCGGAGAAGAAGGCTTCCAGAATCCGAAATTCGGGCTCGGTTCCGGAACCGAGCGAGAGCGCCCGCAAGGCCCGGTTAAGGGGAAGGGTTTTCTCCAGTGTCCGGAGAACCCGGGCCAGCCTGATTCCGATATCAATCTTGTCACTGCTGTACCGGGCCCAAATCGCGTTCTGGTCGATAAGATCCTCGCGGGAGACATTCATTCCCCGCTCGATCAGCTTATTTCGGGCAAGTTTTCCCATCCGACATTCCGGCGCTAAACGCCTGGACAGATCACCATCCCCACGGCGGTGTTATTAATCCCCGGGCTCGGCGCCGAAAATTTTCAGATAGCGCTCGATATTCCCCGGGGTCTCCCGTTCCGGTTTCTCCGCCGCTCCCTCCGGGGCGGGCTGGTGTTTTAAAAGTTCGAGGAATTCGGCGGTGGACATCCGTCGGGGGCGGCGGGCCCGGACGACGTCGCGGATCTCCCGATCGTCGGTGACCAGGATGATCCCCCGCGGATGTCCGCTCCGCTCGACCGTCTCCACCAGGTAGGCATCGGCGTCGGCCACGTAGACCTCGTCACAGACGGGTGAGAGCGCCCGGCGCTGGATGATCGGGCTACAGCGGCTGTCATAGACGATGGTCACCTCAACCCCCTTGCCGGCGAAGTGGCCGGCGACCCGGTTGCCGAAATGGGCCCGGACCGCCTCATCCCACCCCCGGTCATTCCCGAGCAGGACATTGTAGCCGTCAATCAGCCAGCGCATCCTCTCCACCCGATCGACCGGCGCTTCCCCCTTCGGAGATTATCCCCCCTCCCCCCTGGTTTCGGGACCTCCCGTCCCCCGCGGTCAACGCCTCTTCCTGGGCCAATCGCTTGACCTGATTGGTCAGATGGGAGATCTTGACCGAAAAGTGCAGGTTGATGAAGACGATGAACATCAACCCGAAGAAGAAGACGGTGTTGACCGGAAGTTCAATCCCAAGCAGGCTGGTGATCAGCTTGAGCAGGTGGGGCCAGAGAGCGAGGACCAGGATAATGATCCCGATCAGAACCCAAAGCCAGGCGTATTCCTCCCTCAGCTTCCGGCGGCGGACCGCCTCGATGATGAAGACCAGCAGGCAAACCGCCATCGCGACCGCCAGCAGTTTCTGGTTAAAGGGCACGGCAACCTCCTTCAGAACGTTATATGATCGCGCTTTAAGCGCAGGCAGGAGACAAAGGTGGAGAGGAGCATCTTGTAGATGTAGTAGAAGATCGTCCCGCCCCGGTGCAGGCTGGTCGACCGGGTGGGAGAGACGGTGATCGGCATCTCCTTGATCCGCAACCCCCGGAAGTGCGCCGAGATGATGACGTCGGCGTCGGGAAAATGTTGCGGATAGTAGCCCCGGGTAAAGACCGTCAGGGTTCTCCGGTTCATTCCCCGGAATCCGGAAGTGGGATCGGTAATCCGCTGTCGGATGACCAGGGAGCAGATCAGGCTGAATAGTCTCATCCCGAAGCGGCGGCCCGGGGAGAGCGAGTAGGAGCAATGACCCAGAAAACGGGACCCGACCAGCAGATCGGCTTCTTCCCGTCGGAGGGCGTCGATGAAACCGGCGATCTCTTTCGGCGCGTGCTGCCGGTCCCCGTCGAGGTGCACCAGAAAACGATAACCGGCGCGGAGGGCGTAAAGGAATCCGGTCTGCCGAGCGGCCCCGTCCCCCAGGTTGAAAGGATGCCGGATGACCTCCGCCCCCCCGGTCTGGGCCTCCGCCGCGGAGTCATCCCGGGAACCGTCGTCGACCACCAGGACCGGGAGTTCCGGATAGAGTCTCCTGATCTCGACAACCAGTTCGCGGATGGAAGCGTCCTCGTTATATACCGGGACCAGGATCAGGGTATCTTGATCGGGATTTGATTTCTTCACGGGATCTGTCTCACTTACTCCGGTCATCGGCCGAAGCCGGCGGCGGTTGACCCGGCTCGCATTTTTATAGTAGATTACCCCCCGTTTGACAAGCGGCAATGTCTGCCGGCCGTTCGATCACCCACAACCCGATCCCAGATTATGTTCTCCGACCGATACCGCCCGGTCAAGATCGCGGGCCTGATCCTCGCCCTCGTCTTCCTGGGCTGGCTCTCCAACCGGCAAACCCGGCGGCTCACCTTCGCCGAGTGCCTCCGGGACCCGGAACGTTACTCCGGCGCGGAAGTGATCATCTACCAGGAACCACGCCTAATCAAGATCAACGAGCATCGACTGGTAGTATCCAATCCCGAAGGTCCGATCGAAATCCGGATCCCCCCGGGTTTTGCCGGCGTGGTACCTCCTGGGGCCCGGCTCACCGACCTGAAACCGGGCGACTCTCTGGAAGCGGTGACCGTCTTCCGCCGGCCTGGCGACCTGGAACTGAAGGCAATCCGCGGATCACCCCTCCGCGGGTTGAAGGTAATGGTTTCGATTGTCCCGGTTATTTTTGTTGGAATCTTTCTCTTCCGTTCGATAGGACGCGAGGGTTCTTTTCTCGTTGTCAGGGGCGGCCTTAATCTGCGCGAAAGCTCCCAACCGCAATCCCGACGCCGGAATTCCTGATTATGCCCGACCTGGTCACCCACATCGTCGGAGCCTACCTGGTCAACCGGGGTTGGAGGATCGCCCGAGGAGCGGCCTTCTTTTACCTGGGGGCGATGCTCCCGGACCTGATCACCCGGCCGGTTCATATTCTCTTCCCCCGCCTCCTTCACGCCGTCGCCGGATTCCATACTCCGTTCGCCATCTTCCTGGTCTGCTGGCTGATCAGCTTCTTCTTCCGGACCGACCAGCGCAAACCGGTCTTCTGGCTCCTCTTTGCCGGCAGCCTGCTCCACTTCCTGATGGATCTGGCCCAGAAGCACCTGACCGGTGGGTATCTCTGGCTCTTTCCCTTCTCCAGTCGACAGTTTTCCTGGGGATTCATCTATCCCGAAGACTCGATCACCTTCCTCCCCCTGACCCTGTTGCTGGCGGGGGCGGTCTTCGCCTGGGACGCCTGGCGCCACCGGAAGGCGCGGAAGGCCGGATGAACCACCCTTAACCCGCGAGCTTCAAAGGATACTATGAACGATCAAGCCGGATTCACCAGGCGGGCGGCGATCCTGATCCTGGCCGGAATCGCCGTGGGGGGAATCATTCTGGGCGCGGTGTTGATCGCGGCGCGGGTCCGGCGGTCGACCGGGGAGGGCCTGAACGCGGAGCGGAGAGCTGAGCTGCGCGAAAGGCTGGATCACGACCCGAGATCGATCTTCATCTATGACCCCGTCCTCTCCTATCGCCTCAAGCCCGATTTCCGGGGAATCCGTCACGACTCCGCTTCCGACCCCCACCGCACCAACAGCCGGGGCATTCTGGGCGGGAAAGAGATCAACCCCGACCCCACAGTCCGAAAGGTGCTTTTCCTCGGCGACTCGGTTGTCTATGGCTCCCGCCTCCCCCTCGAGGAGAATTTCGTCAGCCGGCTGGGAGAGGCGGCGGATGACTCCTGCCAGCTGCTCAACGCCGGGGTCCCCGGCTGGTCCACCCACCAGGAACTCGAGTTTTATCGGCTTTACCTCGCCGACCTCCCGGTCGACCTGGTGGCTATCGTCTTCTCCCTCAACGACCTCCTCCGCTTCGAGTGGGTCTGGCGGGACGAACGCAGTTTCCAGATGTCACCCGAACTACGCGGGCTGGGGGGGTTGCTCCAGTCTCGTCTGACCGATTTGAAATTGAGTCGGCTTCGCGCCCGGTTCCGAGAGGATGAATCCCTCCGGCCCTTGACCGAACTGAACAATACCTGCCTTTACGCTTACTTGCCCGCGGCCTGGGAACGTTACCGGAAAGATATCCGGCCGGCCCTGGAGGTCCTGGCTGTCCGGCGGGATATCGTCCTGCTGGCGGTCCCCGCCCTCCCCCAGCTGGAAGCCCTTGAGCGGGGGGGAGACCCGGAGATAGTCCTCTATCCCCAGCGCCGGCTGCAAGAGCTGTCCCGAGAGGCGGGGATCGGATACCTCGATCTCCTGCCGGCCTTCCAATCGGCGGAGGGAGAGCGCAACCCAGAACTGTTTCTGCCCGGCGATACCCTCCATCTCTCCGGCGAAGGCCACCGGCGGGCGGCGGAGTGGCTGCAGCCCCGCCTTCTCCAACCAGTTACCTCCGATCGGAACTAATGACCAGAACCCGATATGATTCGATCGTCGTCGGCGGCGGACCGGCGGGAACCAGCGCCGCAATTACCCTGACTCGGGCCGGACTGGATGTTCTGCTGTTGGAGAAGAAAAAGATGCCGCGGATGAAGGCCTGCGCCGGGGGGGTCCCCCGGAAGGCCCAGGAATTTCTCGGGATCGACCTCTCCCGCCTGGCCGGACCGCCGATCCGGGGTCTGACCATCTCCTGGCGGGGGGAGAAGTCCCGGACCGTCCGGGGGGAGGAAATCCAGGGCTGGGTGGTAAAGCGGGAGGAATTCGACCGGCTTCTCCTCGACCGGGCCCGGGCGGCCGGGGCCGAGGTGATCGAGGAATGCCCCCTGACCGGTTTCGAGCAAAGCGCGACGGAGGTCCGAGCGTTTACCGGAAAGGGGGTCTTCACCGGCCGCACCATGATCGGGGCCGACGGGGCCCGATCCCTGGTCGCCCGGCAGCTGGGTGTAGACCGGTGGCGGAGTTACGGTTTTGCGATTGAGACCCGGGTGAAGGTCCCCGGAAGAGTACTCGAGGAACGGGCCGGCTCACTCTCTTTCGATCTCGGGGCGGCCCCCGGCGGCTACGGCTGGATCTTTCCCCTGGCCGACTGCCTCAACGTCGGGGTGGGGACGGGGAGGCCGGGGTCCAGGAAACTACTCGAGGGCCTGCGGGCCTACCTAAAACGGGAGGGCCTGCCGGCGGGGGGGGAGGTCCGGGGGGGGACGCTGACCTCCGGGATCCCTCTCTTCGGCCTCCAGCGGGGCAGATGCTGCCTGGCCGGCGACGCCGCCGGGCTGATCGACAGCCTCACCGGGGAGGGGATCCACGCCGCCCTCTTCAGCGGCCGGACGGCCGCCGAGACGGTGGCGGAACACCTGGCGGGGAGAACCCCCCTGGACCGGTACCGCCGCCGGATCAGGAGAGCGCTGGGGGGCAACCTGCTGGTTGCCCGGTTGATCTACCGGTTCACCGATCTCTTTCCCCGAACGGCCTACGACTTGGCTACCGGGAGCGAGCGGCGGGTCCGGGCGGCGATGGCGGTGGTCCAGGGAGAGATTTCTTACCTCGACCTGCTGCGCAAAAAGAGCCGCCCCCGGATCTGACCGGGGGCGGCTCTTCGGGCGCTGCAAACGGCGGAATTACTTTTCGGACTTCTCTTTCTCTTCCGCCGGTTTCTCTTCTTTCGGCTTCTCTTCTTGCTTGACGGCTGTCTCTTTCTTGGGGGCGGCTTTTTTCGGCTCCGGCTGCTTCTTTTCCTTCTTCGGAGCGGGCGGTTCCGGCGCGGGAACGGCTTCCTTCTCCTCTTCCCCGCTGTCGCCGGTCAACCCCACATAGGAGAGGGTTCCAGCCACGCTAAAGTTGGCCACGACAAAACCCCAGAATGACATATGGATCAGCCACATGATCACGCCGTAAACGAAACCGGCCACAATAATCGTCCAGCGTTCGGACTTGGGATCGTCGATTAACACGTAACCCTGCCGCAGGACCGTCATTCCGCGGGTCAGGATCTGGCCCGGGGTCTGCTGGAGCCAGCCGGGAACCTGGTTCTGAACGTAGATCAGCTTATCGCCCATAATCTGGCTGGAGACGGTGTTGCTCAGGCTGATCGCCCAGACCAGGACGATCAGGGTAATCACCGCGACCACCAGGGCGATCAGGAAATGGCCGGCAAACTTAATGGTATTCCGCCTAAGGAAGTCGATCAGCTCGCTGACCGGACCCTCCCTGCCCATGATGATGATCGTGGGTAGGATCATCGCCCCGAAGACCAGAACCAATATGGCGGCTACCATCGCGATTCCTAAGGGGAAGGTGAAGACGGGGGAAAACATCCAGGCCAGCTCACCGACAAAAGGAATCTTGCCGAAGAGATCGATGATGGCGTGAAAGACGGCCAGGCCGGCGAAGAGGGCGAAGATTTTGATCGGCGAGGCGATCACGTCCTTGATTTTGCCCAGCGCGGCGGAGAAACCGGCCTTGGCGGATACCGGATCCTTGCCCCTCAATTCGGCCAGGGTCATCTTGGCTACCGCGGTCATCCCGAGCAGGACCGTGAAATAAGCTACAACCCGGCCGAGGAAGACGATAACCGTGCGACCGGCGCCCAGGGCATCCGGGGCAATCCAGCGGGCGAGCAGGAGTACAAAATAGGCAACAATCAGCATCTCGGTCTGGAGAACGATCTTGCCCGGCTTCCAGGTGAGTTCCAGCAAACGACGTGTCAGGACGGAACCTTCGGCATCCTTGGCCATACCATAACCTCCTTGTGGTTGGGATTGCCCTGGCGGAACGGCTCAGCAAACGAGCCCTTTGATCTTAGTTCATATTTCTATCCCGATCCATCTTTCCAGTCAATAAAAATTTCGCTTTTCCCGGGGACGGGCAGATAGATCTCCCCTGATCGGGGCGAACCTGTTATCCTGTCCAAATTTCTTGAGGTGGATTCAACTATGTCGCAGATTAAGATAGAAGAAACAACTTATTACTACGAGTTTCAAGGGGCCGGGCCGCCTCTCGTCCTGATCTCCGGTTTCGGCGCCGACCACCTGACCTGGCGGGAGATTCATCCCCGGCTCGCCGGGGATTTTCGGACCCTGCTCTTCGACAACCCGGCCTCCGGACAGACCCGAGACGGGGGAAAAGAGCTAACGATTGAAGGAATGGCCGACTCCGCGGCCCAGCTGATCTCGGCCCTCGGAATCTCCCGTCCCCTCCTGGCCGGACACTCGATGGGAGGTTCGATCGCCCTCGCCCTGGCCGCCCGCCATCCCGGGCTGCCCCGGGGCCTAGTTCTGATCAACTCGGTCCCCCGCTGGAGCCGGCAAACCCTGGCCGCTCTGGAGGGGGTCATCCGGGCGGTCGAGACGGGCCGGGCCCTCGACGACCGGATCACTCTCCTGATGAACCTCCTCTTCGGGCGGCAGTTCCTGACCGATCCGGGCCGGGCGGAGAATATGCGGCGGCTCTTTCTTGAAGAGCCCTACCCATCCACCCTCCCGGACTTGAAACGCCAGTGCCGAGCCCTGGAAACGTTTGACGGTACGGGAATGATTTCCCGAGTCAGGATCCCGGCCCTGGTCGTCACCGCCGAAGAGGATATCCTCGCTCCTCCTCCAGATGCCGAACGGTTGGCGGAGGGGCTTCCCCGGGGACGATCAATCCGGATCCCCGGCGGCCACGTCCCCCAGTTCGAATGCCCGGAACTGCTCGCGGAGACCATCGCGGATTTTTCCGGAAGCTTATGATCGGGAGGATCGGCTCGATGGCTTGGGGGTTGCTGCTGGCGGCCGGAGCGGCCGGAGACGCCGCCGGGCAGGACGGGTTCTTCCGCTGGTTCCAGCCCCTCCGCAGCGACGAGCAGGTCTCGATTGCGGCGGAGGCGGAGTATTACCCCCGGGAGAATATCCGGAAGCAGGGAACCGGATTCAAGGACGTTCGGGGAGAATTATCGATGGTCCTCCCCCTCGATTCGAACGCGGACCGGGAGTGGGCGGCAACCCTCCGGACCGGGGTCCGCTCGCTGGGGACCGGGGCGGTCATCCCCGGGACCGGCGAGAGTTTCCCCGCCGAACTCTGGGATTTGAATTTCGGGCTGGTCCACCGTCGGCGGCTGTCCAACGGCGGGACCGTCGGCGGGCAGCTCTCCCTCACCTCCCCCTCCGACCGGCCCTTCGCTTCCTGGGAGGAGACGGCGATCCTCCTCAACGGATTTTTCCGGTTACCCGCCGGGGAGCGTAATTCCTGGGTCTTCTTTCTCAACTACTCCTCCAACCGGGAGTTCCTCCCCCACGTCCCGATCCCCGGGGCCGCCTTCCTCTATGCCCCCTCCCGGGATTTCAACCTCCTGGCCGGGGCCCCGCTCCTTTCCGTCAACTGGAAGCCGGCGGACCGCCTGAGCCTGCGGGGTTTCTACTTCCCGATCCACACGGTCTTTGTCGGATCGGAGTATTCGCTGGGAGCCGGCTGGAAGATCTTCGCCGACTGGCGCTGGGAGAATGACCGCTACTACCGGGCGAACCGCGAAGATAAAGATCACCGGTTATTCTGGTACGAACAGCGGCTGGAGATCGGGTTCTCCGTCGAGCCCGCTCCCGGGTTCGAGCTGGCCCTGGCCGGGGGTTACGCTTCCGACCGCTTCTTCTTCGAGGGGGAGAGCTACAGCAAAGACCGGACGGAAAACCGTATCGATATCGCCGACGGTCCCTTCCTCACCGCCCACCTCCGCGGCCGACTGTAAAAAGGTTCACCGGAAGACGGCGCGGGGGATGGGCTTGATGAACTGCTGGCGGAGGCTGTAGGTATAGGCGCCCTGGTTGGGGATCAGGAGGATGTCACCGGGGCCGATCCCTTCCCCGTGGCAGGCATAGCCCCAGACGTCGTGGGGGGTGCAGAGCGAGCCGAGGACCCGGCAGGGAAACTCAACCAGTCCCGGTCGGGAGAGGTTGATCACCGGGAAGTACTCGGACTCGTAGCGCTCCCAGCCGACGGCGTTGGTCCCCCCGTCGGTGATCACCAGGTCAGGGGATTTTTTGTCCTCCACCCGGAGCAGAATCTGGACGGCCGGGTGACAGATCCAGCGCCCCGGCTCCAGGCAGAGGCGGGCGGCGGCGCGGGAGAGCACCTCGGAGCGGAAGGTTTTTCCGATCGCCTCCGCGAACTCCACAATGGGGTCGGCCGGGCGGTAAAAATGCTCCCGGGGATCGCGCTGACGGTTGTCGGGGTTGGCCGGCCCCCCGTCGGGCCGGTGGAGAAACTCCCCGTCCTCCACCCAAAACCCGCCGCCGATGTCGACGAACTCAATCTCCTCCCGGAACCGACCTTCCAACTCTTCCAGGGCCCGGCCGAGTTTCTTCAGGCAGGCAACGTGGTTCTCGGGGCCGAGATTCCAGCTGGTGTGGAACTGGCATCCGCTAAGTCGGATGTTTTTTTGCGAAGCGGCTTTCCGCCAGAAACCGGACAAATCGGAGAAGCGGATGCCGAACTTGGCCCAGAGCGCCCGCTCGTCGCTGGTCAGGCGGACGCCGGCCCGGACCGGCCCCCCCCCGGCGGCAAGCCGAGCGAGCCGCTCGAGCTCTCCGGGGCTGTCCAAAAGAACCGTGACTCGATCACGATGGGCTACGGCCAGGGCGAGCTCGGCCTCGGTCTTCCCGGGACCGCTGAAGACAATCTCGGCCGGAGCCGCCGCCAGGGCCAGTTTCAACTCCTCCCCGGAAGAGGCGTCCAGCCCCAGGCCCAGCCCGGCCAGGGTCCGAGCCACCCGGGGGTGGTTGTTGCTCTTGATGGCGTAAAAGACCCGGATTTCGGGGAGGACGGAGGCGAAGGCGTTCGTGAACTCCTCCGCCCGGCGCTTAAGGATTTCCGGTTCGAAGAGGTAGAGGGGCGTGCCGTGCTCGGCAGCCACTGTCAGATAGGTATCCCTCCGGGCGAGAAATCCCCCGACATAATCCCGCAGGATCGCGGGCGGGAGAGGAATGGCGGTTTGGTCTTTCATATTCGTCAACTTTCGCAATTTTGATCTGACACCCAGTTGATGATGGCCGGTCAAACTAAAAATGAAATCGCGATCCGGCTTTAGACGGAGAAGCGGTCTCAATCCGGGAACATATCACTTTACTGCCCGACAAGTTGAGATTGCTTCGGCCCCTCCGCTTCGCTTTGGGACCTCGCAATGACCAAAAGCTGGCCAAATTGGCAATTGTCGGACAGCCTCCGTTGGGGTGACGACGGTTATCCGGTTTATTCAAACTCCAGTTCCAGTTTCCCCGACAGCTCGAGGCACTCTCTCTCCAGGTCATCGGATTGGGGGAGGAAGATTACGTGGCCCAGCCGGCGGGAGTCGTAATCGTCGGGGGGCATCACCACCCGGTCACCCGCCCGGGCGGTGAGGCGGCATTCCCGAACCCGGGGGTTGGCCAGGATCCCTTCCGGGTCGATCCGGCGAATCTTTCCCCCCCGCGGGGCGAGGATGTGGAGACCGGCCAGTTCCTCCCAATCCTCGGTCGGTGGTGGCGGCGGCTCTCTCCCCGCGGCGAAATCGAGAGCGTAGCCGAGCATATCGAATCCCCCGCCCAGCCGCTCCAGGGCGACCAGACAGTCGCCGCCGGGCCGGGGAGTCAGTTCGATCATCACCGCTTTCCTGCCGGCCACGATGAAATCGAGCATGCAGATGCTCCGTTCAATCCCCAGCGCCCGGGCAGCCCGTTCGAACTGGTCCGTCAGAACCGCCGGTTCGAGACCGGGGGGAAGATCGGTCGAGAGGCGGTAGGCGAGGACCGTCCCAAAACTCTGGTCCCGGGCGAGGATCTTCCTGGTCTGCCGGATGATCCTGGCCTCCCCGCGGTCGAGGGCGAAGTCGCAGCTCCATTCCTCACCATCGATCAGTTCCTCGACAATGAAAACCTTCCGGGGATCGTGGGCGCCCCCGGCCGCGTACATTCTCCGGTTGGGGTGGGAGGCCAGCCTCTCCTTGAGGAGGGCGAAGGCCCGCCGGCAGTCGGCCTCCGTCCGGCAGGAGAAGATCAGCTCGCTGCCGGAACCGGTCAGGGGCTTGATCACCGCCGGACGCGTCCCGCCGCGGATGAACTCCACCGCCTCCTTTTCCGACCGGACCAGACCCGACGCCGGGCAGGGGAGGCCGGCCTCCCGCCAGAGCTTCTTCGAGAGATGCTTGTCCCGGGCGGCGGCGACCGATTGCGGGGAGACGAAGGGCAGGCCGAGATGGCGGGCCAGCTCCGCCGCCAGGGAGAGCGACTCGCAGTCGAAACAGGCCACCCCGGAAAGGCTCAGCCCGGTCCTCCCGAGCCGCCGTTCCAGGGCCTCCCGGGCTTCCGGCAGGGACAGCGGCGCCAGGATCTCGGCTTGGGGACCGGGGTCAGGCCAGTCCCCCGCCCGGCCCCGTTCCGCCGGGTCGGTCAGGAAGAGAACCCGGCCGGGAGACTCCCTCCCGATCAGGTCGACGTAGTCGGCCGTGGTCCCCACGACCAGGATGGGATTATCCTTCATCGGCGGCAGGTCCGGTGAGGAGGTAGAGCGGCCGGGGGGCGAGGTGGAATAGGGTCTTCCAGGAGAAGTCGCCGCAGAGGAAGTCGACCAGCTCGGACCTCTCCCGGCAGGCCCGTTCGATGTGGTGGAGGTTGATCACCTTGGCCACCCCCGGAAAATCCCCGTCGGTCCCCCCGGCCAGCAGGGTATAGACCCCGTTATAGATCGCCCCCAGGTCGCAGGCCGCCGGGCGCCCCCCGACCAAGACCGTGGTCAGCCTCGCCCGGGAGCGTTCCCGGAGGAGTCCGGCCAGGCGGCGGAAACTATCCGTGAACCGGGGATCGGAGAAGTACGAACTCTCCCCGAACCGGGAGATGTTCATCTCCACGATCAGTTCAAAATCCTCCACCCGGTCGTAGCGGAACTCCAATCCCCTCTCCGTAAAGGCGTCAAGCTCCCGGCGCAAACGGCGGCGTGACTTGGATGAGAACTCGCCGAGGTAGTTGTCGTACCGGTAGTCGTAATCGGGGGGGGAGAAGAGGTATCCGGTCTCGTCAATCTCCTCCGCTCCCGGAAATGGAAGGAGGTAGCGGATCCGGAAGGGGCCGGGGATCCGGCCGAGCAAGTCGGAGAGGGTCTCGCGGTCCCTGGCGAAGATCCGGTTCTGCTCCAGCCAGGTCTTCCCCTCCCAGGTCTCGCCGGGGAAGTAGCCCCAGACCCCGGCCTCCTCGATCCAGCTCAGGGGAAGAAAACCGGTGATTTCGCCCTTTTCCCGGCCGACGATGAAGGCCGCCGGGCGCTGAAAAGAGCGGTGGAAGCAGTCCCTGACCTCCCAGAGGTCGGTCAGTGACTCTCTCGGTATGACCCTCTCCCAGATTTCCCGGCCCGGCTCGAGGTCAGTGATGATCTCGAACTGAGACAACGGTTACATCCTCAAGTTGACCTTGGTGACGCAATGGCTCCCGCCGAAAAACTTCAGGGCGAACTTCTCGGCCAGGAACGGGTCGTAGGGCTTGCAGCTGAAGACGTCGAGGTAGACGGCGTTGGACTGGTTGGCGAAGTGGGCGCTGATCAGGGAGGTCTCGATCAGCTGGATCATCGAGTACCCGGCCACCCGTTCGTCCTCGCCGAAGTGGACCACCTGGGTCTCGCCGAACCGCTTCATCTCGATCAGGTCGCACAGCTCCACCACGAACCGGCGGATGGCCTCGGCGTCCCGGATGGTGTCGGGGTTACAGTTGTAGATGTCGATACTGGCCGCGACCCCCCAGGCGGATTTTTTCTCGGCCTGGGCCTTCAGGGCACGGCCCCGAGCGGGCTTGATCATCGTCCCCGCCAGTTTTTTCCTCTCGGCGCCCCCGGATCGCCACCGCTGGGCCGCCGTTACGGCAGAATCAATCTTCCCCCCCGCGATTTTTTCTCCCGCGTAAGTGGTTTTCACTCTATCCCATACTCCTTGTGGTTTGCCGCGGAACCCGGGCGCGATTGCCCGGGCCGGCCGCGGCCCTATATATCCGATCAGGCCGTCGTCGCCGGAAGCGTTTCCGGCCCGGACTGAATGCTGGCTTCCTGGATGAACCGCATCAAGCTAGCCACCATCGCCTCCCTCAATGAGCTGAAGGTCAGGTCCACCGAATCGTCCAGCGACTCGATCGCCGCGAAGGAATAATATCCGGAGACCAGACCCACCACCGCGCAGGCTATCCGCCGCATCACTGCCGGGGAGAGCTTGCTCGCGATGAACCTTTCCAAAAGTTCCTCCACCCGTTCCAGGTACTTCAGGAACGGGGTCTCGATCCCCTCGTAACTCTGCTCGATGGTCAGCTCGCTCCTCCCCTGAAAGAAGAGGACGAAATCTTCCCAGCGGTGGGAAAAGAAAACCACGTGGGCCTTGATCACCCCTTCCAGGGTGCTCTTGAGATCGGTCGATTCCCGACAGGTCTCGTCGATCACCGCCAGCAACTGGTCGATCACCCAGTCAATCAGTTCCTTGACGATCTCTTCCCGGTTGGTGAAATGATAGTAAAAGGTCCCCTTCCCGACATCGGCTCGCCGGGTGATGTCGTCGATCGAGGTCAGCTCGATTCCCTGCTCGGTGAAGAGCGTCCGGGCCGCTTCCAAGAGCTTAGCCCTGGTCCGCAGGGCCCGCCGGTTGTGGCGGCCAGCCTTCCGGGACCGGGGCGGGGGAGTTATCTCAATCCCGACTATTTCCAGCTGCTTATCCATAATATTCGGTACATCGCTCTGGTCATTCAATTGTTTATGACTATACGGTCATATTCAACCATTTCGTCTATTATGACCATATAGTCGGATTCGACCTATCGGTCAAGAGAAAAATGAAAAATATTTAGGGAAGACAGGATTACCGGATGGGTTTTAGACAGGATAACAGGATCTACAGGATAATAACTTGAGGGATGAAGAAGCTGGAAGGCTTACCCTTGGTTTTAGACTGGGCTAGCCGGCTCAATAACTATCCCGTCAATCCTGTTATCCTGTCAATAAAAGAGGCCGAGGCGGGGACCAAATAGATCCATCCCGGTATCCCGTCACTCAGCTGCCCGCCTTCTTCCGGACCCGGAGGACGATCTCCTCCACCTGGACCTTATCCGAGAGGCCGAGCAGGTAGAGGACGCATTCGGCCACGTCTTCGGCCTCCATCATCCAGTCGATCCCCCGGGGGTTGTCCTTCTGGAAGTCGGTGGCCACGCTGGCCGGGCAGACCGCGGTCACCCGGACATTGTACTGGGCCGCCTCCAGGGCGAGGCACTTGGTAAAGCCGAGCGCCCCCCACTTCGAGGAGCAGTAAGCGGCCCGGAGGAGGAAGGGTTTCACCCCGGCCTGGCTGACTATGGGGAGGATGTAACCGGAGCCCTGGTCTTTCATCATCTTCAGGGCTTCCCGAGAGGTGATGAAGGTGCCGGTCAGGTTGGTCTCGATGTCCCGGTTCCAGTCCTCGAGCTTGGTATCCAGGGTGGAGGCCAGGGTCGCCTCCCCCGCGTTGGGGACGCAGATATCGAGACCGCCGAGTCGTTCCCGGATCTCGGCAAAGAGCGCCAGCTGCTCCTCCTCGCTCCGGACATCGGCGACTTGCCAGAAAGCCCCCGGAGTCTGCGCTTCCAGAAGTTGGGCGGTTTCCGCCAAAGTCTTCTCGTTCCGCCCGGAGATGGCCACCCTGGCCCCGGCTTTCGCCAGGGCCAGGGCGATCGCCTTTCCGATCCCCCGGTTTCCCCCGGTCACCAGGGCCCGTTTCCCGGTCAGATCCGGTCCGCAAAATTTATCTCTGTCCGGCTTCGTCATCTTGATCTTCTCCTGAGTTAATAACTGTTGAGTCAAGCCTCTCTTGTCAAAACTTCCCCCTTCCATCCCCCCTTCAATATCCAATCACCAACAGGGAATGGGGAATGGTAATCGGTAATCAGTGATCGGTAATCGGTACCGGTACCGGGTCATTGCGAGGAGGCCCGAAAGATTTCGGGCCGACGAAGCAATCGCGACAATTTATTCCGCCTTGAACTGATGAAGAACAACCCAAAACGGTCATTCAGCCGAGACGATCCGGCATCCCGGTACTTGGAAATTGGATATTCCTTGTTGGATATTGGATATTCAGTGCCTTTCCCCATCCTGTAAATCCTGTTATCCCGTCAAAAAAAACCAAGCAGAAAATCAGAGCCCGCAGATCCCGGTCAGGGTGGCGACCATCACCGCCTTGATCGTGTGCATCCGGTTCTCGGCCTGGTCGAAGACCGCGGAGTTGCCGCTCTCGAAGACCTCCTCGGAGGCTTCGCAGATATCGGGATGTTCCCGGGAGAGGTCGGTATCGGCGTTGTGGAAACAGGGGAGGCAGTGGAGGAAGACACAGTCCTCCCGCCCGGTCTTTTCCATCAGGGAACGGTCCACCCGGTAGGGAGTGAGCAGCTCGATCCGTTCCCGGATCGCCCCCTCCTCGCCCATCGAGGCCCAGACATCGGTGTAGACCACTTCAACGCCAGCCACACCTGTGGCGACATCGGAGGTGACGGTAACCTTGCCCCCCCGCCCGGCCGCCGACCTGCGGGCCTCGTCGACCAGTTCCCCGGCGGGGAAGAGTGTCTCCGGGGAGACAATCCTAATATCCATCCCCATCTTCGCCCCGGCCAGCATCAGGGAATTGGCCACGTTGTTCCGGCCGTCCCCGACGTAAGCCAGGGCGGTCCCTTCCAGCTTCCCCTTCCTCTCCAGAACGGTCATCAGGTCGGCCAGGGCCTGGGTGGGATGAAAGCGGTCGGTGAGACCGTTCCAGACCGGCACCCCGGAAAATTCCGCCAGTTCCTCGGCGGTCCGGTGCTTGAACCCCCGGAACTGGATCCCCTCGAACATCCTTCCCAGGACCCGCGCGGTATCCTTCACCGTCTCCTTCTTCCCCAGCTGGATGTCGCCCTTCCCCAGGTACTCCGGGTGAGCTCCCTCGTCAACGGCGGCCACCACGAAGGCGCAGCGGGTCCGGGTGGAGGGTTTCTCGAAGATCAGGGCGATGTTCTTCCCCTCCAGCCGCCGGGGCCGTTTTCCCGAAGCTTTCTCAGCTTTCAGGGCTATCGAGAAATCGAGCAGGGTTGAGATCTCTTCCGCGCTGTAGTCGCGCAGGGTCAGCAGGTTTCTTCCCATAAATTGAGCTTTCATAATTCTTTGGTCTCGTCCTGGTTTCAAATTTTGGACTCGCTGTCGCCGGCTGCTTACTGGGTTCCGTAGATCCGGTCTCCGGCGTCGCCCAGACCGGGGAGGATGTAGGCCGCCGCGTTAAGTTCCCGGTCGAGGGCGGCGGTATAGATCGTCACCTCGGGGTGGGTCCGGTTCAGCCGCTGGACCCCTTCCGGCGCCGCCACCAGGCAGATGAAGTGAATAGATTTTCCCCCCGCCTCCTTGACATAGCCGACCGCCGCCGCCGCCGAACCACCGGTGGCCAGCATCGGGTCGACGACGAAGATCTCCGATCCAGCAAGATCCGGGGGAAGCTTGTGGTAATAGCGGACCGGTTCGAAACTGTCGTGATCGCGGTAGAGGCCGATATGTCCGACCCGGGCCCGGGGGATCAGTTGCAAGATCCCCTCACACATCTCCAGGCCGGCCCGCAGGATCGGTACCAGGATGACCGGCCGAGCCAGGATCTGCCCGGTGGTGGTCTCCAGGGGCGTCTCCACCATCTTTTCCTCCAGGGGGAGGTTCCGGGTCACCTCGTAGACCATCAGGCCGGCGATCTCCTCCACCAGCCGCCGGAAGTTGGGACTGGGAGTGGTCCGGTCCCGAAGGAAACACATCTTCTGCCGGATCAGGGGGTGATCTATCACTCTCAGGTTGTCAGGAACCTCTTCCATAACTCATCAATGATCTGAACACCGGGCAAAAAAGGAGCAGCATCATACCTTATGGAGGAAGGTCCGGCAAACCAAATCAGTTCCGCCTGATGGATCGAAGGGCGGGCGGCCGGCCGGCCGTTTAACTCGGGGAACCGAAGGAGGAGGCCCCCTGTTTTCTCATCCGCTGGGCCTGCCTCTTCTCCTTGAGGGTCATTTTCGGTTTTTTCTTCTGCTCTTTTCTGGTATCCCTGGATTTGGACATCACCCTCACCTCCTGGTCTTGAAAAGATTTAACTGCATCTGTATCCGGATGCCACCCAAAAACATATTCTCAAACGGGCGGGATGGGAACCGCCCGGAGGAACTGGTTGAAGTCCTGGCCGCCGGCCGGGAGACGCGGATCGAGCGGATCGTCTCCCGGGGTCACAGCTCCCCGCCCGGTTTCTGGTACGACCAGGAGCGGACCGAGTTCGTCTTCCTGGTGGAAGGCGAGGCCCAAATTCTCTTTTCCGGGGACGAGCGACCGACCCGTCTGCGGGCGGGGGACTGGCTGGTCATCCCGCCCCACCGGCGTCACCGGGTGGAATGGACCGACCCCGACCGGGAAACGGTCTGGCTGGCGGTCCACTACTGACTTAACCCTATTTATTCATAAATCGGGTTAGGGCTGAAAGAGCTCCACCTTGAGGCGGGAGAGGATCACATACTTCCCCTCCTCCAGATTCTCCCGGATCGTGCCCAGGAAATAGACCCGGCCGGCCAGACGCGCCGGGGCCGATTCGCCCGGGTACTGTTCGGCCACCGCCGCCAGGATACCCTTCTCCAGGGCGTCTTCCCGGGCCGCGGCCCGGGCCAGGATCAGGCTCCCCTCCCGTCGCAAATCTCCCTCGCCCCGCTGGGTCCTCTCCCGGAGCCGCTCCAGCCGCGCCTCTATGTCGGGGGCGACCTTGACCAACATCGTCGCCTTGAAGAGCCCGGTCCTCAATTTCTCGATCCCGACCAGCCGGGTCCGGTCGGTGATCAGCCCGCTCCCCGCCGGATTGTCCAGGAAAGAGACGTACTGGCCGTACATGATCGAGAAGACCCGACCCCGGACCCGTTCCTCGATCTCCCGCAGCACCGAGACCGGGGAAGCCTGGCCGCTGGACGCCACCCCCTCCACCATTATCTCCGTCTTGCGCTCGGCGGGCGCGCCGGCCGGAGGCGTGACCCCCGGACCTCCGAAGGCAGACCCGGCCAGAAGGATGCCGGCCAGGCCGGCTGTCAGTTTGCTTGCACTCATCGCGGGTAATTATAATACATATATCGCCCCGCGGCCAGTTCGACGTGCCAGCCGACTGACCACAGGAATCAGGGCAGCAGCCCGGTCAACTCCGAAAAGGCGATCAGATCGAGACCGGCCAGCAGGGCCAGAAGGATCCAGGCCGCCGGGGGCCGCCAGCGCTCTGGGAAATGCCGCAGGAGGCCGCCGGCGAAGAGCACCGAGACCGCCCCCAAAGCGGGGAAGAGGAACCGGCCCTGGGATTGGGGAACCAGCAGGTTGTTCTTGATCACACCCAGAAAGAGGAGCCCGGCCGCCGCCGCCAGCAACCCCGCCTGGCCCTTCCCGGCTGCAGATATCCCGCCGGGCGATCGCCGGAGCCAGCCGAGCAGCGCCCCGGCCGAAAAGAGTCCCCAGGCCAGGTAGAGCCAACCGGATACCGGGTGGGACATCCACCCGAAGAGGGCGAAGAAGGAGCGGTAAATCGTCCGGAGCATATGCCTGATCTTGACCCCGCCCAGCAGGTAGGGCGTAACCGCGGTCAGCCTCAGATAGAGGACCCGGACCTTCCCGGCGAACTCCCCCGGATAAAGGACGGCGGCCGCGGCCGCCAGAAGAACGGGCAGCGCCGCCGTCAGGGCCAATGCGGTCCCCAGCCTCCCCCACCCCCTCCCCTCCAGGGCGGAGGATTGTGGATTGGGGAAATGCTTGAGTAATATGAAGAGCAGCGCGGTCGGAAAGAGGAATACCAGGTTGAACTTGACCAGCAGCCCCAGGGACAGCAGACCGCCCAACCCGAGGTAATAGCGGGCCGTGACCGGCCGTCCGGTGACCAGCCCCCGGACCAGGTAAAGCAATGTCCCCGCGCCCAACAATGCCGCCGCCGGATCGTTACCGACCGCCCCGGAGATGAAGTTGAACTGGGGCAGGGTCGCCGCGACCCCCCCGGCCAGCAGGGCGAGCGCCGGGTCAGAGGGATAGACCGCCCGCCCGATCCGGTAAATCAGGAAGACGGCCCCGGCCCCGAGCAGGACGGAGAAGAGACGCAGGCCGTATACCGGGGCGAGGGCGTTTAAATGCTGCCGAAGCCGCAGCGGCGGATGGAGAAAGAGGTTCGTCCTCTCCCGGAAATCCGAACGGACCGGGGGAAAGAGAAATTCCGGAGCGGGAGCTTCGGTTACCCTTTCCAGCCCCTTCAACACCCCGGTAGCAACCCAGTAATACAGAGGCGGCTGGGCTCCCTGGTAGTCGGAGTAGAGAACCCCCTCGCTCCAGATGGTCTTAATCGGCCCCGGATAATCGGGCAGCGCGAAACCCGGCTCCGCCAGCTTCCGGATCCGGATGTAATGCGCCGGCTCGTCCGGCGCCTCCCAGACCGGAACAAAGAGGGCGTAAAGCAGGGTGAAAAGAAGGAAGATCAGGACAACAAAAAGCGGATGGAGAATCCCCTGGCACTTATTTTCGGCCAAAAGCAAACCCCCAGTCCCGGAAAGCGGAATACCTATCGACTACCGAGTACTTTATCCCGAAAATCTATATCAGATTTCCGATCCAGTACCCCTGCACTATTGTTTTTGCGTAGCAAAAATAATAAGAGGGAGGGATTCTCCGTCACCGCTTTGCGGTGCCGGATGCGGCACCCCGATCTCAATCGGGGTGACGCAGAACCCTCAGGTTCTCATCTCCGGAAATCTTTCACGCTTTGCGTAATCCACGGAGAGGGAGGGATTCTCCGTCACCGCTTTGCGGTGCCGGATGCGGCACCCCGATCT
>CAZPMN010000024.1:22003-37594 GCA_964587835.1 uncultured bacterium
TCTCATCTCCGGCAATCTTTATTGCTTCGCTTGATTTACGGAGAGGGAGGGATTCTCCGTCACCGCTTTGCGATGCCGGATGCGGCACCCCGATCTCAATCGGGGTGACGCAGAACCCTCTGGTTCTCATCTCCGGCAATCTTTATTGCTTCGCTTGATTTACGGAGAGGGAGGGATTCGAACCCTCGGTACCGGTTTATACCAGTACAACGGATTAGCAATCCGCCGCATTCAGCCAGCTCTGCCACCTCTCCTGTCTATAACTTACTATCTTGCAATATCATATAAATTCGTGATGTTTGCTTTAAGCGACTCTAATTTCCGTGGTAACCAAATAGCCGCCAAATTCGCCACCAACTATACCGAATTTCACTTCCAAAGCAAGACGATTGTAATCAAGGTTTGGGATGAAGATTTACGACCCGGATTATTCGCCGCTATTTATCTTGAAACTACTTTCGCTGAAGCTATAAAATATCCCCAGTCTTCCAATAACTGTAATCTCAGAGGATTTCTGATGTGTCAGCCACACCAGGGGGTTGACCGAAGTCAAGGCCACCTCTCCAAAGCAGCTGGAGATGGTGGCCTTTTTTATTGACTGGGAGGGATAAGGCAGGCACGGACCCCCGGATGTTTAAAAATTCTCCGGAGTTATACACAAAATCTCCATAATACGATTATTCCGGTGTTATGTATATCGGACGGGAGCTTTTCCCTCGGGACAAGTGCGTCGGGGTGCCCTAAATTGGCTAAATTTGACTCACCAACCTAAAACCGCTGCACGATCTTCAGCAAATGGAGATTGTGTAGAATAATAAGTTAGGCAAGATCATGGTTCGAATCCTTCGTGCTTCGGCTGCTGCGGGAACAACTTTGGTCCCGCTTTTCTTTCTCATTGGTGCGGCCCGAAATATTGACTCGATAGAGGTGTCGATGGACTTCCTAGTTGGGGTCTTCTGCGGCTCGGCATTTCTCTGGATTATGGGAGCATTATTCGCGTTAGTGCTGCTCATTCCCTTGATACCCATAGCTGATCGTGTAAGCGCGCGGATTTCGTTGCCGGTATTCCTGATTGTTGGTTTTTCTGTTCCGGCTTTGTTGGCGCATCAAGCGCTCCGGATAGGTGTACACGGGAATTTACCGCCGTTGGCTACAGAACACTGGTCTAAGCTGGCAATCACCATCGCCTCAACCGGACTTATAGGTTCGGGCAGTGCCCTGGCGGCGTGGCTTTCAGTTAGAAAAACCCAACGCGACAAATCACCCAGATCACTTGATTCACAAAATGCCTAACAAATCGCTCCAGCAGACCCGGGCCCGCGGTGCGGGCCCGGGCAGCTGAGCTTATCGTTATACATAAAACATAATGAAAAAAATTAAAATATTCCTGCTATTGATAGCTTTAATTTACTTACCAGCCTTAGCTTCAGAAAATTCTTCATCGAAAGTTTATATGATTGCCGAAATAAAAATAATAGATAGAGAATTGTACTCCCAATATGTGGAAAAAGTACCGGAAATTGTTAAAAAATATGGCGGGCACTATTTAGCACGCGGTGGAAAAATTACTCCCATGTCAGGAGATTGGAATCCGGAAAGAATCATTATCGTTGAATTTGAAAATATAGAACAATTAAAAAAATGCTTTAACTCCCCGGAATACCTTGAAATTGCACCCTTCAGAGAACAATCCACAACAGGAAAATCAATAATTGTTGAAAGTCCTATAAAATCTGATTGAAATATATGTATAACAAGGCAATCCAGTTGACATTACTCCGCCGCTTCGCGGCTCCGTAAGGCAGTTGATTTCGGGTGTTCGGTTGCTTCGCGCCATTTGTGTGCATCCACATCCGTACCTGATCGGGTCGGTGGATAAGGAACAGGAGCAAGATGCTGGGCGAATGTAACCTCATGGCCTTGTAAAAAGGCTGCAGTTGGGTTATCATCTTGTCTAGGAGACAACTTTACCCGATGGAGCAAGTTCTGAGAAATCCCGCTCTAAATGTGACTCCCTGTCAGCTTTCCGTCAGTCCTGCGGCAAGGATTATCTCCAAACAAGATCATTGAGATCTTGGATAACGGAGGTGCCGATGAAAAAAACATTGGGCCTTATCTTAATTACTGTAATTATTCTTCCGACTCCTCTTCAGGCTGCTTCCCGATGGTACTCTCTCGCCGGCGGAGCAAAAGGTTCGGCGCCCGCGGTTGATTATCAGGAGGACGCCCGGAGATCGGTGACGGTGGATGCCGTTTTCCCCGGTTTTTCTTCCCGTGAGATCGAAGTGGAAGGGGAAAAATTCCAGATTTTGGAGCTGGAGGACTGCGGTGCTCAGGGCGAAGTCGGCCGTCCCGAACTCCCTTTCAAGGGATTCTTTCTGGAGATACCCTACGGGGTTGAAGTTGAACTTGAGGTGTTCGGCCTTAAACCGGTCTCTATCGGGGCCGGCTTCAAAGTTTATCCCCGCCAGCCCCCCCAGCCTGATTCCGATGCGGCTCCCCCGTTCACCATCGATAGAGAATTTTACCGGAGCAGCGCTTTCTATCCTCCCGAACCGGTCAGGGTTGGTGAACCGGCTTTCATCCGGGGGAGAAGGGTGGTTTTTGTTGAAGTCTTCCCCCTCCAGTATAACCCCGCCTCCGGTGAAGTCCGGGGTTTTCCGAAACTCTCTTTCCAGCTTAACTTTACGGGAGAAACCGACCCCGCCGAAGCCCGGAGGAAAAGCCGACTCTTTTCCCCCTCTCAGGAAAAGATCTCCCGAAGGATAATCCTGAACTGGCAACCCCTCAAGGTCCCCTCCCGGCCCCGGGGTATCCCAACCGGAAATGCCGGCGATTACCTTATCATCACAGCCGATGATTTTTATGATGAGGTTTTACCCCTGGCGGAATGGAAAGAGAGCAAGGGATACATTACCGGGATTACGAAGTTGTCCGAGATCGGTTCCGGCAGTAACGATATCCAGGCCTACCTCCAGGAGATTTACGATACCTGGTCAACCGTTCCCTCATTTGTCCTGCTGGTGGGTGACCATGACAAGCTGCCTTGTGCCATGGTCGATTCCTTTGGCACTTTTCCTTCCGATCTTCCTTATTCCTGCCTTGACGGCGGCGATTACCTCCCCGATATCACCCTGGGACGGCTTTCGGTGGGGGCGGGGGAGGAATGCACGGCGGTGGTTAATAAGATCCTGAAATACGACCGGGAACCCGATACCGGTTCCTGGTACGGGTCTGCGCTCCTGGCGGGATACTTCCAGGACAGCAACGACCATAACGGATACGCCGACCGCTGGTTTATGGAGACGATCATCCTTATTATGGATTACCTGGAAGACAAAGTCGGCATGCCGGTCGATACCGCTTACTGCACCACCGACTTTCCCCTGATATTCGATGATTATTATTACCGTGTTTCTTCTTATCCTCACCGGCCTTCCCATCCCGATCAGGTTCCCGAAAGCGTGGTTTCTTTGTGGACGGCGACCACAACGGCCACCGCGTCAATAACCGACTCCATCAACGACGGTGTGGGGTTTGTGTTCCACCGCGATCACGGCGGGGAGACCGGCTGGGCCGATCCTCCTTATTACGTGGATGACGTGGAAAGCCTGGCCAACGGTGACCGGACCCCGGTGGTTTTCAGCATCAACTGCCTCACCGGGGCTATCGATTACGAAGGCGGAAACTGTTTTGCCGAGTCCCTCCAGAAAAAGAGTTCGGGGGGAGCGGTGGGGGTGGTGGCCGCCACTCGGGTGAGTTATTCCGGTTACAACGACCTTCTGGCCCACGGGATTATGACCTGTTTCTGGCCCGATTATGACTCGTCTCATTCCGATCCGACCTATTCGAATTCGTTTCGCCCTTCCGAGGCCCTTAACTACGGGAAGTACTACATGTACACGTACGAGGGCTCCGGGAGCCTGACCGAGTATCAGTTCCAGATTTTCCACTGGTTCGGGGATCCCGAGCTGACCCTCAGGATCGCTCCTCCCACGTCACTGGATGTCTCGCACCCGGCTGCGGTCACCGCCGGTGTCCCGGCGGATTTTACGGTTACAGTCGAAACTGGGGGATCTCCCCTGAGCGGGGCGCTGGTCTGCCTCTCCAGCGCGGACCGCCCTGACGAGTATTTAACCGGGACGACCGACGAGTACGGGGAAGTCACCTTAAGCGCCTTCACCCCGGAAAACGCCGGGAAGTACTCCCTGGTGGTCACTTCCGGTGATTACGTGCCCTACGAGGCCACGGTTACCGCCGGGGCGGGAGAGGAAGGGGTTCTTTCGTTGGACGCGGATTTCTATACCTGCTCCGACACGGTGGGCGTGACCCTATCCGATTCCGACCTGTCGGGTCTCGGAAGCCAGACGGTCAATATCTACAGCGATACCGAGACCGACCCCGGTGAGTACCTTCTTCTCACCGAAGGGGCGCAGGCGGGAGTCTTCTCCGGTAGTATCGCGACCTCCGGTTCCCCGGCCGCCGGCATCCTGGAAGTAAGCCATGGGAACACGATAACCGCCCATTACTCCGACGCCGATACCGGCGGGGGCTCCCCCGGTGACGCCTACGACACCGCCCTGGCCGATTGCTGGGGTGCTTCAATCTCCAGCGTCACCCTGGGCGACGGCGACGGTGTGATCACCGTGACTCTGAGCGGAGACTCGGTCAGCACCAACCTCTCGGCTCTGGATATCAACCCTTCCGCGACCGGGAGCAAGCTGGGGACTGGTGCGCTGGTTACCCCGGCCCGCGCCAACCGGACGATCACCTTCACCATCGCCACCTCGGCCGTGGACGCTGTCCAGTTTTCCGCGAGCGACGTCTTCAACTTCGCGGGGGCCGAGGAGAAGATCGTCGATCTCCACGGCGCACCCTTGGTGACTGCCCCCGGTTCCCCCACGATGACCATCACCGATATTACACCGCCGGACTTTACCGCCGCCTTTCAGGAAAGTGACTATGGAATCCTGGTCATCTTCAATGAGCCGATGGACATGTCCACCGCCGACTTCACCGACTTCACGGTCTCCGGCTTTACACCCTATTCTCTGGATCCCATCTCGACCACTGAGGTGATCATCCTGGTCGAAGAGAGGCTGACGGATGGCGAATCGCCGCAAGTGGGGATGAGTGCTGCCGGAACGATTGATGATTTGAGCGGGAACGAACTGAATGCCGGAAACGATACCCCGGTGATCGCCTACTGGGCGGACTATTACGTAAGTGCCAATCTGGGGAGCGACTATTCCGGGGACGGGTCGCGGGACAACCCCTGGGCTTCTATCGACCAAGCCGTTTCCGAGGCGGAAGGCAACTCGGGCCACCCGGTCCGGATAGCGGTGGCCGAAGGAATCTACGGCGGGACTGTTTACATGGACGAGTGGGAGAGCATCTACGGCGGCTACGACGAGAATACATGGGAGCGGGATATCTCCGCCCACCTCTCCCTTATCGACGGGGAAGGGGATTATTACGGGATCAGAGGGGCCAGTAATGCCGAGGTATCCGGTTTTAGCATCCAGTCCGCCAATTACGGCATCAACTGCTACAGCGGAGGACCGACCGTCCGCTTCAATCGGATCGAGAACTGCACGTACGGGATCGACTGGAGTTACGCCGGGTCGGGGTTGATCGAACAGAACACGATCAGCGGCACTCACGACGACGGGATCCGCCTTCGGGGCGGGGCGGTAAACGTATCCCAAAACGTCATATCCGATGCCGGAGATTTCGGGGTATACGTTTACGACGCACAAGGGGCTGTATTCAGCAACAATCTGGTCGCCGGGAGTGCGGATGACGGGATATATGTTTCGGGGAGTGACACCTCGATCTCCATAATCAATAACACCGTCTTCGGAAGCGGGGATTACGGTATCTATGTCAGTTCATCTTCCGAAGCTGTGGTCCAGAACTGCATCTTCTGGGGGAATAATAACGACGACCTTTCCTACTCCGCTTCGGCGACTTATTCCTGTATCGAGGATGGAGACGAGGGAGAGGGGAATATATCGGCTTACCCCGATTTCGCCGACCAGACCGGCGGCGATTACCGTCTCCTGGCCGGTTCGCCCTGCGTCGACGCGGGAACGGACGGGGCCGATTGGTACGGTGAAGAGGACCTCGATGAAAATCCCCGGGTGGCATACGGCGGCACCGCGCTGATGGTGGATATGGGCGCTTACGAGTATAACCCCCTGGCCGGGTCCGCCCAGTTCACGACGGTCGACCATGACGGGAACCACCGGATCGACCACATCGAGGTGATTATGGATTCCGCCCTGAACGATGATTTCGGCGGTTTGACCATGACCGTGGACGGCTACAGCCTGGATCCCTCCACACCCTATCTCACCACCCTCTCCGGCGGAGGGGTCCAGGACGATACCTACTACGTATCCCTCCAGGAAGGGGGTTCCCCCGATACCGGAGCTCGGCCGCTAACCGTGATCTCGGCCAACACCACGCTCACCAGCGGCGGAGACCTGGTCCCGACCGGGAGCAGCCTCCCCGCCGACGGAGTCAAACCGTCGCTCCTCAGCACCACCCTGGGAGACGGGGATGGGGTCTTCACCGTTCTTTTCAGCGAGGAGGTGACCGGCACCGGGATCGGGTCCGGAGATATCAACACCCCGGCTACTCTTGCCAAACTGGGGACTTCTCCTGATCTCGGGTCGGCCGAAGATACCGACACCATCACCGTCGGGGTTTCGGCGGCCGCCACCGACGCCGTTCAGTTCAACGCGACGGACGTCTTTAACTTCTCCGGAGCGGAACTGAAAATCCGGGACGGATACGACAACGCGCTCTCAACCGATACCGACCTCCCCACGGTGACCTTGATAGATGTCACCTCCCCTGATTTCGATTCCGCCTGGAGTCTCGATTCCCTGACCGTCATGGTTAATTTCGCTGAGCCCTTTGACAGCTCAACCGTGGAATCCGCTGACTTCACCGTCCAGTCCAATACCGTCCTCGACTGCTCGATCACGGCCTACAACCGGGTGGAACTATCGCTCCAGGAACCGTTGAGCGGAGGGGAACATCCCCTGATATCCATCGCCCCGGGCGGGAGCATAGACGACCTGAGCGGAAACGAGCTCAACTCGGGGAATGACACCCCGGTGACGGCGCTCGATCCCCCCTCCGGTTCTTTTTACTACGTGAGTATCGAATACGGGAGCGACGTATCCGGGGACGGGAGTCCCTACAAGCCGTTCCAATCTATCTCGCATGCTCTCGATTCGATCAGCGGCAGCGCCGGCAGCCCGCTTCAGGTGGCGGTGGCGGAAGGGAGATATTATGAGAATGTGTCGATGGATCCTTACGAAAGCGTCTACGGGGGATACAACGGCCTGAGCTGGTCACGGGACTGGACCGTTTATACCACGGTTATCGACGGGAACCTTTCCGGCGACACGGTGACCAGCGCTTCCAACGCCACCCTGGACGGCTTCGTGATCACCAACGCCGGTGATGACGGAATCTCGTGTTATTTTTCGGACTTTACCGCCAGCAATAACCTGATAACCGGGAATATGGATGAAGGTGTTTACTGCTCGGGGGGTATCTCACCGGAGATCTCTTCCAACACTATAACCGGCAACACGGACAACGGTGTTTATTGCACCGGTTCTTCTCCTCTGATTTCGAACAATTTTATTTCCGGCAATATCGATTACGGCATTTACTGCACCTCCGGGGCCAGTCCGACAATTTCCGACAATACTATCTCCGACAATTATTACGGTATTTACTGCTATTCTTCTTCCCTATCTACCGTCATTACCGGCAATACAATCGAGGGGAATGACTATCACGGGATATATGTTTATGGGGATACACCCGAACCAAGCATCAGCAGCAACCTGATCCTCAATAATGCTGGAGACGGCATATATTTGAGTCGCACCGCCTCGCTGTTGATTAAGAACAATACTATCTATAATAACAGTGACGACGGGATCGACGCCTATGCCTCCGTCTCCCCCCCGACGATCAGGAACTGCATCATCGGGGGGAGCGGCAGCAACGACCTGGAAGACTGTCAGGCTACCTTTTCCTGCATCCAGGATGGCGACGCCGGGAGGGGGAATATCAGTTCCGATCCTTTATTTGTCGGGGGAGGTGATTACCACCTCCAGAGTACGGAAGGAAGTTACCACGGAGGGCTCTGGATCGCGGATACCTCCGACAGCCCCTGCCTCAACCGCGGATTCTACGTCGACGATTACAGTCAGGAACTGGAACCGAACGGCGGGCGGATCAACATGGGTCGGTACGGGAATACCGACCAAGCCAGCAAGTCGACCGCCGATCATCCCACCCCGCCGATGACACCGACCCCTTCGCCGACTAAGACCCCGGTGCTAACCGCGACTCCGACGCCAACCGCGACTCCGACGCCAACCGCGACTCCGACTCCGAGCGTGACGCCGACTCCCACCTTCACTCCCTTTCCCACCCCAACTCCCCCGCCCTGGATATATGATTACGACGGCGATGGCACCTCGGATATCGGTATCTTCCGACCCTCTTCGGGTCTCTGGGCGATCAGGCATATAACTAGAGCATACTGGGGAAAGAGCGGGGACATCCCGGTTCCCGGCGATTACAGCGGGGATAGGACTACCAATATTGGCTGCTACCGTCCCTCGACCGGCTACTGGTTCATCAAAGACCTGACCAAGGTCTTCTGGGGTAAAGTCGGGGATATTCCTGTCCCCGGCAACTATTTGGGAGAGGGTACTGCCGAGATAGGGGTGTTTCGCCCCTCCTCGGGCTTGTGGGCGATTAGAGGGATTACGAGGGCCTACTGGGGCAAAACCGGAGGAGACGATGAGCCTCTACCCGGAGATTACTCAGGTGACGGAACTGCTGATATAGGGTGTTATCGGCCTTCTACTGGCTACTGGTTCATCAAGAACCTGACCAAGGTCTTCTGGGGCAAGGCCGCCGATCTCCCTTCCCCCGGTGATTACGGAGGGGCGGGACAGTGGGATGCCGCGATCTTCCGACCGGCCAACGGACTGTGGGCGGCGAGAGGCGTCTCCAGAGCTTACTGGGGAAGGGCAGGCGACCTCCCCGTCCCGGGTGACTACGACGGCAACCACACCGACGACATCGGGGCTTATCGTCCCTCGACCGGGTACTGGTTTATCAAAGGCCTGACCAAGGTCTTCTGGGGCAAGCCCGGAGATGTGCCGGTGACTAGGTAAACTGTCGAATTCTTCGGGAGAAAAGGGCGGCTCCCCGGTTTCGGGGAGCCACCCTTTTTTTTACGGCAACCAAATAGTAGCCAAACTATGTACAGAAGATGGGTAGAGTTGATTAAAGATGAGAAGAGTTGAGGGTCCTAAGTCGTTGGGGATGAAATGCATTAATCTATTGCCCCAGTAATTCTTACGGCTTATAAAATCCCTTGCAACAGATCGGCAATCCGTCACATTGCCGTTTAAAGTCCGTCTAAGGCCGGATCCACGACCGGATCTTCGACAGACAGCTCTGCCACCTCTCCAGAACTCAACCGGGAATTCAAGCTACCAGATTGCCGGGGCAAGACAAGCAGGTTTCATCACTGTAATAAGCCCGGAAATAAGTATTCCGCAGCCATTCAGGCAGCAATTGTCTCAAGGAAAAAGCCGGGCGGGATCCTGCGAGAAGATCAGCACGCTGTAGGGGCCGATGGAAATCGGAGCCTGGCCGGGCAGCCCGTCGCGGGCGATGGCGGCGGCAACGACTCCGGTGCTCGGATGGTTACGAAAATCATCACTATAGCCTGACCAGTCGCTGTTGAAACGAAGCTGCCAGGTACCCGCGGTCGGGAAGCCGATGAGGTAACCGTCCCGCGCGTCACGGAAGAAATTGGCGACAACCACCACGTCGTCCCCCGGTCCGCCGCGGTCCCGGCGGTGGAAGGCAATAACCTTGCTTTCTTCGTTCAGATGATGGACCCGGGTGAACTGCCCGCCGAGGCCGCGCGTGAAGCCGGCGCGGTTGAGACGCAGGTGGATGAGGTCGCGGTACATCCGGAGGATACCGTGAAATCCGCCGCCCCGATCCCAATCGACGGGGACCGCGGCGCGGAACCACCCGCCTTCGAGGAATTCCTGGCCCTGGAAGAGCATCGGGATGCCCGGGGCGGTGAAGACCATCGCGGCGGCCAGCGTGGAACGTTTCCGGGCGTACCAGCCCCCGGGGTCCTCCGGGCTGATCTCCTGCGGCACCCGCGAACGGCCGTTGGCCACCTCGTCGTGTGATTCGCTGAAGATGACCCGTTCAAAGGCGTTGTCGTTGTATCGGTAGCAGACGGCGTCGCGGACGCCGGCGAGCGAGCGGTGCCGATCCTCCAGAGCGGTCACCGCCCGGCGGACGGGGTGGACGAACATACCGTCCCACTGGGAGCCGAACCCGGCGCCGCCGGAGGCGACATCTCTGGTCAGCAGCCGGTTGTTTTGAAAATCCTCGGCGATCATAATCCGACCGGGGAATTTTTGCGCGACCCGGCTGTTGATCCACTGGAGCAGGCTCCAGCCGTCCGGCAGCTCCCGGTCCTCGGTACCGTGGACGGTACGGATGTAGTGGGTGCTGTCGAAACGGAGACCGTCGATATGGTAGTCTTCCAGCCACATCATAACGTTATCGAGGATGTATTGCCGGACCTCGCCGCGGCCGTAATCGGGCCGGGTCTCCCCCCACGGGGTGACGGCCCGATCGTCGTTGTAGAAGTAGATGCCGCCGCGGCCGTTCTCGGACCAGCCGTCGAACTGCCAGAGGTCATTGTCGTCGGGTCCCAGGTGGTTATAAACGACATCCAGGATCACGGCGAAACCCTCCCGGTGGGCACGCCGGACGAACTCCTTGAACGCCCGCGCTCCCCCATAGGTGGTCTCCACCGAGAAGATATGGGAGGGGTTGTACCCCAGCGAGCGGCCGCCGCCGAATACCCCCACCGGCATAATCTGGATCGCGTTGACGCCGAGCTTCTGCAGATGTTCTAACCGTGCCGAGACCGAGGCAAACGTGCCCGGCCGGCCAACATCCTCGCCGTCGTTGAACGTGCCGATATGAAGCTCGTAGATAACGAGCTCGTTCCACGGTGCGATCTTAAAGTCGTCCCCCTGCCAGTCGAAAGTTGGATCATGGACGATGGCATTTCCGGCCGAACCGGTCACCTCCCGGGCGTAGGGGTCGATGCGCGAAAATTCGCCGAACGGCGTGGAAAGAAGGAACCGGTACTCATTGCCGGCCCGGGCTTTGGCCACGTCGGCGTACCAGTTGCCGTTCTCCTCGGCCCGCAGAGGATGCCGGGAGCCGTCCCAGTCATTGAACGATCCGATGACGGATACCCTCTGAGCGTGCGGCGCCCAGACGCGGAAGGCGACTCCCTTCGGATGCGGAATCGATCCCATACCCTTGATCTTGGTCTGACCGCTAATAGTTAGTTCCTCCATGATATTGATCAAAGCATTGGTTCGGATCAAAACCCCGCACCAACCCGCGGGCAACCACTCGGGACCAAACCGAGATGAAGATCAAAACCAGGGTCTTTCTATCCGGACGCAAGGTCAAGACCGAAAATCCTCTCAGGGATTCCTCCCCGTCTCAACTCGGTTTATTCACGAATAACAGCATCGACAGTTGCCTGGATTGAGATTGCTTCCCGCCACGTTTTGCTCGCGGCTAAAGGTTGATCGCTCGCAATGACTTTTGTCATTGCGAGGAGGCCCGAAAGCCTGCCTGCCGGCAGGCAGGCTTTCGGACCGACGAAGCAATCTCGACAACTTATTACGAAAGGGCGGCTCTGAAGAAGATCGAGTGGGTCTCGGGGGGACAGCAGCCAAACCGAACATGGGGAGAAGGGGGTCTTCTACCCAGTTTGCAGGGTTTTTAAAGTGGCGAATTTTGATTCGTTCCTTGGCGGCCCCTTTGAAGTGGCCGCTGACACTTTTTCCTTGATAATTTTATCGGTGGTTCGTAAGATATCTTTAGCTTCGAGATAATCGATTCTCTTCCATTTTGTCTGAGTAAATGTGCTATAGGCCATTGCGAGGAGCGTTTGCCCCGAAGTGTTCGAGGCAATAATCAACGAAGCAATCTCAATTTACTGTCTTGAAATCGATTGAAGCGGGGGCTGTCATGAAGAAAATAAGTCAAATAATCGTCGGTGGAATATTGTTTATCTGCCTGGGATCCCATGGGGTGTCCGCGGATCCGGGTCCGAGTCTGGAAGCTCAAAAAGAATGGGAGATAAAACAGGACTTGGAATTTGAGACCTGGAACCAATTGGAGGTTTTAGAAAGGTCGTCGGTTCCGGTCAACCGAACCGTGTCCTTGCCGACCGATAACGACAACGACGGGATGGCGGATGATTGGGAGACGGCCAACGGTCTCGATCCAACCGACCCCAGTGACGCCTGGCTGGATCCGGATGGTGACAAGGTATGCAACCTCTTTGAATACCAGCTCGGCTGCCTCCCGAACAGCCCGACCAAGCCCCCGGTTACGACGGTAGCGACCTCTGGTGCCGCCTATACCAATATCGAAGATGCCCTGGATCACGTGACCGACGGTACGGTGATCAGGGTGGCCGCTGGAACCTACGCCTGTAATTATACTTCAATAAGTGAGCAAACGGCTATGCTTCAGGGGGGATGGAACAGCAGTTTCACCGAACGCAACCTCAGTCTCTATCCCGCGATATTGGACGGGGAGGAGAATGACGAGATTCTATATTTTAGTTTTTATAGTGACTCTCCGGTTATTATTCTAGACGGGCTGAACTTTATCAACGGTGCCGGAAGTTCCGGCGCCGTCCGTTTGGCCGCCAGCGGAACCGCAGTAATGAAGAGCAGCATTCTGGACTGCACCTTTACCCAGAGCACTACTTCTTACTATGGAGGGATACTGTCGCTGCACAACCGGCAATCGAGCGAAGCGGACCGGACGATAGCCAATACCTTGATCGTCTCCAATATCGGGAGCGCGATCTATGCCCAGATAGTTGAAGAAGCTTACGCCCGGTGGCGGATACTTGACTGCACAATTACCGACAACCTCTCCGGAGGTGATAACGGCTGCGGGATCGACGCCTTTACCATGACAACGGGAGTGCTGGAAGTCGAGATTTTCAATACCATCCTCTGGGATAATGCGGGGTTCGAGATTGATATAAGAAGAAATATCACTTTCGATGTCGATTATTCCGATATCGGGGAGATTAATGTTACCCAAGGTGCCGTCTACAACGACTACGGCCATACCATGGATGCCGATCCCAGGTTTATCAGTAATCTCAACTTTCGCCTCTTACACAATTCCCCTTGCATCGATACCGGAATAAACGACATCGGCCCCTTCACTGATCTGGATGGACTGGTCCGGCCCTCTCAGGGGACCAGCCTGGTCGACATTGGTTGTTACGAGTACTACAGCCCCACTCCTACCCCCACACCTTCGGTAACTCCCAGCCCGACCGCAACCCCGACACCCAGTCCCACTCCTTCAAGTACCCCTTCGCCTACCCCCAGCTTAACCCCGTTTGGTTACAAAACCTCGACCCCGACCCCGTCCTCGACTCCTACCCCTACCCCTACTCCGACACCCGAACCGCTGCCCTGGGTCTACGACTATAATGGTGACGGCACCTCGGATATCGGGATCTTCCGCCCCTCTTCGGGCCTCTGGGCGATCCGGAACGTAACCCGGGCCTACTGGGGCCGTAACGGAGATATTCCGGTCCCCGGCGACTACAGCGGGGACAAAACTACCGATATTGGATGTTACCGCCCCTCCACCGGTTACTGGTTCATCAAGGACTTAACCAAGGTCTTCTGGGGGAAGTCCGGGGATATCCCGGTGCCCTTCCTCTATCCCAACCCATCGGCGGCTACCCGGACCCGTATTGGGGTATACCGTCCCTCCTCGGGGCTGTGGGCGATCCGGGAGGTGACCCGGGCCTACTGGGGGAAGGCCGGAGGGAATGACGAGCCTCTCCCTGGGGACTACTCAGGTGACGGAACCGCCGATATCGGATGCTACCGTCCTTCCACCGGCTACTGGTTCATCAAAGACCTGACCAAGGTCTTCTGGGGCAAGCCCAACGCCGACCTGTCGGCTCCCGGCGGTTACGGAGGGGAGAGAAGGTGGATATCCGCTATCTTCCGTCAGGCCTCCGGTCTCTGGGCGGTGAGAGGCGTGTCTCGAGCCTACTGGGGGAAAACAGGGGATATCCCGGCCCCGGGGGATTACGATGGTGATCGCACCGACGATATCGGGGCCTACCGCCCCTCCACCGGCTACTGGTTCATCAAGGACCTGACCAAGGTATACTGGGGCAAGCCAGGAGATGTGCCGGTGACCAGGTAGACTGGCTCACTCTTCAGAGAGGAAAAGGGCGGCTCTCCGGGTTCGGGGAGCCGCCCTTTTTTACGGCAACCAAATGACCGCCAAATTCGCCACCAACTAGGCCGATTTCCACTTCGGAAGGAAGTCGATTGTGAACAGGGATTGATCGGAAGGGCCTAGCAAAATTTAAGCCAAGGTGTTATATGCTTAAACCTCTTCTCCTTCTCATTAATTACCGGACCACCTGATTTACACTAACCCGATTTATGAATGAATCGGGCTAGAGGGGTGGCATCATTCGAGGCGTGAGCCTATTTATATCTATAAGATATGCCCGGTGAATATTTGTACAGATGAATATTATCCTTGCCTGCGGGAATATGTATTAATATTGTGGTGCCCTTTCGCAATGCTTCCAGTTATATTCCCCCTTATCGGGAATCAGTCGTGAAAAAGCTAAGTGACCACTATGGCTCTTCAACAGCCCGCCTTCGGATCTGGTATCCGGAGCGGGCTTTTAGTTTATTCTGAACAAGAGGAGAAAGATGAAAAAAGGTTATTTATTGGCAGTTGTTTTCCTTCTTATTGCGGCAGTTAATTCGCAAGCTGATGATTTCACCTACGAAGTTTCGGGTGGTGAAGTTACTATCACTGGGTATACCGGACCTGGCGGTGATGTGGTCATTCCGGATACGATCGCGGGTCTTCCGGTCACTAGTATCGATAGCTGGGCTTTTGATTATGGTGACAACCTGACCAGCGTCACGATTCCATCCAGCGTGACCAGTATCGGGGACGGGACCTTTTTTGGGTGCTATAGCCTGACGGAATTTATAGTGGATGCCGGCAATTCCATCTACAGCAGTCTGGATGGCGTGTTGTTCAACAAAGCTCAAACCGAACTTTTGCTGTATCCTTACGGAAAGACGGGAAGCTATACCATCCCGTCCAGCGTGACAAGTATCGGGTACCGGGCTTTTTGGGACTGCCAGAACTTGACTGAAATCATTATTGGATATGGCGTCAGCAGTATTGGATATCAGGCTTTCGCTGGCTGCTCGAATCTGACCAGGGTCACGATTCCATCCAGCGTGACCAGTATCGGAGACATGGCTTTTGCTTGGTGCTCGAGTCTGACGGAATTTATAGTGGATGCCGGCAATTCCATCTACAGCAGTCTGGATGGTGTGTTGTTCAACAAAGCTCAAACCGAACTTTTGCTGTATCCTTACGGAAAGACGG
>CAZPMN010000024.1:37694-38377 GCA_964587835.1 uncultured bacterium
ATCATTATTGGATATGGCGTCAGCAGTATTGGATATCAGGCTTTCGCTGGCTGCTTGAATCTGACCAGGGTCACGATTCCATCCAGCGTGACCAGTATCGGAACCGCGGCTTTTTACTATTGCTATGATCTGACAGGCATTTACTTCAAAGGTGAGGCGCCCGGAGATGTTGGACCTGATATTTTTTTGGATTGTGATTCCTTGACCGTCTACCATCTGGCTGGAGCTTCATATTGGCCCCCGGCAGGAGATGAGTGGCAGGGGCGTCCGACAGCACTCTGGAATGACGAGCCGGTTCCCTGGATTACAGACTACAACGCAAGCGGAGTCTCCGACATCGGCGTCTACCGTCCTTCCAGCGGGATATGGGCTGTCCGGGGGATAACCCGGGCTTACTGGGGCAAGGCCGGCGGGAACGATATCCCGGTCCCCGGCGACTACGATGCTGACGGTACCACCGAGATCGGATGCTACCGTCCCTCCACCGGTTATTGGTTCATCAAGGACCTGACCAAGGTCTTCTGGGGCAAGTCGGGGGACATCCCCGTCCTCTTCCAACCCAACCCCTCGAGCGCCTGCGCGATCGGGGTTTACCGTCCCTCGGCGGGCCTGTGGGCGATCCGGGATCTGACCCGGGCTTACTGGGGTAAGGCCGGCGGAGCGGACATCCCGCTCCCCGGGGA
>CAZPMN010000025.1:0-15192 GCA_964587835.1 uncultured bacterium
ACGAGGCCCTGGCCGAGATCACCACCAACCGAGGAAAATCCCTGGCCCAGGTCAGCCGCCTCGAAGGCGACCGGGTCTTTCTCCAGGTCTTTGCCGGGAGCCGGGGGATCTCCACCGGGGACGAGGTCCGGTTTCTCGGACACCGGATGCAGGTTTCCTTCTCCGACAACCTCCTGGGGCGGATCTTTACCGGCAGCGGCATCCCCCGCGACCGCGGCCCGGAACTTTCCGAGAATATGATCAACATCGGCGGCCCCTCGGTCAACCCGGCGAAAAGGATTATCCCCCGGCGGATGGTCCGGACCGGGATCCCGATGATCGACGTCTTCAACTCCCTGGTCGTCTCCCAGAAACTGCCGATCTTCTCGGTCGCCGGCGAGCCATATAACGAGCTTCTGGCCCGGATCGCCCTCCAGGCCGAGGTTGATATCATCATCCTCGGCGGAATGGGGCTGAAGTACGACGATTACCTCTTCTTCCGCGACCGGCTGGAGGAACAGGGGGCACTCTCCCGCTCGATTTTCTTTGTCCATACCGCCGCCGACCCCACGGTGGAGTGCACGATGGTTCCCGACCTCTGCCTGGCGGTGGCGGAACAGTTCGCGGTCAACGGCAAGGATGTCCTGGTCCTCCTCACCGATATGACCAACTTCGCCGACGCCCTCAAGGAGCTGGCGATCACGATGGAACAGGTCCCCTCCAACCGGGGATACCCGGGCGACCTCTACAGCCAGCTGGCCGCCCGCTACGAGAAGGCGGTCGACTTCGAGGAGTCGGGGTCGATCACCATCCTGGCGGTGACCACGATGCCCGGCGACGACGTCACCCACCCCGTCCCCGACAATACCGGGTACATCACCGAGGGTCAGTTTTACCTGAAGAACGGCCGGATCGAGCCCTTCGGTTCCTTGAGTCGCCTCAAACAGCAGGTCAACGAGGATACCCGGGCCGATCACCGGACGGTGATGAACTCGATGATCCAGCTCTACGCCGACTACAAGGAGACCCGGGAAAAACAGGCGATGGGTTTCCAGATGAGCAAGTGGGACCGAAAGCTCCTCAAGTACGGGAAGTTGTTCGAGGAGCAGATGATGGACCTTTCGGTCAATATTCCCCTCGAAGACGCGCTGGATCTCGGCTGGAAACTGATGGCCGAATGTTTTACCCCCCGGGAGACCGGGATCAAGAGCGAGATGATCAAGCAGTTCTGGCCCGAGGGCGGCCTCGAAGGCCGGGATGTGGAAGAGAAGGGAGAGGAAGAGGACGAGGAAAAAATGGAGGCGGAAGAGGTGAAGAAGGAACCCGAAGAGATGGTGGAGGAGAAGAAGGAATCCGAAGAGAAGGAAGAGGAGAAGAAGGAACAGGAAGAGATGGCGGGGGAGGCGGTCAAGGCCTGAAAATTCGAGTACGAGTACGAGTAGGAGTACGATCAGACCCCGGCCGGTTTACCCGGCCGGTGAATCAGTTCAACGGCTAATCAGGCTGTCAGTCAACCAGACCCCTGTCCCGACATTAAAAATGTCGGGACAGGTGAATAAGTTCATTAGCTAAATGGCCCGAAACAAAGTTAAATTCACCAAGGGGGAGCTGAAGAAGCAGCGCGACGCCCGGGAGCGTTTCGAGCGCTACCTCCCCACCCTCCAGCTGAAGCAGCAGCAGCTGCAGATGGAGGTCCGTCGGATCGAAGCCGTCCTCTACCGGAAAGAGGTGGAGATCGAGCGGCTGAAGGAGGATATGGACTCCTGGATCGGCATCCTCGGTTATACCGACTTCGATCTCTCGCCCTGGGTCCGCCCGAAGGAGGCGAAAACCCGGACCGCAAATATCGCCGGCGTTTCGATCCCGGTCCTCGACCGGGTGGAGTTCGCCCCCGTAGATTACGATCTTTATTCCACCCCGCTCTGGACGGACCTGGCGGTGGAAAAGATCCGGAAGCTATCCGAACTGCTGGCGGAGGTGGAGATCTTACGGGAACAGTACCGGCTCCTCAACCGGGAGTTGAGGATAACGATGCAGCGGGTCAATTTGTTCGAGAAGGTAAAGATCCCGGAAGCCCGGGAGAATATCCGGATCATCCGGATCTACCTCGGCGACCAGGATACCAACGCCGTCTGCCGCTCCAAGATCGCCAAACGAAAAATCGAAAACGCCCAGGCTGCCTAATATCAGAAGAATCGCCAAAAGATGCCATCGGGAAACGCTCCTGGAAATTCGGTACCTGAAGCCCCAGAACACTATTTTTTTACGAAGTAAAAAAATATGATTGTGAAAATGAAAAAAATCACCGTCGTGGTCCAGGAAAAAGACCGCGAAGAGACGCTGGACCGGCTTTCCCGGCTGGGATTGGTCCACGTCGAGCACCTGCGGGAGCCGGCCGGCGGGTCCCTGGAGGAGGCCCGGGAACGCCTCCAGGTGGTGAAGAAGACCCTGGCCGCCCTCCCCCCGGAAGCGGAATCCTCCGGGGAGCCGCCGGCCCTGGAGCTGGAAGACCTGATCGGCCGGGTGGCGGAGCTGAAGGAGGAGGAGGCGCGGCTGCGGGACCGGGCGGAAAAGAATCGCCGCTTGGTCGAGGAGTGGGAGGTCTGGGGAGACTTCGACCCCCGGCTGCTCCGGCAGCTCAACGGCAAGGGAGTCTGGGTTTACTTGACCGTCCTTCCCGAGCGGGAGCTGAAGGATCTGCCGGGTGATGTCGGGGTGGAGGTCTTTGCCCGGAGAGGCGGGATGGCCTACTGCGGCATCATCTCCCGGGGGATGAAGTATTTCCATTTCAAGACCCGCGAACTTCCGTCCCAGCGGCTCTCGGAGATGATCCGGGACGGAGAGGAGATCGCGGAAGCGGCCCGGCAGGTGAACGAAGAACTCAGCCGCCTGGCCCGTCTCCGCCCGCTCCTGGAACAAGAGGAGGAACGGCGAAGCCGGGAGCTGGAGTTCGAGGAGGCCCGGGCCGGTATGGAAGGAACGGGGAAGTTGACTTATCTGAGGGGTTACTGTCCCCTCCCCGAGCTGGCCGGGCTGGAAGCGGCCGGCCGGGAAAATCACTGGGGGCTGCTGATGGAGGAACCCGGTCCCGAAGACGAGCCCCCCACCCTGCTCACCAACCCCCGCTGGGTGAAGATCATTGAGCCGGTCTTCAAACTTATAGATACCGTCCCCGGCTACCGGGAGATCGACTCCAGCTTCGTCTTTTTGATCTTCTTCTCCCTCTTCTTCGCGATGCTGATCGGCGACGCCGGTTACGGAGTGATCTTTCTGGCCGCTACCGGTCTGGCCCACAGGAAGCTCGGTCCCCGCCTGGCCGACAAGAGACCTCTCTTCCTTCTCTACATTCTCTCCGCCGGGACCGTGGTCTGGGGAATTCTGACCGGAACCGTCTTCGGCCAGGCGTGGCTCCCCGCCGCCGTGACCGGGCTGGTTCCCTGGCTGAGGGACCAGAACAATATCATCGGGCTCTGCTTCCTGATCGGGGCGATCCATCTCTCGATCGCTCACCTCTGGCGCTTGATCCGGAAAGCCCCCTCGGTTCTCGCCCTGGGCGATCTCGGCTGGATCGCGATTATCTGGACGATGTACTTCGTGGCCAGGATGTTTATCCTGGAAAAACCATTTCCCGCCTTGGCCGGCATTCTCGGGGCGGGGGGTTTGCTCCTGGTGATCATCTTCTCGATCCATCCCCGGGAGTTTTTCCGGGAACTGGTTCCCAGGAACTTCGCCCTCTTTTTGAACGTGATCAGCAGTTTCGCCGATGTGGTCTCCTACATCCGCCTCTTCGCCGTCGGCCTGGCCACCGTGGCCATCGCCGACGCCTTCAATTCGATGGCCGCCTCGCTGGGGTGGTCGTCGGTTCTCTCCGGATTCTTTGCCGCCGTCATCCTCCTCTTCGGTCACGTTTTGAATATGACCCTGGGAGGAATGGCGATCCTGGTCCACGGGGTCCGGCTCAACGTCCTGGAATTTTCCGGCCACCTCGGCAATGAATGGACCGGAAGGAGATACAGCCCTTTCCGGGGTTCCAGAATCAGCGACAGCAATAAATAAGGAGGAGAAAAACAATGGAGCAAACGGCAACCGTATTGATGCAGTTTCAGGATCTCGGCGTGGCGGCCGTCCTCGCCCTGGCCGCGGTCGGCTCGGCCCTGGGGACCGGGATCGCCGGGATGGCGGCGATCGGCGCCTGGAAGAAGTGTTTCGCCCAGAACAAGGCGGCGCCCTTTATGCTCACCGTATTCGTCGGAGCTCCCCTCTCCCAGACGATTTACGGGATGATCGTGATGAACACGCTGTCCGCCAAGGTCGCCCAGGGCACTTTCTTCTGGGGAACGGGTATCCTGGCCGGCCTGGCGATCGGGATGTCCGCCCTGATGCAGGGGAAAGCCGGCGCCGGCGGTTCCGACGCCCTGGCCGAGACCGGGAAGGGTTTTGGAAACTACATTATGGTTCTGGGTATCATTGAGACCGTGGCCCTCTTCGTAATGGTCTTCACGATGATGGCTGTGGCCTGAGCCGTGTTCAGCGCGGGAAAGTGCGCTACTTGATCATTCCGGGAGCAGGCAGGAGCGGGCTCCAGTCCGCTTTTGGATGGTTGAATGATGTTCGGTAGCAAAGCCCGGAAATTCCGCCCGGCGATCGCGGCCGCCGCGATCGCCGGGGTTTTTTTCCTCTTCGGCCTGGTCACGATCGATGATTTCGGGGTGACCTGGGATGAACCACTGCACTTCTCAGCCGGCGATCTCTACCTGAACCGGATTTTTAAATCGGATATGCCGATTGCAGTATCGGATGAAGATTTCGAAGAAGATGTTCGGTATTATGGGCCGGTATTCGATATCTGGGGAGCCCTGAATCATCAAATTTTCACCAGCCGTCTGGGAATTCTTGCGGAAGATAACGCCCGCCACCTGCACCTTCTCCTCAGCGGAGCCCTGACCATCTACTTTACGGTACTGCTGGCCTGGGAGTCGCTAACTCCCCGGGTCGGGATCTTCTCCGGACTCTTCCTGGCCGCTTTTCCCCGTTTCGTCGGTCACTCCTTCAACAACCCCAAGGATATCCCTTTAACCCTGGTCTTCGTCTGCTGCCTTTATATCTTCTATCGGAGGTTGAAGTCCGGGAGAAAGGGGTACAGTCTTCTTTTATTGCTGGCCGGGGGGGTGGGTTTTGCCACCCGGATCCAGTATTTGATTGCGCCTATTTTAATAATAATACTATTAATAATATACAATAGTATAATTAGGGACGAAGGGAGTAGGTTTGTTAAGAAACTGGTTGGTTATTGGGACATTCCGCTCGCCCTCCTCCTGACCGTCCCCCTGGGGATGCTCTTCTGGCCTTACTTTTGGACGACACCCTGGGATAAGTTGAAGGCCCTGATCGACTTTTACCTCCGTCACCAGGTTCAGGCGAAGCTTCTGGTCCGTTACCTGGGAGAGGACTACATCCCCGGTTTGACCCTCCCCTGGCACTATGTCCCGGTTATGCTCGCCGTCACGACCCCGATCCTGATCCTGGGATCAGTTCTGCTTGGATTGGGGGTAACACTGGCCGGCATCTTCCGCCGGCCAGCGGAGAGCCGGACGAAATTTGTTTCCTGCTTCTACCTGATCTGGATTCTTCTTGGACTCGTTCCCTTTATGATCCCCGGACAGCGGGTTTACGGCGGCATCCGCCACTTTCTTTTTGTCGTTCCCGCGCTCTGCGTGATCTCCGGCCGGGGATTGGACTGGATATTCACTCGCTTTCGGCGAAGAGTTCGCCTCCTCGCCCGGGGAGCCGTTCTCATCATCTTTATCCTGATTTACGGCTCAACGTATTCTTATCACCCGTATTACACCACATATTTCAATCACCTGGTCGGCGGACCCCGGGGTGCCTTCGGGAGATTCTCCCTGGAGAATTGGGGTAACGCCTATAAACCCGCCTGCCGCTGGTTGAATCGGGAGGCGCCCCCCGGTTCCACGGTGCTGGCCCTGGTCGCCGAGGGGGTACCTCGCTGGTATCTCCGTCCGGATATCGAAGTATTCGGGCCCCGCTCCGCCCAGCTGGCCGGAGGGCGATACGATTACAGTATTTACATCCTCCGAGACTACGACCCCCTCTTTTTCCCGGGAAAGGATCCGGTATTCCAGATCCAGGTCAAAAACCAGCCCATCTGCAAAGTCCACCGCTGGTAAAAAAGGGGTCAGTCATTATATATTGACATTTTCCAGCAGCTGATCCCTCCTATTCTGTAAGCGGGGGTCTGAGGATATATTTCGGCGCATTTGATTGATCAATCTGCTGGCATAACCGCGGGCGCCAAGACCAAGTTCGTTCCTGATCCAGTCAAGTTTCACGCTGGTCTGTGAGGCGATAACCTCTCCGAGAAGAACTTTCTCCGGATCATTTCGTTTCCGTGAGCGTAATGCCATAGGGTCAGTACCGAAGAAAGTGCATCCTTCCTGGATGATGACTCGGGCCCGTCTCTCATCGTGGTCCCGCAGTTGCTCCCCGTAATAGCCATCAGCGCCCCTGCTCTGGGGGTGTTTTGATGCTTCATCGAGCATTGGCAGCAAACGCTCCTTGAATTCTTGGGAGCCGAAGTACCAGCCTCGTCGAATAGTCGCTTGAAGGGAGTCCGGAGAATTTATCCGGACATCTACCCGGCCGGCTTTTCTCGGCCCTTCCTTTTCGATGATTGTTTCCAGTCTCCGCCTGTAAGTCATTCTCCCGGCGCTGGTATCGTCCAAGTTGAAAGCACTCAGGACCCCTTCGGCAGCCAGCCATCTCGGCCGGTTCACGGGCGAACCCAATAACAATTTTAGGCTGCCCCAGGGGTAACGCCCGATTCTATCCGCTGAAATTAGACCTGCACGAACCGGATTAAGATGAACATAGTCAATTACTCTTCTGAAGTAATTACCTTCCGGATCAACCAATACAGACTTGTAACGGTCGCCAAAGAGGTGGCCCCAGAGATGGTGGCAGGTGTTGAACCGGCGAGTATAGGTGTTTTGAAGCCAGGACATCCCCTTAACCAGATTCCCCTCCGGTGTGACCAGTACCAGGTGATAATGATTGTCCAGCAGGGCGTAAGCGTATACCTGGATCCCTGTTCGTTCGCACATGTCTTCCAATGTCCGCAATAACGCCCGTCGGTCCCCGTCATTCCGGACGATTGGTTCTTGGCGGTCTCCTCGGGCCATGATATGGTAAATTGCCCCAGGGTATTGGATGCGGAGTTGTCTAGCCATAACGGGACAAATTATTATCAAATAGACGAATAATGTCAATATATAATGACTGACCCCTTTTTATTTCTGGTAGCGACGCCGATTGGAAATTTGGAGGATATGTCGCCCAGGGCGATCCGGATCCTGAAGGAGGTAGACCTGATCGCTGCTGAGGACACCAGGACGGCCCGCAAGCTGTTCCGCCGATTTGAGATCAAGACCCCGGTGGTCAGTTACTACGATCCGGTTGAGAAGGAAAGGAGCGCCGGGATCGTCTCCCGCCTAAAGTCAGGGGAATCGGTTGCCCTCATCTCCGAAGCCGGGACTCCGGGGATCTCCGACCCCGGGTATCGTTTGGTGCGGGCGGCCCTGGAAGCCGGCATCAAGGTGGTTCCCGTTCCCGGTCCCTGTGCTGCCCTTGCCGCGCTGGCCGCCTCCGGGCTTTCCGCCGACCGATTCAGCTTCGAGGGTTTCCTCCCCTCCGCCGCGGCCGCCCGGCGGAAGCAACTCTATTCCCTGCTGGGCGAGGAACGGACGATGGTATTTTACGAATCCCCCCGGCGGATCCTGGCCACCCTCCGGGAGGTGGAGCGGATCTTCGGCGATCGGCCGGTGGTCTTGGCCCGGGAACTAACCAAGATTCACGAGGAATTCATCCGGGGGACCGCGGGCGAGGCGGCCAGCCACCTGGAGAACCGAGACCAGGTGAAAGGGGAGATCGTCCTCCTCCTGGCCGGTCGGACAGATCCGCCCGACTGGTCCGGAGTCACCCCCGCCGAGCAGATCGAAGCCGCGGTGCGGGAGCTGGAGGTTACCCGGATGGAGGCGATCAAGCTGGTCGCCGAGCTCCGCGGCCGCCCCAAGAGCGAGATCTATCGGGCCGGCCTGGGAATTTCCTCCCGTTCGCGGGGAGGGTCTCCGCCGCCGACCGATGAAAGCTGAAGAGCGCCTGATCGCCGATCTGACCGCGGAAGGACCGGTGGAGCGGCAGCTGCTCGGGAAGGGACTGGACTGGGGATACCTTCTCCACGCGGCCCGGGCCAACCGGGTCCTGGGGATGGTTTTTGACGGCCTGTCCCGCCGAGGGCTGCTGGAGAGCACCCCCGAAGATTTCCGGGAAGGGATGGAGAGGGAGTACCTGGCGGACGCGGTGGCCATCCGCCGAGATCTGGCCGGGACCGCCCGGCTCGCCGGGCGGATGGAGGCCGCCGGGATCCCGATGGTCGTCCTCCGGGGCCCGGCCCTCGGACTGACCGTCTATGCCCGGCCGTTCCTGAGACCCTTCTCCGATCTGGACCTGCTGGTCTTGAGAGATGATCTCCACCGGGCGAAGGAGATTCTGCGGGCAGAGGGATTCGCCCGCGTCCCGGGGACCTGGCCCGATCGCTATTTCGAGCGGCACCACCTCCACCTGGTTCGCCTCCACCCACAGGAGGGATTGAAGGTGGAATTGCACTGGGCGCTCGATCATCCCTATTCCCTTGCCCGGCCCGACTACCCGGCTCTCCTGGCGGGGAGAAGGAAGATATCCTACAATGATTTGCGGATACCGGTGCTCGGTCCCTCCGACCGAATTATCACCCTCTCTCTCCATCTGGTCAAGCACTGCCCCTTTCTCGCCGAGATACTCCCGGAAAGGGAATCCCTTCACCTCCTGCTCCAGGGGAGGTGGCTGCTCTGGCTGCTTGATCTTTACCGCGTCCTTCTAACCTCCGGTCAAGAGGTGGATTGGGAAGAGATCGGCGATCGGGCCCGGGAGTGGTATCTTGAGCGGGAGACGGCGACCGCCTTGCAGGCGGTCGCCGCTGTCTACGATGGTTTGATGGGACATGGTCAGCTGATCGGAAATTTTCGGCTGTCCCCGGCGGCCCCAATTCCCTTCAATTGGCTGAGGGGGAAACTTTTTCGACGGCAGCTAGAGTACCTGGAAAAAGGCGGCCGGTCCCGCCGCCTGACCCGCCGTCTCTTCAAACTCCGGGCGGAAAGCGTCTTCCGTCCGGTCCGGTTGCTCGACCTCGCCGGCTGCCTCTTCCCCGGGGTCAGCTGGCTGAAAAAGCGCTACCGGTCTCCCCGGCCGGTGGTGATCCCCGCCGCCGTCTTCCAGGCCGCCCGAACTTCCGGCCGGCTGCTCGTGAACCTGCTGGATTACCTATACTATCGCTATCGCCCGTGGTAATCTTGCCGGTGCGTCGAGAACTCCGGGTCACCCCGCCGGAGACGGCCAAGTTGACCGCTTATCCGCAAACGATATGATCAAATGCGTCCATGATCTCTCTCCCAGCCTGGCCCGGTCCGGCCCCGGTCTTTGTCCGGTTGAGCGGAGATACCGGTTCCTTAACCAGCCTTTTGAGATCAGGTCGAACTCTCCCATCCTCTCCGGTCTCTGCGACCGTATCTACGGAGCTTTCTCCTCGGGCCGTCCGTCTGAAGATCCAGCGGTCAGTTACCTTCTGGAAGACCGGGCCGACCGGGAGACGCCCTTCTGCTCGGTCGATCCGGGTTTCGACTCCTTTCTCTGCTCCGACGCCGGCCAGGCGATATCCTTTTGGGGAGCCCAGTTGATGTGTGACCATCTCTTCCGGCTTCCCTATCTATTCGTCCATGCCGCGGTCCTGGAATCCGATGGCCGGGCCCTGGTCTTCGCCGGCCCGAGCGGTTCCGGGAAGACGACTTTCAGTCTGGCCCTGGCCGGGGAGGGATTCTCCTTTTTCTCCGATGAATTCGCCCCCTTCTCCATCTCCGGGGCAGAGGTCCATCCCTTTCCCCGCGCTCTCCTCCTCGACCGAACGTCCGCATCCCGGCTTTCCCTGTCCGGCCTGCCGTATTTCCTTGATCACCAGGAAAAGCCGCCGGATGGTCCGCCCCCCCGCCGCTATATTCTCGATCCGAGGAGGAAATTTTTCTCCCTGGGAAGCTGTCCCGTCCCGCCGGCAGCGATCTTCTTTCTCTCCGGCTTCGACCGCTCCGCCACCAGCGGAATGACCCTGCCCGCCGGCCGGGGTCTGGAGCTCCTGATTGAGCTGGCGGTCAACACCGTCTATCTCGGCCTTGACGCCCGGGCGGTGGTCGACCTGCTGGCCGGACTGCTCGCCCGGGTTCCGGCGATCGCCCTCCGGGCAGGTCCTCCCGGCGAGAAGCCCGCGGCCCGGGCGGGCCGGGTCCGGGAGCTGGCCGGCGGCCGCCCGGAAGGGGTCAAGGATCTGGCGGCGATCGCCCGGCGCTGCCGGGATATTCTCAAGGATAGGTAAGTGGAGAAAAAGGTGACAGACCAGGCTGACCGATTGTCCCGATCCATCCGTGAGCATCTCCGGAATCCGGGGGCGGACCGCGATTCGCTCAAAAATTACCTCCAAGAGAGTGAGCGGCTCCATCCGGAGGAAGCCGGCCGGCTGGCCGGCGCGGTGACCGGTCGGTTGAATCGGGAGACATTCCCCGCGCTGACCGAGATGGAGCTGATCCTGACCGAGGATTGCGACCAGCGCTGCGACTACTGTTTCGTTGAGGGGAAGAACCGGGAACGGGCAATGGACCGGGAGATCGCCCGGGAAGCGGTCGACTACCTGTTTCGGGAATCGCGGGGGAGTCGCCGGGTCAGGATCCTCTTCTTCGGGGGTGAGCCTCTGCTCGAGTTTGATCTTCTAAAGGAGATTGTCGAATACGGGGAGGCAAGAGCTGAAGCACTCGGCAAGTCGGTGGCCTTCAATATGACCACCAACGCCGCCCTTCTCGACGTCCCGCGTTGCGAATTCCTCGCCCGCCATCGGGTAAGTTACCTGGTCAGTATCGACGGACCCCGCGAGGTCCACGACCGCCACCGCCGCCGTCCCGACGGGCAGAGTTCTTACCAGCTGATTGCGGATAAGATCCCGATGATGAGGAAGTACCAGCCCTGGCTCGGTGCCCGGCTGACCGTTCACCCTGATACCGTGGAGCGCCTGGCGGAGAGTTTCTCCCACCTGGTCGAACTCGGATTCAGCCAATTCCTGATCGGGCCGGCGACCGGGATTGCCTGGCCGGACGGTGCGCTCGACGGTTATCGCGACTTGATGATCGAGATCGCCCGGCGGTTGAGAAGCCTGCTGGCCGCCGGCCGGAAACTGCGGGTCAATACCCTGGAAGAGAGTCTCCAGATGCGGGCCGGGAAGAAGAGGTACCGGGGTTGCCGGGCCGGCCGCCAGTCGGTGACCGTTACCGGGGACGGACTGATCTATCCCTGCTCCAAGATGCTGGGGGTGATGGGCCGGGAGGTTCTCCAGCCCCTGGGCAGTCTGGGAGAAGGGATCACCGCGATCGGCGACCGTCTCCGTTATTGCGGCCTGGTAGACCCGGGACCGTCCGCCTGTACGGGCTGCCGTTGGGAAGATATCTGCGCCGGCGGCTGCTTCGCCGTCAACTGGCAGGAGACCGGCGATATGTTCCAACCCGCCCCCTCGGAATGCCGTTTGCAGGAACGGACCGTGGAGTTGATGCGATCCGCCGAGCCGATCCTGGGGGAGGAATACTTCCGCCAGGCCCTGGCGACCGCCCGCCGGCGTTACCGGGGGGATGACGATTGCCCGACGCGATGAAGAATCCCGGATCAACCTGGCGGGAGTTCAGGATCTTCAACCGTTATCTGGTGCCCTACTGGCCGCTCCAGGCGCTGGTTTTGCTGATTGTCTTCCTTGTCTCCATCCTCGCCCTGCTCGGCCCGGCCCTCTTCGGTGTGACTATCGACCGGGCGTTCGTAGGGCGTGACCTCTATCTCTTTCGCTGGCTGGTCCTGGCCGGGATCATTCTCACCGTTCTCCAGAGTTTCCTCACCACCATCCGCACCTACCTGACCGCCTACATCGGGAAGATGCTCACCTACGACCTGAGACGCGACTACGCCCGGCATCTCTTCCGGCTCTCCTTCACCGATTTGCACCGCCGCCCGACCGGGGAGCAACTCTACCGGTTGGATACCGACATTGAGACTGCCGCCGGGCTGGCCTCGGAATCGATCCCCGAAATCCTGGTCACTTCCAGCCGGGTCGTCTTCCTCCTTGCCATCTGCTTCTACCGAAGCTGGGATCTGACCCTGGCCGCGATTGTCCTCTCCCCCCTCTTCTACCTGCACAGCAGGTTCTTCGGCCGGAAGCAGAAGGCCGTCACCCGGGTTCTCAAGGAGGAGTCCCAGCAGGCGGTGGCGATGATCCAGGACGCCCTGGCCAACACCAAGCTGCTCAAGGCCTTCGGTCTCGGGGGCTGGGCAGTCCGGAGATATCTCCATCATCGGCTGCGGATTATCCGGTCCAATTTGAAGAAGGTTCGCATCTCCGTCACCGGGAACCTGACCGCCGGGGTTCTCAACTCGGTTGTCCTGGTCGGATTCAGTTATTATCTCGGGGTTCGGGTGATCGCTGGCCGGATTTCCCTGGGCGAGATGATCGCCCTCAGTATCTACCTGACCCAGCTCTTCTTCGCCCTGAAGGGCCTGGGAGTTCTCTACCGGGGGGTGATGATCAAGCTGGTCTCCTGGGAAAGGGTTCGGGAGACTCTCCAGCTCCCCGAGGAACAGGAGCTCGAGACCTCCCGCCGGCTTCCCACCCTCCGGGGGGAAGTTGAATTCCGGGGGGTTTCGTTCGGCTACCATCCGGACAGGCCGGTCCTCTCCACAATCAGTTTCACCGTCCCCGCAGGGCAGTTTGTCGGGGTGGCCGGGCCGAGCGGTTCGGGGAAGACCACGCTCTTCCTCCTCCTGCTCCGATTGCTCCGGCCGCAAGAGGGGGAGATCCGGCTCGACGGTTCTCCCCTCGGCCGGATCCGCTGGTCATCCATCCGGGGGTCGCTGGGAATCGCTCTCCAGGAGGCTTACCTCCTCAATCTGACGATCGAGGAAAATCTCCGTTTCGGCCGGCCGGAGGCGACGGAAAGCGAGATCCGCGAGGCCCTGCGGGCGGCCGATCTCGAGGAGACGGTCCGCCGGCTTCCGGCGGGACTGCGGACCCCGGTCGGGGAGGCGGGCTCCAACTTCTCCGAAGGGCAGCGTCAGCGGTTTAATATCGCCCGGGCGGTCCTCAACCGGCCCACCCTGCTCCTCCTCGACGAAGCCGCCTCGGCGGTCGGCTACGATTCGGAGAGGCGGATCTTCAGCCGGATCAGGGAACTGCTCCCCCGGTCGACAATCATCTCCGCGACCCACCGCCTGGGTTCGCTGAAGGGGGCCGACCAGATCCTGGTCCTGCGGGACGGGAGGCTGGTCGAGGCGGGCAACCATCGGGAACTGGCCGGCCGGGGGGGATTCTATCGGACGCTTCTGGAGGCGGAGAGGGAGGGAGAGAACTGATGAACCGGCCTTTTCGCCATCTGAGACGGAGTTCGCTGCCGATCTGGATTATCACCCTGCTCCTGATCGTCTCCCTGGGAGGGGTGATCGGGGGCATCTTCTATTCGGTCCGGATGGAGGTTACCTACCGGTCGCGATTGGTCCCGGGGGAGGCCGGAATCGTCCGCTGCGCGGTAAACCGGCTTCCCCTCCAGGTTTTCCGTCCGGGTGAACCGGTGAGCATTGAACTGGCCGGGGGGAGAGATCTGGCCGGGGTTCTTCGCTCGGCCGCCGCCGGCCCGGAGCAGGTCGAACTCGAGCTGGAAGTCGCCGGGGCGCCGGATTATCCCGCCGAAGCCGCGATTACTCTCCGTTCGCAAAGGCTTTTGGCCGCCTTCCTCTCCGCGGCCCCGGCCCGGTTGTCCCCGCCGCCGGCGGGTCCTGCGGCGGAAGAATTGGGAGATGGGTTATGAAGATCGTTCGATGGGGAGAGAAACCCGGTTCGGCGGTTCCCGGTACCATCTCGGGCCAATACATCCTGATCTTCTCTCTCCTCGGGACGGCCCTGGCGGTGGGGACGGTCTATCTCGGACACTACGTCTTTGTTCAGGAACTGGCCCCGACTTCCCTGGCCGCCGTGCTGGCCGGGCTGGGGTTGCTAACGGCGTTTTGCGTCTTGACGGCGGTTATGATCGGGGGTATAAGATTGCTGATCATTGACCCGTTGGGCCGGACCCGGCCGGTTATCGCTCTGGTGATCGCCCTGATATCACTAGCGGTGCTGGCGGGCCTGATCGTCTTCGGGTTGGAGCCGTGATCTTGGTTTTCCCGGCGGCGCCGTCGCCGGGAAAATTGTGCCTGTGGCGAAACTGGACATCGCACCTGGCTACGGACCAGGGGATTGGGGGTTCGAATCCCTCCAGGCACGTTTAACCGGGGTTGGGAAGGTTACAGAGACGCGAAGCGCGGTCCGGCTTCGCGATTTTTTTCGGATGCCGATACCGGAAGAACAAAGCGCGCTTTACGATTCCTGGATGGCGCTGGCGATTCGGGAGGCGGATCGAGCCGAAGAGAGCGGGGACATACCGATCGGCTGTATCATTGTCTTAAAGAACCGGGTGATCGGCCGGGCGCACAACCAGATTGAGCTGCTGAAGGACGCCACAGCTCACGCGGAGATGATTGCCATCACCCAGGCCGAGGAGTATATTGGGGATTGGCGCCTGAACGGGGCCGTTCTGGTGGTGACCAAGGAACCCTGCCCGATGTGCGCCGGGGCCATTCTCCAGTCGAGAATCTCAACCGTGGTTTACGGAGCCCGCGCTCCCCGGGATGGTGCGGCGGGCTCGGCGCTCGACCTGTTGAACAACCCGATTCTCGGCAGTTCCGTGACCTGTGTCGGCGGAGTCAGGGAAGAAGAATGCCTCTTGCTGCTAAAGGATTTCTTCAAAGATCTCCGGCAATCGTCCAATCCGGGAAATAAAAGGAAATCCCCCGGGCCGCGGAGTTGCTAACGAAAGCAGCATATAGATTGCAGCCCAGAGACAAGTCATTGCCAGCGAAGCTCGGTCGATCCGGCAGGTTGCCCGACGGAGAAGCAATCTCTTCCAGGGAAGGAAGATGAGATTGCTTCGTCGGCCCGAAAGCTTTCGGGCCTCCTCGCAATGACGCGCAACCTGTTTTCAATCGCCTTAATGG
>CAZPMN010000025.1:15292-38217 GCA_964587835.1 uncultured bacterium
TGGACGAACGGGGCGGTCTCGAAAACCGTTGAACCCTCACGGGTTCCGTGGGTTCTGCGTCACCGCCTCCGGCGGTGCCGCATCCGGCAGATTGACGGCCGGAAGGCCGACAATCTGACGGAGAATCCCACCAGGCTGGGAAAGAAAAATTTGGAAGGGTGCCGGAGTGGACGAACGGGGCGGTCTCGAAAACCGTTGAACCCTCACGGGTTCCGTGGGTTCGAATCCCACCCCTTCCGTAGATACTGATAATTATTGGAGAATTATCGGTTGTTTATGAAAGGGTATGCGGTCTATGTTTTATGGAGTAATCGACTGGGAAAACGATATATTGGATGTACCGCTGATCTGCAAAAGAGAGTCAAGCAACACAACGAAGGGAAGCAGAGGTTTACCAAAGGAGGGATTCCCTGGGATTTGATCTATTCAGAGGAATGTGCAAATCTAAAAGAGGCTAGAAATAAAGAATTACTAAATTAATTATGGAGAGGTGCGAGAGTGGTTGAATCGGCTCGCCTGGAGAGCGAGTGTACCCCAAAAGGGTACCCAGGGTTCGAATCCCTGCCTCTCCGTAGATACTGAAGCAATATAAAATGCAGAACGGAAATTATACCCAGGGTTCTGCGTCACCCCGATGGAGATCGGGGTGACGCATCCGGCAGATTGACGGCCGGAAGGCCGACAATCTGACGGAGAATCCCTGCCTCTCCGTTGTATTATTTTCGCTGCGCGAAAATAATAGCGGGAGAGTGCTGAAGACGACATCGCTGTTATCTTTCTGCGGAAGGGGTAACGTGGAGCAAAGGGCTGTTCCTTTAGTATTGTCGAGAGCTATTCTGATGACGGTGAATGATCAATCGGTGGTGATCTGGCGGTTCGAGGAGGAGGGGCTGGGGCTGTTGCTCCAGAAGGTGCTGGAGGATGAGGGGATACACTCCGAGATCAGGTCCGAGCAGATCCCCTGGATGGACGGGATTATGAAGACCGCCCGGGGATACTGGGGCGATCTGATGGTTTTGGAAAGTGACGCCGAACGGGCCGGGACAGTCATCCGGGCCTATTTGGAAGCCGCCGCCGATCGGTAAGGAATCTCTTCAGGTCCAGTCTGAGTTTGGTTATGATCCTGGTCGATTACCGGGAGCAGCGCTCGGGGGTGATCGATGGTCTCCGGCGGCTGGGGGAAGAATACAACGTGGTCAGCCTGTCGGTTGGCGACTACGTTATCGACGGGGAAGTATACATCGAGAGAAAAAGCTCCGCCGATTTCGTCAGCTCGCTGACCGGAGGCAGATTATTCAAGCAGCTCCGGTGCCTAGCCGGTTGCGGCCGTAGGAGATTGTTGATCATCGAAGGATTGAACCCGGCTCTCTATCCCGGGGCTTCGGCGCCGGCAATTCAAGGGGCGCTGGTGGCGGTAACCGTTTCCTGGGGGATCCCCGTCCTCTTTACCGAGAATCAGGATGAGACGGCCGCGATCCTGGTCCGAATCCGGAGGCAAATTCTCAAGCGATCGGAAGAGAAAGTCCGCAAATCATATTGGGGGCGAAAAGCGGAAGAATATCCGCTCCAGAAAAATAAGGTCCTGGAATCGATGCCGATGATCGGCCCCCGTCTGGCTGAATCCCTCTTGAGACAATTCGGCAGCCTGGAAAAGATATTCACAGCCACCGGAGAAGAACTGGCCGGTGTCAGGGGAATCGGCAAAACCAGGGCGGCGAAAATCCGTGATATACTGAAAGAGGAGAAGGCGAAGTATAAAATCAATTTTTACCATAGGTAAAAATTGCCCCTAATTTATTTCGTAGAAATAAATTACCGCGCTAAGCGGGGAGCCAGCGGTGCCCTGATCCCTGAGCTTGTCGAAGGGTGACCTGCAATCCGCTTCGCAGGGCCGAATTCCCGATCGAGGGGTTATTTCGGCTTCGGCGGAACCGTTACGAGAAGCGTTGAAGTTCGGGTCCCGCGCACGCGATGCCGGCCAACTCCGTCAGGTCCGGAAGGAAGCAGCGGTCAGCCGGCCTCTCGCGGGGTGTGGAATAACCCGGGCTGAGCCGATCGGCGGGAAAGCCGGCGTCGGAAGCCTCGACAGAGGGTGCGCGGTATTTTATTTTCCCCTCTCCCATGACGGGGAGAGGGGAAAATAAAATATTAAGAAGAAATACTGATGCCATACTCAAGGTTTTGAAAAAGTCTTTGGTATTGAGTTGATATGAGGGATATCATCTGACGAAGCATCCAGTTTTGATATGATCTCTGGATTGGATTTCGCTTAAGAATTCCTCCCACTAAAATTTTTCCAAAGGAAAAATTTTATAATGTATCAGGCACTGGCCATCAAGTGGCGGCCGCAGCAGTTTGACCAGGTGGTGGGGCAGCAGCACGTCACCACCACGCTGGTCAACGCAATCAAGATGAAGAGGCTCAGTCACGCCTACCTCTTCACCGGCCCGCGTGGGATCGGGAAGACCACCCTGGCCCGGATCTTCGCCAAGAGCCTCAACTGTCTCTCCTCCGATGAGCCCGTTCCCGTGCCCTGTGATAAGTGCGATTCATGCCGGGAGATCGCCGCCGGGAGCAGTATCGATGTGCTGGAGATTGATGGCGCTTCCAACAACAGTGTCGAGGATGTGCGGCAGCTCAGGGAGAATGTCCGGTACGCCCCCTCCCGGAGCCGGAACAAGATCTACATCATCGACGAAGTTCATATGCTCTCCCCCTCGGCCTTTAACGCGCTGCTCAAGACCCTGGAGGAACCCCCGCCCCACGTCAAATTCTTCTTTGCCACCACCGATCCACATAAACTCCCGGATACGATCATCTCCCGCTGCCAGCGATTTGACCTGCGCAAGATCTCCCGACCCCAGATCGTTGAGCGTTTGAAACAGATCTTGGAGGCGGAGAAGGTTCCCTATGATGGGGACGCCCTCCTGGCGGTCGCCGCCGCCGCCGAAGGGGGCATGCGCGACGCGGAGTCGATCCTCGACCAGCTGATGGTTTACTGCCCGGAGAGGATACGCCGTGAGGACGTGGCCGCCCTTCTTGGACTGGTTCCTCGCCAGGTGGTGACCGAATGTTCCCGGGCCATCTTGAAGGAGGATCTGCCCCGGCTCGTTTCCCTGGTCGGGGAGGTGATCGAGCACGGCTGGGACGTCCCCCAGTTTCTCTCCGGCCTGGTCAGACATTTCCGGGACCTGCTGGTGATCTCGATGGCCGGACCGGAAGATAACCTAACTGACACTCCCCCAGAAGAACTCGAGGCGGCCCGGAAGTTGAGCGAGGAATTTACCCGGCCCCGCCTTCTGGCGATCCTCAACAAACTGATCCGGGAGGAAAATTCTATACGGAACGCCCTCTCCGAGCAGATAGCGCTGGAAATGACCCTGATCACGGCCGCCCGCACCCGCACCCGGGTTTATATCGATGACCTGGTGGCCCGGGTGGAGGGTCTGGAGTCCGGTATCTCCGCAGCCGGTGGGTGCGCCGCGCCGGCACCTTCCCCGAAAGAATCGGCTCCCCAGGCCGCTGAGTCCCCTCCTCCATCCCGATCGGTTAGGGAAACCTGGCCGAACTTTCTCGAGGCCCTGGGGGCCGACCGTCCAATGCTCAAAGCTTACCTAACCCAGGGCAAGCCGGGAGAGATAGAGAATGGCGTGGTGACGATCTATTTTCAGGAAGAGTTTGATTTCCACCGGGAGGCCCTGGAGTCCTCTCCCCAGCGTTCCTATATGGAGAACCTGCTCGCCAACAAGATCGGAGTCCAGGTTCGACTGGAGTTCCGGGTCCGGTCCGGCGGCCCGATCGGGGAAGAACCGTCACCAAGCCCGTCGCCCCCGGCCCAAAAGAAAGGTTCTTTGGTCAGGGGAAATCCAGTTATCGAAGCCGCCCTGGATAAGTTTGACGGGAGAGTGGTAGATGTCAAAGAGTAACTTAAAGTATAGTATTAGTAGAAATAGTATTAATTAGGTTAGTCAAACTATTTTTCGCACCGGGAGGGATTCAAAGTGGCCGGAATGGGAAAGATGCTCAAGCAGGCCCAGCAGATGCAGGCCAAACTTCTCCGCGTCCAGCAAGAGATTGCCGGAATGGAGGCGGAAGGCAGCGCCGGTGGGGGTATGGTCAAGGCTGTGGTCAACGGGAAGAAGGATTTGGTATCCATTTCCCTCAATCCCGACGTGGTCGATTCCACCGACGTCGGGATGCTGGAGGATATGGTTCTGACGGCGGTCCGCCAGGCGGCGGAGAAGGCCGAAGCGATCGGTCAGGAGAAGATGTCCGGATTGACCGGGGGGATGAACATCCCCGGTCTGGGTATGTGATCAGCGGTCCGCGCCCAGGAGGCGGCGGTCGGGTCAATTGATCCCGATCCGTCTTTGTGCCGCGGGCCGGTTTTTTCCAGGTGACATAAGATGGCCCGCTACCCGCTTTTGATGCAGAAAGCGCTCGACGCCCTCACCGGTTTGCCCGGAATCGGGCCTCGGTCCGCCCAGAGAATCCTCTTCCACTTCCTGCGGGAGAAGCCGGAGGCGGCCCGCGAACTCCTCGACTCGCTGGCCGCAGTCAAGGCACGGATCCGCTTCTGTCCGGTCTGTGGGAACCTGACCTCGCACCAGATCTGTTCGATCTGTCGGGATCCCGGACGGGACACGGGATTGATCTGCGTGGTGGAAGATCCCAAGGACGTGATCGCCCTCGAGCAATCCGGCAAGTTTTCCGGGGTCTACCACGTGCTGATGGGCCGGATCGTCCCGCTTGACGGGATCGGACACGAGGATATCCGGGTCAAGGAGCTGCTCGACCGGGTGAAGAAGGCGGCCCCGCGGGAGGTGATCATAGCCACCGGTTCCGATATCGACGGTGAGACCACCGCACTCTACCTGGCCCGCGAGTTGAAGGCTCTTAAGGTCAGGGTGACCCGGATCGCCGCCGGGATCCCGGTGGGCAGTTCACTCGATTTTATGGATCCGGCCACCCTGACCAAAGCTCTTGAGGGCCGGAGGGAGTACTAAGGCCGGGGCAAATTAGGCTTGCGTGATCGTTCCGGTGTTAGTTAAGATTCCCGCCAGAGGTAAAATATTTCAACTGAAATATCAGGAGTGAGCCCGTGACAGAAATTATCGAGATCAGGTGGCATGGCCGTGGCGGCCAGGGGGCGAAGACGGTGGCGGAATTTCTCGCCTTGGTCGCCCTCCGCGAGGGAAAGTACAGCCAGGGCTTTCCGGAATACGGTCCGGAGCGGTCGGGCGCTCCGATCAAGGGCTACACCAGGATCAGTTCCGGACCGATCAAGATGCACTCCGCCGTTTACAACCCGGACATCGTCCTTGTCCTCGATTCCAGTCTCCTGGAGTCGATCGATGTCTGCGAGGGGCTGAAGGAGGGGGGAACGGTGATCATCAACACCCACCTCACGCCCGACCGGCTCCGGGAGCAGTTTCCCGTCCTCAAGGACAAGAATCTCTGGGTTCTCAACGCCGACCGGATTTCCACCGACGAGATCGGCCGGCCGATGCCGAATATGCCGCTGCTCGGTGCCCTGGTCAGGGCGACCGGGGTGGTCGAACTCAAATCGGTCATCGACGACATCAAGGAAGAATTTTCCCGGAAGTTCGCCCCCAAGATCCTGGAAGGCAATATCCGGGCGGTGGAAAAGGCCCACGAAGAAACGACCAACAGCTAAAGGATACTGAATATGACCGAAAAAGCCCCCGGATGGAAAGAGATACCGATCGGAGGGGTGCTCCTTCATCCCGCCAATTCCTCCTTTGAGTACGAGACCGGCGACTGGCGGGCCAGCCGCCCGGTGCTGGACAAGGACAAGTGCATCGACTGCCTCCAGTGCTGGATTTTTTGCCCCGATGGGGCGGTCCTGGTGGAAGACGAGAAGATGGCCGGCTTCGATTACGGGCACTGCAAGGGATGCGGAATCTGCGCCCATACCTGCCCGGTCCAGGCGATCGAGATGATCCCGGAAGAAAAGGTCTCCGAAGTCAAGATCGATGAATGGGGAATCAGGCAGTCATCCCCGGAGGCCGGCGGCAGCCAGGGCTGAAGACAATCACAGGATTAAATTTCGAGGGAAAATGGAATGACCAAGACGCTCGCACTAACCGGTAACGAGGCCGGCGCCTTTGCGCTGAAGCAGATCGACCCCGACGTGGTTCCGGCCTATCCGATCACCCCTCAGACCGAGCTGATGCAGACTTTCTCCCAGTACGTCTCCGACGGCACGGTCCAGACCGAGATGATCCTGGTCGAATCCGAGCACTCCGCGATGTCGGCCGCGGTCGGCGCTTCCGCCGCCGGCGCCCGGGTGATGTCGGCGACCTCCGCCAACGGGTTGGCCCTGATGTGGGAGATCGTCTACATCGCCTCCTCCTCGCGTCTGCCCATCGTTCTGGCGGTGGTCAACCGGGCGCTCTCCGGTCCGATCAACATCCACTGCGACCACGCCGATTCGATGGGGTGCCGCGACGCCGGATGGATCCAGCTCTATGGCGAGAATCCCCAGGAAGTCTACGACAACATGATCCAGGCCGTCCGGATCGGCGAGCACAAGGATGTCCTCCTGCCGGTGATGACCACCCACGACGGGTTCATTATCAGCCACACCGTGGAGCGGGTCGATGTCCTGGAAGATGACGAGGTGAAGAAGTTCGTCGGCGAGTATTCTTCCCGTTATCCCCTCCTCGATACCAGCCACCCGGTGACCTACGGTCCGCTCGATCTGCAGGATTATTACTTCGAGCACAAGAAGCAGCAGGCCGAGGCGATGAAGAACGCCCGGGAGGTGATCCTCGAGGTCGGCCGGGAATACGGGAAACTCTCCGGAAGGTCCTATGGCTTCTTCGATGAGTACCAGACCGCCGACGCGGACTACATTGTGATCGCTCTCGGCTCGACCGCCGGCACCGCCAAGGCCGCCGTGGATGAGATGCGGGAGCGGGGAGAAAAGGTGGGGGTAATCAAGCTAAGGGTCTTCCGCCCCTTTCCCGCCCCCGAGTTGGTGAAGGCGTTGTCCGGGGCGAAGGCGGTGGCCGTCCTTGACCGTTCGGAGGGATTTAACGCCGTGGCCGGTCCGGTATTTGCCGAGGTCCGCTCCGCCCTCTATCGAAAGTCCTCGCTCCCGGTCTCCGGTTACATATACGGCCTGGGCGGAAGGGACATCACCCCGGAGATGATCGGTGGGGTCTTCGCCGACCTGAAGGCCGGCCGCCTTCACGAGGACCAGGCCACGCATCTCGGCGTCCGCGAGTAGGGCCCGTATCTGTCGGAAAGACCGGAAGACATAATCTGTAGCGCAGGGCTTCAGCCCTGCCGTAGGACTGGAAAGGTCAGGATAGAAAGTCCAATCAAATCAGCCGTCCGTTCCGGCGCGCGCCCGGCGCGGCACAAAGAAGCAAGGAAGAAACTATGGCCCTCAATCTGAAAGAACTCTCCCGGAAACCCGAACTGCTCAGCCCCGGCCACCGGGCATGTGCCGGCTGCGGCAGCGTGATCGCCATCCGTCAGGCCCTGATGGCGATCGAGGGACCGGTGGTGATCGGTTTTGCCACCGGCTGTATGGAGGTCGCGACCACCATCTATCCCTACACCTCCTGGCGGGTGCCCTACATTCACGACGCCTTCGAGAATGCCGCCGCCACCATCAGCGGGGTGGAGACCGCCTACCGGGCCCTGAAGAAGCGGGGCAAGATCAAGGGGGATATGAAGTTCGTCGCCTTCGGCGGCGACGGCGGCACCTACGACATCGGGCTCCAGTCCCTCTCCGGTGCCCTGGAGCGGGGTCACGACTTCCTCTACATTTGCTACAACAACGAAGCCTATATGAATACCGGGATCCAGCGCTCCAGCGCCACCCCGTTCAGCGCTGCCACCACCACCTGCCCGGCGGGGGAGGCGATTCCGGGCAAGGTCCAGTTTCCCAAGGATCTGACCGCCATCGTCGCCGCCCACCGCATACCGTATGTCGCCCAGGCGTCTCCCCACAACTGGCGGGATTACATCGGTAAGGTGAAGAAGGCCCTGGCCATCAAGGGTCCGACCTTCATCAACGTTCTTGCCTCCTGCTTCCGCGGCTGGCGGACCCAGCCCGCCACCTCGGTCGATATCGTCAAGGCCGCGGTGGAGACCTGTTTCTGGCCGCTCTACGAGGTAGAAAACGGCGAGTACAAGCTGAATTACAAGCCGAAGGAGAAACTTCCGATCGAGGAGTGGATCAAGGTCCAGGGGCGGTTCAAGCATGTCCTCGACGAGAAGAACCGGCCGTTGCTCAAGCAGTTCCAAGAAAACGTCGATCAGCAATGGGCGGCCCTCCTGGAGAAGACCGGCGAACAGGTCCAGAAAGTTGTTGTCTGATCCAGGCGTTGAGCTTCCCTTCTCTTCCGCCGGGAAAAATTGTTAGAAATTTCCTTGCCCTTCCCGGCGGGGGGATGTATATTAAGATCGCTGGACGGCAAGAGACCAGTCCAAGATACCGGAAGATTCGGTTGTGACTTCCGGAAGCGTCAGGACGGGACAGCCCGCGAAAGCGGCGCCCATTCGGGAAACCGAAGCGCTACCACCCCTTGAGCCGTCCAGCTTTTTTCGTTTACCGCTCCGCGGCTAACGAAAAAGTAATAGGGCACGTTACCCTTGAGTTATAAATATGTGACGAAGATTATCAGCTAAACTCTTCCCCGCATAATTTAAGCCGGGCGGTCAAGCGCGAGTCCGCGAATCAGGTTCGAGGTTGAAATAACCTGAGGTGTCAGGACAATATCCGGGTCTCCGGAGCACCTTTACCTCATTGCGAAGGCCGTCCCGGCTTTTTTTGTTGAAATCCGGTCAGTATGCAGTAGACTTCACCCTGGAAATTTGATGGCCTGGGCCATCGCCAGTTCTTTGAAAAATATCAGGGGTTGGTCGTCGGCAGTGTAGTCCTTTCACTGATCAACGATTATCGACCACTGATTACTGTTTTTCCCCGGTAGCTCAATGGTAGAGCGGGTGGCTGTAAAATCATGGCCCCGGCGAGTGATAAGCGCAGATATGCCGATCGTAGAGACTACCTTATAAGCGCTGTTCAAAAGCGGAGGAAGAAGATCCGCCAAATGGCAGTTGAGTATAAGGGGGGTCGGTGTAGTGTTTGCGGCTATAACAAATGCCTTGAGGCACCTGAATTCCATCATCTAGATCCGACTAAAAAAGATTTTGGTATCTCTAATAATGGGTACACAAGAAGTTGGAAAAAGGTGAAGGAAGAATTGGATCAATGTGTGCTTCTATGCGCGAATTGCCACCGAGAGGTTCATGCTAAATTGCAGCTTCCGCGGGTAACCGCGGTTGAAAAATCGGGTGAATTCAGGGAAACCTAAGTCCTGGTGCTCTGTCATTGCGAGCAGCGAAGCGACGAAGCAATCTACCCATAGTGGGGAATTGAGATTGCTTCGCTGACGCTCGCAATGACAGTGATGACAGGATAAGGCAACCCTGAGCGAAGCCTGCCGAAAGGGAATAGGTAGCGCAGGGTTTTAGCCCTGCAAGTAGGCAGGAACGTGCAGAGACTAGAGGATGAGGATACCCAACCAATAAGCCTCGCAAGCGCCCGACCGCCTCGTTGAATGAGGTGGATGAGATAGTCCAAGCCCGAAGGAAACTTCGGGGCCCTTGTAACCACTAGGCTGCAAGTTCGAGTCTTGCCCGGGGAGCTATCATGGTCAAAAGGTAGAACTTCTCTTTCGAGTGGTTCTACCTTTTCTCTTCCCAGGGGGATGGTGTATTCGATAGTCACATCGGGGAGGTTGACCTCGATCCTCTTCACGAACGACCGCAGGAAGGATTTTTGCTCCATAATTGATCCCTTACTCAAAAGGGATTTAAGGTCGTCGGCGTATTCCTTTACCGCCGGGGCGGATAGGAGTTTCACTTCCTCGCTCTCCAGGTCCTCCACGAAGGAATTTCTCTGCATCTCCAGTTCGTCTATCCGCGCCTTCAACTCCCGTATTCGGGGGGCAAGCTCGTCTATCTCCAGCTTCCCGGTCTCCAGCGCGTCATAGAGCTTGTGAAGCCGCTCCCGCAGGTCCCCGATCTGCCGGTCCACCCCCGCCAGCTTCTCCACGGCCTCGTCTTTTGAGCTCCGGATTTCCTCGTTGGTGAGCTTCACCAGCTCAGTCAAATTGTCCTCGGTGAGAATGTTCTCCTTGATCCGGTCAATGACGAACGACTCCAACCGGTCCTTGTTGACGAGCCGCGCGTCGCACACGTCTTTCCCCCTCTTGCAGTAGTTCTGACAGGCGTAATAGTAATACTTGGAGGATTTGGCCGCGCAGCCGAGCATTGCTAGTCCGCATTTTCCACAGTAGAGGAACCCGCTCAGAAGGTATCCGCTGTTCAATGTCCGGGGGTGGGTGATCCGGGGGCTCCTTTTCTTCATAAGTTTTTGAGCCTTTTTGAACACCTCCCGGCTGACCAGGGCGGGATGATTGTTCTCGACCCGGATGACCTCGCTCTGATCATTCGGCCGGGGTACTCCAGTTCTTCTATTATGCCGGTTCCAGACCAATGTCCCCGTGTAGGTTTCGTTCTTGAGAATACAGTAGATGGTGCTTTTGCTCCAATCGCGGCCCCGGTTGGTCTTCAGCCCCTCGCCATTGAGGACCTTCACGATGTCCTTTGCCCCCATCCCCTCCGCGCACATTTTGAATATCCGTGTAACCATCGGCCCGTAAACCTTGTCGGGGACGAGGCGGGTTTTCTGGTTCGCCCCGTCCTTGACCTTCTTCCCCTTGTAGCCGATCGGGATGGTCCCCCCGCAGTGGTATCCCCGCGACGCGTTCTCCTTCAAGCCCCGGAGCGTGTCCTGCGCGAGGTTGGTTGAATAAAACTCGTCAATGACCTCGATCATCCCTTCCAGGAGCTTCCCCGCCGGCGATTCGTCCGTCTGCTCGTTGATGGAGATGACGGAAATCCCGTGCTTCCGCAGGAGCGACTTGTAGATGATGGAATCCTCGCGGTTCCGGGCGAAGCGCGAGAGCTTCCAGACCAAAATCGCGTCGAAGGCCTTTTCCTTCTTCCGGGCCAGGGCGATCATCTCCTTGAAGGCGGGCCGGTTGGCCGTCCGCGCGCTCTGGGCCTCGTCCACGAACTCCCGGTACACCTTCCAATCCCGGGCCTCCGCGTATTTTCGCAGCGCCTTGAGCTGGGCGGCGATGGACAGGTCTTTCTCGACCTGCTTCTCCGAAGACACCCGGGCGTAGAGAACTACCTTCACATCAACCCCCCGTGTCCGAAATTAAGCTTAATCTGGCGATCGGGTAGCCAAAGCAGGACGATCATCTTCCCCGATTCTCCCAGCGGAAGGCACTCCGCGTTGTAGGACCACCTGGCCGAAGAGCCGAAGACGGCGGCCGGCACTTCCCCAAGCATCCGTCGCTGGTTATGCCAGGCTTCGAAGATCAAATTCCCCGCCTCTATCCCCTGTCCCGGTCTTATGAATTTGGGGAAGAAATGGGACCGGACGGAATATTTTACTGAGAGAGGGTATCTTTCCGTATTGAACGGGGAGTAGACCCCTCTCTCCAGGATTAAGCGGGGAAGGGAAGGTTGTTCGGGTGTGGAAACAGCATTGCTCGCCGATTTCCTGTCATCTGACGGTTCCACCATAACCATCCCGCAAGAGCCTGGGAAGGTGGAGGCATACCATATTGCCGTTGCTTCGAATGAGGATACATATCTCTCCCGTAGTTGCTCGATCGCAGGGATTCCTATTTCCAAACTCTGGCCGTCTCTCACAAAGGATTCCATCGGCATTAAGAACTCGTTGCCGCAGCCGAAGGCTTCCCGTTCAATTCGTTTATGTGTGGGGGATCCAATTTCATCCCCGGTGCAGATATGGTTATAGCCTTTGTGCCAGGGAATGATGAAGTGACCGCATTCGTGGAAGACGCTCAGCCTTTTCCTTTCGGTAATGGTGTCGCCATAGAGGTAGATAAGGCTATTGCCGTTAGATACCCGTTTCAGCCAAGAGCAAGCCGTTTTAAGTTTGTTAAGTATTCCTCTAAATTGCGCAGGAACATTCCTGCTGTTCAGCTCTTCTATCTCCAGCCCGAGATAGTCCGTTACGATCCGCTCATCGATCGGCGGCTCCCTCAGTCCGCAATCCTTAAGCACTTTGCGGGCATAAAGGGCGGGTTGGTTCCCCAGATAACTTTCCCACGGGCGCGTCATTCTTCGGTCTCTTGCCTCTGTTCCTTCCCTTCCAGGAATTTTATGAAGTCCATCAGTTGGTTCCTCCCCTCCGGAGAGAGTTTTTCGTAGCCCCGGAAAAGATACTTGGCCTCTTGGTTGGATTCAAAGATGTCGATGGGGGTGAGATCGTTGGTCTTCCCCACCAGGTAATCGGTGGTCACCCCCAACGCCAGGGCCAGTCTTCTCAGGGCCTCCGATTTCAACTGGTTGACCTTCCCCTGTTCGATCCGCGAGATTGTGGCCTGGGTGATGTGGCAAGCATCAGCCAGTTCCTTTTGGTTCAATCCCTTCTTCTCGCGCGCCTCCTTCAATCTCTGTCCTAAGAGCATCTCTCATTTCCCTCCTTTTTAGTGTCCCTCTCATCTTGCAAAACCAATATACAACAAGGTATGAAATTCCGCAAGTATTTTCTTTAATTTCTTACAGATTATTCTATCCCCCTAATTTTATTTAAAAAATTGCTTGCGCTTACCCCTTCCGTAGTGTATATGTTAATTGAGCAACGGATATATTGTCGGGCTCCCGAGGGCCGGGATATTTTTTTTGCCCGAATCAATACAGCAATGCAACCAAAATATACGGGAGGAATGATTATGTCGAAGAGAAAGCTGCTGAGAAAGGTCGCCGGTCAGTACCGCAACCGGGTCAGGGACTGCCGGCTCCGGGCGATGGTCGCCAAGCAGGAAGAGCTGGCAACTATGACCGGGATCAGCCGGAGCACCATCAACGCCCTGGAGAACAACCGGATCTTCCTCTCCTCGCCCTACGCCCTGGTCATCGCCGAGGTACTGAACTGCCGGCTTGATGACCTATACGAGAAGCAGAAGATCAAGGGAGCGCCCCGTCAGGCGACGGGCGACCGGGGGGATTGACTTCGATGGACGTCGCCGCCGCCAGCTCCCCCCAGGAGATCGTGACCCAGGGCCTCACCATCTTGGCCCGGATCATCGCCCGTGAGGCGATCAATGATCACCTGGCGTCCTGCGTGGCCGAGCGGCCGCCGGAACCCGGCTACCAACTGGAGCGGCCCGACGAGAGGGCCGCGGCAATGTAAGGGAGGAATAACTATGCCTGCGAAATTCTGCAAGTTCGTCTTCGCCGACGGCATCAGCCGAAGCTACGTCGAGAACATCATCGACCAGGCCGTCTTCCTGGCCGCGTACGCCTTCGGCCGGGACCGAGCGGCCCGCGACTCCGCCTCCGCCGTAGCCGACGATCCGCCCCGCTGCCTGATCGACGTCTCCACCGACGTTGGCCGCTACGTTGCCGAGGGGATCGCCGAGAGTTTCACCCGGCTCCGGGGGGACCGGAGCTTCGAAATTTACCAGGCCGATAAATGGAAACTTTGAAGGAGACGCCAGTGAAAGAAAACTTCCGGAGCCAGATCGAAAGAATCAGGGAAGCCAACGACATAGTGGAAGTAGTTTCGGAACACCTTACCCTCGACCGGGGCAACAAGGCCCTCTGTCCCTTCCACGAGGAGCAGACCCCCAGCTTCCACGTCAACCCGAAGGGCCAGTATTTCAAGTGTTTCGGCTGCGGGGTCGGCGGTGACGTCTTCAAGTTTGTCGAGCTCATCAGTTCCGTCCCCTTTATGGAGGCGGTCCAAATCCTTGCGGCCCGGGCCGGCGTCGCGATGGAGGAGATCAGCCCCGACGAGCTCTTCCGGATCAAGGAGAAGCGCCAGGCCGAGGATATCCTTGCCACCGCCGCCGACTTCTACCACGCCCACCTTACCCCGGAGGCCCGCGCCTATCTGCACAAACGCGGCCTCACCGACGATACGATTGACCGTTTCAAGATCGGTTTCGCCGCCGGCGGCCTTCTGGAGCACCTGACCCGGGAGAAGGACTTTCCCATTGAGGCCTGCCTCCGGGCCGGGGTGGTGAAGAAGACCAACGGCGGGCAGGCCGGCGACTACTTCCGCAACCGAGTCATCTTCCCCAACACCTTCCGCGGCCGCGTGGTCCACCTCTCCGGCCGAACCCTCGGGGATTCCGAGCCCCGTTACCTCCACCTCCCCGGCGAGATAGCCTTTTTCTTCAACGAGGAGGCGTTCCGCTCCCCCGAAGTCATCCTCACCGAGGGGATTCTCGACTGTCTCCCCGCCGTCCAGGCCGGTTTTGCCTGCGCCGCCCTCTATGGAACCTGCCGGTTCAAGGAGGATGACCTCCCCCGCCTCTCCGCCGCCAATATGGTCTATCTCTGCCTGGACGGCGACAAGGCGGGCCGCGCGGCCGCCTCCCGGATCGCCTCCCTGATCGGCGAGCGGGTCCGCGTCGTCTCCCTCCCCGACGGGACCGACCTCGGGGACTACCTTCGCGACCACTCGGCCGACGATCTGAAAAACCTTCTCGCCGCCGCCCCCGGTCTCGTCTCCTACGAGCTCGCCAAGATCCCCACCGATACCCCCAAGACCGAACTCCCCCGGCTCCTGAAGCCGGTTCTCCAGATCCTTGCCCGCCTCGGCCGTCCCGAGGCCGAGGCCTACCTGGGCCACGAGATCAAGCAACGTTTCAAACTGAAAAAGGAGGATACCGATGCCTACCGCTCCGACGTCCGTAAATACCGTTCCCGGCTGGAAAAGGAACAGTCCCCCGCCGAAGGTGAGGGGGCCACCACCGATTTTCTGTGGGAGGATTTTGAGCCCTTCAACCCCGCGCAAGACTTCCAGAAGGGCAAGGCTTACTTCACCGTCTATCTCCAGAAGGTAGATCAGAAGGACGGCTCTCTTGAGCGCCTTCCCCACGTGGTCACCTCCGACCGCGAGCTCTTCCCCCTGGAGAAGACCGAACTCGATCGCCGGGGCCTGCGCCTGCTGCGCGAGGGCCAGGTCCCGAGCGATATGAACCTCTGGTCCATCTCCGACCGGGTCCCCAACAGCGTCCACGCCTTCATCCAGGGCGAGGCTGCCGTGGACCCCGTCGCCCTCTTCGATGAGATCCGCTCCCTTTTCGCCACCTACCTCGACTACACCGACCCTCTCTACCACGACTTCATCTCGCTCTGGTGCCTCGGGACTTACTTCTTTATGGCCTTCGAGAGCTACCCCTACGTCTTCCTATCCGGGACCAAGCGGACCGGCAAGACCCGGACCATCGAGATTGCCGGCCCCATCTGCTTCAACTCCATAATGTCGGCCTCAATGACCGATGCGGTTATGTTCCGCTCCACCGAGAACGACCGCTGCACCATCTTCCACGACGAGGCCGCCAAGTTCTCCCGAAAACAGAAGGCCGACCTCTCCGAGAGGCTGGAGATCTTCAACTCCGGCTACAAGAGAAGCGGCTGCGTCCGCCGCTGCGTTGGCGACGAGAACATCCCCACCACCTTCTCCACCTACAGCCCCAAGCTCCTCGCCAACATCGAGGGCCTGGAACAGACCTCCGCCGACCGAACCATCACCCTCCACCTCCTGAGAGCGAAAGGGGAGGTCCCCAAGTTTTCCTACCGCCACCTGGAAGGGACGTTCCAGAAGATCCGCAACTCCCTCTACGTCCTCGCCCTCCTCTTCCACACCGAGGTTGCCGACATCTACGCCAATCTCGAGATTGTCAAGGGCCTCAAGGACCGCGAAGACGAGCTCTGGTCCCCGATCCTTGCCCTGGCCGAGTTCATTGACGGCCAACGCCTTGTCAGCGACCCCTCGATCGAGGAGGCCGACCTCCTTGCCCACAAGATGACCCGTCTCGCCTATTCCTGCCGAGATCGCAAGCAGCAGGACGAGATCGAGGATAACCCCGAACAGCGGATTCTTTCCGCCATCGTGGACTTCCTCGCCGAGCGCTCCCCCATCCTCGACCAGCAAGGAACCCCCACAGACCTCCATCTCTCTGAAGACGTCCTCTCCTACGTCAACGACCGTGACACCCTCGATTGGGTGACCAAGCGCTATCTCGGCAAGGTCCTCTACAAGCTCCAGATCATCAAGAACAAGAAGAAGGACAAGCCCTATCTCCGCGTCGATGGTGGTTCCCTTGTCTCCTGCGGCAAGCAGGTTCTTTGCTACCGCCTGCCCCCGGACCGCGTGAAGGACATCGCCGACCGCTACCTTCTCCCCGACCTTGTTGGCGAAACGGAGGAAAAAGATGCTAACGAAGAACCTCCCCAATAATCCTCACAAGCATAATCACCTGCGAATCAATATATTAGGCGGTAAATCCCCCTGCTTTGTTAGCTTGTTAGGATTAATCTGCATAAATACCGGGGCCCTTTCCTCTCCCCCCTCCCGGTTGGCCGGGGGAGGGGAGAAACCTCCCCGGCCTTCCGCTCCTTGCGGTTTTTCTCACAAGACGCCTGGCATACTCCTCAACTGCCTGTTCTGCCGTGTGTTGCGTCTGTTGGCGAACCTGTTAGCGTTCCCGTTCCGGAGGAAATAATCCTAACAAGACCGGAGAAATCCTCACAATGGACCTCAAGGAAAAGATAATCCGGTCAAAGATCTCCCGCCTGGACCCCGAAGGCGAAGCTTCCCTCATCCGGAAGCTTGAGGAAGAGCTTACCCGCCCGGTCAAGGTCGCTCCCCCCGCTGCGCCGACCCCGGAGGTTAATGAATCCCCTGCCGTCGCCGGACCGCGCCGGACCCTCACCGAGGCCGATGTCGAGGATTTCCGGGCTCTCGAGGCGCAAGTCCATATTCGCTCGAAGAAGCACGGAGACTTCTGGCTGGTCCCCGAGCGGACCGGCGCCCCCCGGTTTGAGATCCTCCCGGAAGAGATGCGGATCCTTTCCCTGGCCGCCGACCGGTTCAACGGGAGGGTGGTGGAGGTGAGGCGCAATGTCCCGGCTTGACTACAGGTTCAAGGAAGTCCCCCTCGACCCCGCTCTGATCGACCAACTCTTCCACGTCCCCGCCTGGGACGAGGCGGCACGGGAGAAACGCCAGAGGATCGAGCGGGATACCTACCGGGAAAAGAAGATGCGCGAGGTCCGCCAAGCGATGAACCGCTACCTCACCCCCCGCCAGAAGCAATGTCTAAGTCTTCATTTCCTAAAGGGTTACAGTCAGAAAGAGATTGCCGACCGCCTCCACCTCCACCAGACTACCGTCTCCCAGCATATACGCTATGGGTTGAAAAAGCTTCCTCGGCATTGCACGAAATGACTGAATATTGGAGAACAAAAAAATTGAAAAATACCGAAATATTTTGTTGACCCGGGGGGAATAGTTGCTATCATTGCTATCAAATCTACCCAGAGGTGCTCTATGACAAAGAAAAAAAATATCCTGATCAGGGACGTCCCTGAGCCGATATTTAATTGGATAGAGGAAGAACGATATTCCAAGCGTGTTTCTCAAAAGGAATTTTTGCTGAAAGTCCTTGAAGAGGCAGCCAATTCCGGTGATGGCAATTCACAGCCCACTCTTTTTGATTATGCTCCCAGAATCGCCAACCCTTTGAAATATGATCTTCCTTTTACCTTCATCGACCTTTTTGCTGGTATTGGCGGTATGCGTCTTGGTTTGCAATGGGCCGGCGGACGTTGCTTGTTCACTTCAGAGTGGGACAAATATGCGCAAAAGACATATGCCGCATGGTTCAACGAAACGCCTCATGGCGATATTCGAACAATTGATGCTGCCAGCATTCCGGACCATGATATTCTTGCGGCAGGTTTTCCGTGCCAGCCGTTTTCCATTGCCGGTGTTTCAAAAAAGAAAAGCCTTGGTCGTATGCACGGATTCAAGGATAAAAGTCAAGGCAACCTGTTTTTCTTTATTGCCACGATCGTTTCTGCCAAGCGCCCCCTTGCCTTAATTCTTGAAAATGTTAAAAACCTTGCCTCGCACAATTCCGGAAGGACATGGAATACAATCAAAGGCACTCTTGAAGACTTGGATTATCTCGTATTCAGCAAAATAATCGACGCGAAGACCTATGTTCCGCAGCATAGGGAAAGAATATTTATTGTCTGTTTTGACCGAAGGGTATTTGGGGATTATATTCCATTCGAATTTCCTGCTTCTCCGGCAGGTAAAATCCCCTGTTTGTCCGATATTCTCGAAAAAGACTGCCCGCCGAAATACACTCTCTCTGATCATCTCTGGAAGTATCTCCAGGATTATTCTGAAAGGCACAAGGCAAAAGGAAATGGCTTTGGCTTTGGTCTCGCTGATCGCAATTCATATACCCGCACGCTGAGTGCAAGGTATTACAAAGACGGGTCAGAAATCCTTATCCCCCAAGGCAAAAAGAACCCGAGGAGGCTGACTCCCCGCGAATGCGCTCGGCTGATGGGTTTTCCTGACGAATTGCCGATAGTGGTTTCTGACACCCAAGCTTATAGGCAATTCGGCAATGCTCTTGTTCCGAAGATCGCCTGTGATGTTGCCAAGCAGGTCGTGCGCATATTCAGATGGTCTATGGAACAAGGGGGGTTGAATCGGTTCAAGGCCACCGGTTCAAACAACACCTCGAAAAAGGACAAATCCTATGCCATCGCCACTGGTTGAGAAAGCTGTCATTGACGCTTGGGATAATAATAATGCAATACTGAAATTTACCTCTCCCAATGACACCGGCAAAACCGGGGGGCATCAGTGTGGTTATTACCTGCCTAAAAAGGCATGGAGAAAGTTTACCGTCAATCCTCCAACAAAGGGAACAAATGCTGAACAGACGGTGGAGATAGTATGGCAGGGTCAGTTGACCACCACATCTCGTATTAAGTGGTATGGAACAGGGACCCGCAGCGAATACAGGTTAACGCGATTTGGCCGTGATTTCCCTTATCTGACAGAAGACAATGTAGGCGATCTCCTCGTCCTGATTAGGACAGGAGAATCATCATTCAACGCCTATGTCTTCGATTTACCTGATGATGTGGATGATATTCAAGCCAGCCTCGGGATTGAAGTAACCGGCACTATCGCTATTTTTTCCGGGATCAGGGCTGAAGAGGAAACTGAGGATGATTGCGTTAACAGGGAATTTAGAACTTTTGTTGAACGCTTAAGTGATTTTCCTGATACAGCAACGTTCTCGGGAATTACGCTGAAAGCGCTTCTTGATTGCTTTCCAAGGTTTAAGACATTCTCATCTGATAAATGTTTGACCTCATTGATGGAATATGAGTACTCCTTATTCCGTATGGCGGAAAGGTTCTTATGCGAACATGAGGTTTGCCGGATTTATCGTTCAATTGATGATTTCCTGTCAACGGCAGCCAGAATAATGAACAGGAGAAAATCAAGAGCCGGCAGATCTCTGGAAAACCACGTTGGATATATCCTCACCAACAATCGGATCCCCTTCAAACCGCGCGCTGAAGTAGACGGCAGGCCAGATATACTTATCCCCGGGAAAAAGGCATATCTGGACAAGAGCTGGCCTGTGGACAAGCTGTTTGCTGTTGGCATAAAAACAACTTGCAAGGATCGGTGGAGGCAGGTTCTTAATGAAGCAAAGAGGGTTTCCAACAAACATATTCTGACAACGCAGCGTGGCATCTCCGCGCGCCAGCTTGTGGAGATGCGAGATTCCCGTGTTACCCTCATTGTTCCCAAATCACTCCATCCTCTTTATCCAGCGGTTTCCGGCATGAGTATATTGAGCCTGAATGGTTTTATTAACGAGGTTCAGAGGAGACTGGCTTAGACATATGACGGACGTACTAACCTCTGAACAGCGTCATAAGTGTATGTCGAGTATCCGTGGTAAGGATACGAAGCCGGAGATTGTAGTAAGAAAAATTATTCATAGGCTTGGCTATCGCTTTCGTCTCCATTATAAGAATCTTCCGGGCAAGCCGGATATAGTTCTGCCTCGGCATCGCAAAGTTATTTTTGTCCACGGTTGTTTCTGGCATATGCATACCTGTAAATATGGAAGGGTGTCCCCCCATACAAACGCTGATTTCTGGGAAAGCAAAAGGAAAGGGAATAGAGAAAGAGACAAACGCAACATACGGGCCGTCAAAAAGGCTGGTTGGAAGCCCTTGGTGATATGGGAATGCCAGACCAAAGACCGCCAAGTGCTTGAAGCGCGTTTAGTTGATTTCTTGCATGTGTAAGAAACCGTTGTGTGACACACTAAGCAGTATGCCCCAGAGACAATTAGACAATCCCTCCCTCCAATACCCCCACAATCTCGAAGGTTCCGTGATTCTCCATCATCGCCGGCGGCGTCCTCTCGACGTGTAACTCCCCTCCCGGCCGGCGGAATCTGCTTTCCTTGCCGCCTTTCTCCAGCCAGAGCTTGACCCAGAGTCCCCGGACGGCCGGGCTGCAGACGGTCTTTCTCCGGGGATCGAGGACGTGGAGGTAATCCTCCTCAGGAAACCCCAGGTATTCCTGAATGAGGATCGCCATCAGCTGGGTGGCGTCGTAGGCGGTCCCCTGAAGCAGCTCGATCCCGGAATAGACGACTTGCCGGTCGGCCGCCGTATCGACCCGGAAATCCCGGTAGCGGCAGACGATATAGACCTTGTCCGGGTTGAGCTTCCCTTCCTCAAGCTTCAGGTAATCCGCCCGGGGAGCGGTGACATTCCAGCAGACGCCTTCTGTCAGGTGGATGATGGAATGGGTGCTGTAGATACAGGGAGAGTTGGGATATTTCCACCGCTGGAAGGCGATGATCCCCCTCTGCGCCGCCGCCTCGGCCCAGTTCGCCGCAGGCCACCAGACCGTCCGTCCGGGCGTCCAGTTGATGATGTCCCCGAACAGGAGATCCCGGATTCTCAGCCGGGGAAATCCGGAATACGCCCGGATAATCTCTTTTTCCTTGTAAATCCCCATCAGATATTTTCCTCCCTGCCCCTCCACTAAAAGGAGATTTCAAGGGCAGGGATTCAATATCCGATGCGGCCATAGAGTGCCTCCAGCTGGACCAGAACCACGGATTGACAAAAAATTTCCATTGCTTCAGTAATGCAAAGGGAGTAAGATCCTAATCGGGAGCAATCAAATATTCTATATATTTATAAGTTGTAAAGGAGATTATATTGATTAATTCTCTGGACTAATGGAAGAATAATATGACTGCAGAACTGATCATAATGAATAAGAACGGGTTAGCGCTAGCCGCCGATAGTGCAGTTACCATATCTTCAGGTGGCAAGCCTAGCAAAGTCTACAACACATCAAATAAGCTTTTTATGCTTTCCAAGGTCCATCCAGTCGGCGTTATGATATACGGCAGTGCGGAGATTATGGGCCTGCCGTGGGAAGTTGTTATCAAGCGCTACAGAGAGAGACTTGGTGATCGGTCGTTCCCATCAATCAATGCCTATGTAACGCATTTCCTTGAACACCTCAAGTCGGAAGCATTCACCACAGAGTGCTATATTGCATATGTAAAGCAGCGTGCTGCTGAGTTCTTCAATGCTATAGCTAATAATGTTGATGAACAAGTCGAGAAAATTATCCAAGAGAAGGGTCAGATTGAGGAATCTGAAATTGCCAATATACACACAGATGCAATTTCTAAAGCGTCTAAGTACATCCGGGAGCTGCAGAAGAAACAAAAGATCAAGCGCGCTGATATTGCGGATAGTATGTCGACTCACCGGGATGTTGTCCGCCAAATAATAAACACTCTTCTGGAAAAACGTCCCGTCACAGGTCCTAACAAACGCAAGCTAGTAGATGCGTGCTTAATTGCGGCTATTGTGTTTCCAGGTATAAACCAGAGCGGTCTTGTCATCGCCGGCTTCGGTGATGATGATGTATTTCCGAGTGCCATAGCGTTTGATATTCACAAAATTCTCGACGGGAAACTTCAGTTCTTTTCCACATACAAGGCCACAGTGACCCTTAACAATACTGTTCATATTAGGGCTTTCGCTCAATCGAATGAAACCCAAAACTTTATGAATGGACTAAGTGGCCGTATTAACGAGTATATCAATAATGACATGGAGAAAATCTTTTCTGGTGCGTTCTCCAATAAGGTAACGAATCTTCTTATTAAGGATGGAATTGTTCCCAAAGAGAAATACAATGATTGCAAGACTAGACTTGGTCATGCGGGCCTTGGGGTATATACTTATATAAAGAATAGAATGGAAGATATATCAAGACGAGAGTTCTCTGGCCCAGTAGTGAGTGCAGTAGCTTTCTTCAGCCCAACTGAGATGGCAGCAATGGCTGAAACCCTCGTAAGCATAGAGTCCTTTCGCCAACAAGTTACTCTGCGCAGTGAAACGGTTGGAGGCCCCATTGATGTTGCAGTCATTACTCGAGGCGACGGATATATCTGGATCAAACGGAAACACTACTTTAAGCCCGAACTGAATCACCAGTTCTTCTCGAATTACAACCGCAATATGGAGGCTGTCGATGACAATCAAGACGATGAATGAGTACCGGGCCTCAATCCGTAAACAGAATCGGCCATCCTTTATTACTCAACGTATGGAAATGAAGTATTTTGTTGCAGGCTATGTTGGTGCAGCACAGAGCGCGAGAGAATTGGAGATAAAGTCCAACAAGAGCGCCCAGGCTTTGAATTAGATTGCACTCTTCGCGGATGTTTATTGTTTGATGCTGATTACTATTTAAGAATTAATAAGGTAAGATAAGACGCCCCCCGCCGGGCTTCAGTCGGCTCCCCCAACCTCGCCCCGCGGCCGACTGAAACCCTCCGGCCCCCGCTCAGGGCGCCGCCGCGCCGCACAAAAAACTGCGCGGCGCAGCTCCTCTTCTGGTGTGATGTAATCCAACAGGATCTCCGAGCGGATTCACCTTCCGCCCCCCACCC
>CAZPMN010000026.1:0-37008 GCA_964587835.1 uncultured bacterium
CCACCGCCAGTCCGAGCCCGATTGCTCCCGGCGGGCGGATGTCGATCACCTCTCCCCAACTTTCGCCCCGAACCACGGCGGTCGAGACCTCCCAGTCGAGCTCCCTCAGAACGAGGGGGAGACGGCGGAGCAGGGGGAGGGGGGCGGACAGTCGGGAGATCCCGCTCGAGCGGTGCAGGGCTCGGGCCAGCCGGTCCCAGTCGTCCCGGTTGTCCTCCAGGGTCGGGGGGGCGAGGGCAAGCGGCCGGACAACCACCGGGGGATCGAACTCGTAGCCGGCCCGCTCGAACCTGCCTTCCCCATGATCCCGGAACCGCTGGGAGGTCTCTTCCTTCTCCCGCCCGGTTCCCAGCTCGGCGGTCTCCGGGGGCACCTCCACGGTGACCGGGGAGTGGATGGTGGTCCGGCAGGCCAGCCGGACACCCCCGGCCAGTTCTTCCTCGGTCAAGAGGGCGGTGGCCGGCTGGCGGGTCTCCCCATCGACGACTTTGACCCGGCACTTTCCGCAGGTCCCCTCGCCGCCGCAGACCGAGTTGAGGTAGACGCCGGCCCGTTCGGCGGCCTTGAGGATGGTGGTTCCCTCCTCCACGGCGACGGAGGCCCGGGCGGGCAGGAAGTTGACGGCGTACTTCCTCGTCATCTTATTGACCTGCGCCGCCGCCCCGGTAGGCGGTCTTTAAGAATTTCGGGATCCCGGAGGCTTCCCGGGGGCCGACCTCGACCGTCCAGCCCGATTCCTCCTCCACCTTTCCGGAAAGGACGGCCACGTAGCCCGGGAGGACCAGGTGCTTATGGTCGAGCAGTCCGTCCGCCCCCGAATTGTTGAGGGCCTGGGTGATGCTGGTGGCGTTGAACTTGTCGGCCGCCCAGGCGGTGAGGACCGAGGTTCCCTCGGTATCCACCACCAGGAGGTAGGCTCCGATCCGGCTGGCCTCGATTTCGCCTTCCACTGTGAAGTAGGTCAGGGAGAAGTTGGTGGTCACCAGCAGCGGCGAGTTCCGGTCCGGGGTGCCCACCGGGTAGAGCTTCGGTTCCACCTGGATCGGCTTCTGGGGGTCGGTGTAGATATTCTGCCGCGCCGTCAGCAGGGGAAGGATATGCTCCGGTCGGATCAGGTCGATTACCAACACGGCGGCGTATTTGGCGAGGAGAACCGCCGCCTCCAGGGTCTGGGAGAAGGGTTCGGCGGCAAAATCGGTGAAGGCGATCGCCGGGTAGCCGAGGGGATGGAACTGTTTGCGCAGGGCCTGTCGCCGGATCGCTGTCAGGTCGGCCAGTTTCTCCTGCAGGGTATCGCCCCCGATCTTCACCAGCAGATCCTCCGCCCCCGCCGCTTCGGCCCGCTCGGAGAGGTCGGCGGTTTCCTCCACCGTCGATCCCCCCACTGCCAGCGGGCAGGAGAACTCCGCGGCCAGGGAGGCGAACTCATCGATCGGCGAGGGATCCTTCGGGCAGAGCAGGGGCCGGGAGGGACCGATCTTCTCCAGGGCGGCCCGAAGGCAGGGTAGGGAGTCGCTGATCAGCAGGGCGGCCAGACCGGTCCGTTCCCGGGCCAGTTGTGCGAACTCGGCGAAATTTTCCGGGGAGCCTGATTCTTCCTCCAGGGCGACCAGGTCGACGGCGATTTCCTCGCCCACCCGGGTGAACCGGAGGGTCTTGACCGCGTCCAGCCGGGCGGACCGTTCCGGATCCCCTTCCCGGACTCGGACGGCGATCCCGGTCTGGTGGTAGAAGGTCTCCTGGTGGCGGAAGAGAACCGTCTCGTTGCCGGTCTCGACTCGCTGTTCCCCATCCCCGATCGTTACTAGCCGGATGGGAGGTCTGGCCGCCGCCCCCAGCGCCGCCTTCGCCTCCTCGGAGGCGTGGGGACAGCTGTCGAGCGAGGCCTGTTTGGAAGCCAGTTTCATCGCAAAGGCCAGGCAGGTCGGAGAACCGCAGTCCCCGCAGTTGGTCTTGGGCAGCAGCTTATAGATGTCCAATCCGGTCAGTCCCATCGTAGCCAATCTCCGTCAGAAAAAGTTATCCGAAATCCGCGGTTGTCCCGGCGGTAACGTGAATGGAAGAAGTGTTGTCTCCAGTATTCCCCGCTATTTTATCCCGCCCCGTCCCTGGACGGAGCGGGATAAAATATATTAAAACATCGGTTCCATCTCCAGGGCGGGATGTTTCTTCGCCCGGAGGAATTCCAGCAGGTCGGTCGAATCGACGGCGATCGTCTCGTCGGCCAGCATCTGATAAAAGTTGTCAATGCCGATCTCCTCCCCCCGCCGGATCAGCCTTTCCTTCAAGGTTTCCTTCAGTTCCAGCGGCAGCCAGACCAGCCGTTTCAGCCCGCCGTCGCCGGAGATGAACTTGGGGCTGACCAGGTAAAGCTTCCCCACTCCGAGAAACCCCGGGGTCTGCACCCCGCCTCCGACCATCCCGGCCAGGGTGGTGAAGTCCATTCCGGAAGGAGTCATTCCGGTAAACTCCCGGTTAACCGCCATCACCCCCCCCGTCTCCGGAATCACCGCCAGGATGCACTCGAAACAGCCGCAGGAGGTCATCGGGTCGATCATCATCGAGTAGATGCTGAACCGTTCCAGGGCCCGGTGGGAGGCCCCGTAGACAAAGCTGTTGATTCCCTCCCACTGCCCGATCTTCTCGTCAATCAGCTTCCCCTTCTTGATCGGCTGGTTGGGACCGGTCGGGGTGATCTCGTAGGCCGCCTTCCCGTCGAGCCAGCTGTAGGCCCCGCAGAGTCCGAGGCGCTGGGGGCTGATCACGCAGACGTGATTGGGGGCGAAACTCTGGCACAGGGTACAGCTGTAGAAGATATCGACCGACTCATCGGTCATCCCGGCCATCCGCTCATCGCGTTCATCGTAGGCCCGTCGGGCCTCCCGCAGCCCCTGCTCCACCGCCTTGAGGTCGGTGTCGATCCGGACCTCGACCTTGTCGACGATGGCCCCGAAATCGTTGTGGAGCCGGGCGATGATAATCTCGCCCAGGTGTTTGAGCCGGAAGCCGGCGGCGAACGCCTCCTTCCCGATTCTCAGCCAGAGGATATCCCGCTGGCCTACGTGCATCACCCCCATCGCCCCGTTGATGAAGGTGTGGATCTGGCGTTCGAGGATCGAGGCGTAGTCCTTCTCGCACTTCCTCCCGGCTACGGTGACCGTAATTCCCAGCGGCAGGCTGCCCCCCGGTTCCACCGTTTCGTCCCCGGGTCCGAAAAGCTCAATCTTCCCATCTTCCACCTCGCCCGGGTCAGCCACCTTCAGGTACTCAAAGGCCGGGGAAAATTTCCCCCCGAACTGGATCTGGAGGTCTTCCTTCCTTACCCGTTCCCCTTCGAAAGCGGCGGCATAGGGGACAGGGACCGGGATTTCCTCAACCCGGACCTTGATTCCCCGGACCTCGATCGCCCGGGAGACGATCCGGGAATGATCCCTCTCCGAAACCAGCGATTCGTGGAGGCAGAGACCCGGTTCGGTAATCTCGGGAACCTCGGAGTCGGCGATCAGGGGGATCCCGAGGCGCAACGCCGCCGCCCCGGCCGCCACCTTGATCTCGTCGACCTCGCCCAGGACAGTCACCAGGGCGGGCACCCGCTGGCGGCAGTAGTCGATGATCTTCTCCTTCTCGCCCTTCTTCAATCCTCCGTAAGTCAATGGCGCCCGGATCGCCCAGTTGAGGACGAAGACGGCGGAGAAGGTGTCGCGTCCGTAGGGGACGAGGTAGTTGTCCCAGCCCATAGCCACCTTCTTCTCTTTCAGCTGGTCGATGATGCTGACCCCGCCGCTCTCCCCCCCGGCGAAGATCAGGATATTGCGTTTCTGGAACCCGCGGACGATCTCGACTGCGGTCTCCGGGTCGGGGGCGGCTCCGAGCAGGCAGGCGAACCCGGCCATCCGGCCGTCTACCAGCTGGATTCCCAGGGTTCTCAAGATGTCGTCGCTGAAAAAGCCGGGGCAGTCCTTCTGCGGCTCTTCTCCGGTCAGGTAGCGTAGTCCCAGGGCGATCTCCCCGGCCAGGAGGACCGCCTCCCCGGCCCGGCCGATCTCCCCGACTGGGTCTCCCTCTCCCGGGACGGAGAGGGTGTGCCGGCCGGCCGCCAGGACCGCGGGGAGGTCACCGAGGGTCTTCACTTCGGCCCCGAGAAGGGCGTAGGCCAGGGGGAAGAAGTAGGTGGTATGCGGGAACCTGATCTCGGTCTTCGCGCCGCGGGCGGCGAGGGTTTCCTGCAGCCCCGCTTCCACCAGCGAGTAAATTTTTTCCGCCCCTTGACGGGCCAGGCTGGCGATGATTTCGCTCATTGGGGATACTCCTGATCTCTGGATTAACCCGGCCATTAAACCATATCCCCGCGGCGGCGACCAAGCTAAATCCGGGATGGGTCCGGTGGCTTGACCGGGTCGGGAAGTCCCTTGACCGGCATCCCGGTCCGCCTATAATCGTGGTATGACCAAGGATAACCGGCTGAAATTGTGGACCTTGCTTATCCCCATGGCCATCGTCCTTATCTTCGTCTCCCTGGATATCTGGCCGGGCAAGGCGATCCGGGAGTTCAACGTCCGGACCGTGCGGAGCGGCCGGGAGTTGGTCGGTGCCTTCGGCGAGGATGACTGGGAATGGCAGGAGTCTGGCGCTGGGTACCGTCACGACGCGACTCACTTCGTTCGTCATGGGAGCTGGACCGAGACTCACACCGATCCCTTCTCCGGGACTTGGGTCTGCCAGGGGGATTACCGGAAGGACCGGCGCCACGGCCGGTGGACCGTCACCCGCAACGGGGAGCTCTTCCGGACATTCATCTTTGATGAAGGCCGGATGATCAAGCTAATCCGCCCCGGATCCGACGGAGGGCAATAGGCCTCTCCCCGTTCAACCGGCCTACCGGGCAACCGGGATGTCCCCGGGTTTTCCCCAGTAGACCCTGGTCAGGTCCTTGATGAACCAGTAGCCGGTGGAGGGACGGTAGGCTCCGATGAAATCCATCCACCCGCCCTGGTAGCGACCGGGGACCGGGGTGTCCCCGGATCGCCCCCAGTAGGCCCTGGTTACCCCCCGGACCGCCCAGAGCCCGGAGGAGGGGCGGAAGACGGCGATCTCCTCGGGGTTGAGTCCGTTGTAGTTTCCAGGAATCGGGATATCACCGGGCTTTCCCCAGTAGACCTTGGTCAGATTGCGGATGAACCAGGAGCCGGTGGAGGGGCGGTAGGCCCCGATGTAGGTCAACCCGGTCACGTTGTAATCGCCGGGGACGGGGATGTCCCCGGACCGGCCCCAGTAAGCCCGGGTCAGGTTCCGGATCGCCCAGAGGCCGGTGGAGGGTCTAAAGACGGCGATCTCCTCCGGTCCGTAGCCGTTATAGTTTCCGGGGACCGGGATATCCCCGGCCCGGCCCCAATAGGCTTTGGTCACGTTCTTGATGAACCAGTACCCGGTGGTGGGACGGTAGGCCGCAATATCGGCGGTCCCGTCGCCGTCGTAGTCCGCGGGGACCGGGATGTCCCCGTTCCGTCCCCAGTAGGCCCTGGTCACCCCCCGGGCCGCCCAGAGGCCGGTGGAGGGTCTAAAGACGGCGATCTCCGCCGTCCCGTCGCCGTCGTAGTCCCCCGACCTGGCGATGGGGAGAGTATCCGGTTCCACCGGTACGGGGGTGGGAGCGGGGGCCGCCCCGTAGACCAGGTAAGAGACCTCGCAGGAGACCCGGGCCGCGGTATAGCGGATCCGCATGTAGCCGTCTTCGCCCCAGGAGGTACCGTAGGAGTTGCGGAGGATCCAGACTCCGCTCCCGCCCTCCGGGGGGTTGTCGTCCCAGCCGACCAGGGCGATGGCGTGGTTGGTCGGTGTGTAGTAGCAGGGACTGGAGGAGCAGCTGGTGTTGGTGTCCTGATAAATCCCGCCGTCGTAAGTAATGAAAGCGGATTCGGCGTAAACCGCGGCGTCGACCACCCCGTAGGTCATAATGGCGGTCTTGATTGCCTCGATGTCGCCGCAGGGGATCCGGTGCCAGGACTGGAACTTCTTCAGGTACTGGTATGGCTGGGGCCACCCGCAGGGTTGGTCGTAATCCGTGTAGGGGAAGAAGTTTTCCTGGCAGATTCCGTAATCGACCAGGGCCTGGAGCTCGTAATAGTCGTAGTCGGCCCCGTCACAACCCTGGAAGTGATAACCCCAAACTGGGTCCGGGTAATGGGAGTAGAGACAGAAGGCGATGAAGGCCTCGGAGAAGTCGACGCAGTTGTTGCCGTAAAGGCCGTTGGCGAAGTTGTAGGTGCCCTCGGCGGCGGCGGCGGCGCCGAAGGCGTAACAGGAGCCGCAGTATCCCTGATCGCGGATCGGGCCGATGTAGGAGCGGCCGTTGTAATCCCTCCAGTCGAAGCGGGAGGGGAGGACCTTCCGCCCCAGGTGCCGGGCCAGGGGTCCGATATCGTCGGAGGCGCTCGCCGTCCGGGGAAATTGAGGCCGCCGGCGGCTGAGGAATCGGCCCTTTTCTTCCGGGGAGAGCCGGGAGATCCAGTTGTCGGAGACGGTGAAGGAGTAGCCGTTGTAGTCGATCTTGTACCGGATCTCCTCCAGGGTATCACCCGGTTCAAAGGGGAGGAGGTCGTCCCCGGCCGGCCATGCCGCTGCCGGAAGGAGCAAAATGGTGAAAATTACGGTCTGTAGTCGCATCGCTGATTGAATTTAACGGTTTTAATTATCTCCACGATAAATTTACCATCCGATTCCCGTTGGGGCAAGCAACCTGTCAATTAATTAATTTGTTTCTTGTCCTGCGCCCGTAAACCTGCCCGGAAAGGACTACGGAGAGAGGGAAAAACCTTGATTTTCCTTTCCCTCCCGGTTAGCCTTTCCCGCTTGAAGTGTACCTGGTCAAGAAAAGCCTTGAGATGAGCACCCCAGCGACAGTGGCGATATTGAAGACCTCTCCCGAGACGGTCCTCGACGACTACATCCGCCTCGGCGATCTGGCCGGCCTGAAGGACAGTCTCGATCCCGCGGTTACCACCATTCTCAAGGACAACATCAGCTGGCACCTTCTCTACCCGGGGGCCAACACCACCCCCTGGCAGCTGGAGGGGACGATCCTGGCCCTGAAGCGGGCCGGGTTTGCCGACCTGGTCGACGTCCACAACCACACTGTGGTCACGATCGCCGACCTCGGCGACCGCTATAACAAGTTCGGGCCGGTCCTGGAGAAGTACTCCATCCCCACTCTCTTCAACTTCAAAGAAGAGGATATGAAGTGGGTGCCCTACCGGCCGAAAGCCAAGCTCGACATCCTGGATATGATCTACCCGGATGGGATTTACCTGCCAGATTACTTCTTCGGCAAGAACATCGTTCACCTGCCCACCGTCAAGACTCATTCCTACACCGTGACCACCGGGGCGCTGAAGAACGCCTTCGGCGGCCTGCTCAATGTTAACCGTCACTACACCCACACCTGGATCCACGATACCATCGTCGACCTGCTGGCGATCCAGAAGGAGATCCACCCCGGGATCTTCGCCACGATGGACGGGACCACCGCCGGCTCCGGGCCCGGCCCCCGGACCCTGGTTCCCCACCGCAAGGACGTGATCCTGGCCTCGGCCGACCAGGTGGCGATCGACGCCGTGGCGGCGAAGATGATGGGATTCGACCCGATGTCGATCCGTTATATCAACCGGGCCACCGAGCGGGGCCTGGGGATGGGGGATCCCCGGAGAATCGAGATCAAGGGGATGACGGAATTGGCCGAGGAAGACTGGGGGTTCCGGGTCGGGGTCAACCTGGGGACGGGGATCGGGATGCTCCTCTGGCGCAGTCCTCTCCGCTGCCTTCAGAAACTCTGTTTCCGCACCCCTCTGGTCAACCTCTTCATCTTCGCCAGCGAATATTACCACGATCGGTTCTGGTATCCCTGGAAGGGGAGGAAGGTGGTGGCAAACTGGCTTAAGGAATCGCCCTGGGGACGGCTCTTCGTCCGATACCCGGGCTAAGGAATTTAGAGGATGATGATTGAGAAAAATATCAGAAGCTTGCTCGAGGAGATCCCGGAAGGGGTGCGCCTCGAGGCGGCGGCCAAGACCCGTTCCCCGGAGGAGATCTCCCGGGCAGTAACCGCCGGGATCAATATCATCGGCGAGAACTACGTCCAGGAACTGCTTCAGGTTCGTCGGGAAGTAAAGGAGAAAGCGGCCTGGCACTTCATCGGGCATCTGCAGACCAATAAGGTGAAGAAGATCGTCGGGGAGGTCGATATGATCGAGACCGTCGACTCCCTTCGCCTGGCGGAGGAGATCGAGAAGCGGTCGGGCGCGATCGACCGGGTGATGCAAGTCCTGATCGAGATCAACAGCGGCCGGGAGGAACAGAAGGACGGGGTCTTCCCCGAGGCGGCATTCGCCCTGATCGAAGAGATCGCCCGGCTCCCCCACGTGGCGATCCGCGGATTGATGACGATGGGGCCCCTGGCCGGGGACCCGGAAGATGCCCGGCCCTATTTCCGGGCGACCCGGGAACTTTATGAAGAACTCGGTCAGCGGTCGATTCCCTCGGTGGAGATGGAGATCCTCTCGATGGGGATGACCAACTCCTACCGGGTGGCGATCTCCGAGGGGGCCAATCTGGTCCGGATCGGCACCGGGATCTTCGGGCCCCGCTGAAACTCCCTTTCCCCGGATTGAACCGCAGAGAACGCAAAGAACGCAGAGGGGGGATTTTAGTCTAATCTTTGCAGAGTGTACTTTTGAAGAGAGAGTGGAATTTGTTTCGACCCAAAAGTTGCTAGGGAGGAGAGCGGATGGAATGCCGGGTGGAGAAGAACCGCGAGCACTGCAACTGCACCTACGAACCCTGTCCCCGGAAGGGGATCTGCTGCGAGTGCATCCGCTACCACTGGAGGATGAGGGAACTGCCGGCCTGCCTTTTCCCGGACGATGTCGAGAAGACCTACGACCGTTCCCTGGCCCGGTTCATCGAAATTTACCGGTAGTGCCATTGTATCTGAGCCTTGGCCGGGAATTTGCGTGCGATTACGAGTATGAGTACGAAAAAAAGTGAAATAGCAAAGTGACAATGGAGGTATACTGATGAAAGCTGGTTTATTATTCGGGACCTCGGGCCCGATTCTGATTCTGATCTCTTACCCGGCCTTTGACTCCCCCGGTCTGGTCGAGGAGCTGAGAAACAAGGGGATCGACAAGTACCTGGTCTTCGAGGTTCCGGTCGACCTCTGCCGCTCACGTTACGGGGCCCGGTTCTTCTACGTCTCAGAATCCTTGCCGGAGAAGGACGGTCTCCAGGTCCTCGACTACAACAGTCCCCATGCTTTCTACACCTTCAAGTGGGAGGAGATGAACGGCCCGGTGACGATCTATTCCCGGACCTGATCTTCCCGCGACGGGATCGAACGGTGTCAGGGCTGTGGATACCAGGATTATCAGGATCGCCGACCCCGGTGGCCGCGCGGCGGCTCTCCGGGCGGGGGTGGAGACCCTGAGACGGGGCGGGGTGGCCGTTATCCCCACCGATACCGTCTACGGATTGGCCGTTGACGGGGCGAATCCCGCGGCGGTGGAGGAAGTTTACCGCCTCAAGCTCCGTCCCTCCGGCAAACCCCTGGTCCGCCTGGTGGCCGACCGGGAGACCGTCGACCCCCTGCTCCCTTCCCCCGGCGCGGCCCGGATCCTGGACAGGTACTGGCCCGGCCCCCTGACCGTGATCCTGAAGACCGGGGAGGGGAAGAGTATTGGTTACCGGATGCCGGCCGGGGAACTGATCCGGGAGCTGATCCGCCAAAGCGGGGTCGAATTTGCCGCCACCTCGGCCAACCCCAGTGGGGAGGAGGCGATCACCTCGCCCCAGGGGGTCCGGGAGGCTTTTGCCGGCCGGGTGGACCTGATCATCGACGGGGGGGGGCTCCCCGGGCGGGCTTCCACCGTTTTCGACCTTACCGTCGAGCCGCCCCGGCTGCTCCGGGAAGGTCCGCTGAAAGCCGGGCAGCTCTTTGCCGTCTGGGCGGGAGGAGAGTAATTCGCCGGTTGCGGCCGGGATTGAGGAGATGAAGAAAATGGATGGACTCGATTTAACCTTGGATCCGGAGATGGCGGCTGCCCTGGCCGGGGAACTGGAACGCCAGGAGGAGGAGATCAACCTGATCGCCTCGGAGAATTACGCCTCCCCGGAGGTCCTGGCGGCGGCCGGGAGCGTCTTCACCAATAAGTACGCCGAAGGCTACCCGGGCCGCCGGTTTTACCGGGGATGCCGCTGGATGGACCGGGTGGAGGACCTGGCCCGGCAGCGGGTAGGAGAGCTCTTCGGGGGCGATCACGCCAATGTCCAGCCCCACTCCGGGAGCGGGGCCAATATGGCGGTCTACTTCAGCTTCCTCCAACCCGGGGATACTATCCTGACGATGGATCTGGACCAGGGCGGCCACCTCACCCACGGCCACCGGATCAATTTCTCCGGACAGTTCTACAACGTAATCTCCTACGGGGTGGACCCGGAGACGGGACTGATCGATTACGACGCCGCGGAAGAGCTGGCCCGACGGCATCGCCCCCGGCTGGTGGTGGCCGGGGCCAGCGCCTACCCGCGAATTCTCGATTTCGATCGTTTCCGCCGGATCGCCGATGGGGCCGGGGCCGCCCTCCTGGCCGATGTCGCCCATATCGCCGGTCTGATCGCCGCCGGCGCTCATCCCAACCCGGTGGCCACCGCCGAATTCGTCACCTTCACCACGCACAAGACTCTGCGGGGCCCCCGGGGCGGGGTTATCCTCTGCCGGGAGGAGTTCGCCAAAAAGATCGACCGTTCCGTATTCCCCGGGATTCAAGGGGGGCCGCTGATGCACCAGGTCGCGGCCAAGGCGGTCGCCTTCCAGGAAGCCCTGAGGCCGGAGTTCCGGGAATACGGGGCCCGGATCATCGGCAACTGCCGGGTCCTGGCCAGGACCCTGCTCGGGGAGGGATTACGGCTGGTCTCCGGCGGTTCCGATAATCACCTCCTTTTGGTCGACCTGCGGTGCCGGGGACTCACCGGGCGGGAGGCGGAGGAGAGGTTGGAGCGCGCCGGGATCTGCTGTAATCGGAACCTGATCCCCTTCGATCCGCTCCCTGCTTCGCAGACCAGTGGGCTGAGGTTGGGGACGGCGGCGGTCACCACCCGCGGGATGGGGGAGGGAGAGATGGAGCGGATCGGCCTCTGGATTGGTGAGGTGTTGGCTCCGGAATCCGGCGAGCGGGTCATTACCCGGGTCAAGGAGGCGACCCGGGAGCTGACCGGCCGGTTCCCCGTTTACCGCCGCGGCTGAGGGCGCCGCCGGTGGCGGCGTTTTTAAATCAGGGAGCGAATTCCTCGTCGGAGATTGAGAATCCGGATCGGCGGATCAGGTTGTTGAACCAGGATTCGTAGAGCCGGCCGGCACGGATCTGGGTGGCGATCTCCAGCCACTGCTCCGCCTCATCTTCCGGCATCGGGGGTGCGGGCCGGCGCTCGAGTACCTTGATGAAATAAAAACCATCTTCTCCCGGGATCAGTCCGCTGACCTCCTCCAGCGGGGTCAGAAAGGCCATGGCCGTAAACTGGGGAGCGTCCGGGAGGTCTTCTCGGCCCTGCCGGGTGAAAAAGGAGGTGATCCCGGTCTCCAGTTCCACCTCGCCGGCGGCGGTTGTAAAATCCTTTCCCTCCTCTATCAGGGAGTTGATTCGGGTCAGTTTTTCTTCGGCGATCTTCCCGGCCTCCTCCCGTCGGCTCTGATCGAGGAAGATCGCGCGAATCTCCTCCCGAACCTCCTCGAACTCGCGGTTCCGGGCCTCCCTGATCCCCTCCAGCTGAAAGATCAGGTATCCGTCTTCCACTTCCACCGGATAACTGGCCGGTTCGCCCTCCTCCATCCAGCCGACCATCTGACCGATCTCCGGGACCGGACCTACTCCGGGGATCTCCCCGTCGAGGGGGAAGTAACCGCTCTGACGGATCTTTAGCCCGTATTCCTCGGCCGGACCGGCCAGGGAATTCTCTTCAACCAGAGTCCGGCTGATCTCGTTGGCCCGCTCGGCGGCTCTCTCCCGGGCCCCCTCTCCCGGCCCGGCTTCCTCAAGGGGGGGTGATTCCCCTTCCGGCTCTTCCGCCCCGTCCCCCGTGAAATCATCGAACTCGAGGAGGATGTAGGAGATCGCGATCTCGGTCTGGACTTGGAACTGATCCTGGTTCTGGCGGTAGTACTCGCTCATCTTCTCTTCGGGAATCTCTTCCAGGGGCGAGATATCTTCGGTTCCGATCCGGGCGTAGGCGACCCGGATTTCCTCGTTGGACCGTTGGTAGGCTCGCGCGGCGTCCGCCGGGGTAACCAGGGCCTGGCTCTGCACCAGCATCCGCAGCACCTCGATACCCAGCAGTTTCTCGACCTCGTCCTCAAAGGTAGTGGGTTCCAGGCCGAGCCGGCTCAGAACCAGGGAGTAGCGCTCGGGACTGAAGCTGCCGTCAACCTGGAAGGCCGGCCATTGGGCCAGGAAACGGGCCAGATCCCGCCGGGTGGCGGATATCTCCATCCGCTCCGCCTGACGGTTGAGCAGGATCCTCTGCCAGGTGGTCATATACAGCTCCCGGCGATCCATCTCCCGCCCGCCGAGGGCGGCGATGGCCCGGGTCGTCCGGGCGGTCTGGATGAACTCTTCCAGGCGGACCGGCTCACCCCAGGCCGCCCCGATCTCGGTCCGACTGGCTTCCGGTCGGACCAGGTACCAGACGCCGTATCCCCCCATCGAGATTACCATCGCGATGGTCAGGGGCCAGAGGATGTGCTTGGCGCTCTTGCGCATTCCTTTGAGCATAATCAGGAGCCTCTCGATTCCAATCCGCCCGCGGGGCGGCGTTGTTTTTTTGAAGTTCGGGTGGGCATATTACAGGCCGGCCCGCGGCCGACGCAATACTATAATGTATTTTGCCGGACGGGGTTCAGGCCGCCGGGGCCGGTCATCCGCCGGCGGGCGGGGGGAGTTGCTCGGGGGCGATTCCCTCGCGGTGGTAGATGGTGGCCAGGACCTTGGGAACGTACATCCGGGTCTCCGAGGGAAGGTGAGGGGCGATGGCGGAGAAGGTCTTGGTCTGCTGGCCCTTGAGCAGTCCCCCCACCCGCCCCTCTCCGGCGTTATAGGCGGCCAGGGCGAGGGGCCAGGAATTGAACCGCCGGTAGAGGGCCTTCAGGTAACGGGCGGCGGCTTGGCCGCTCCGGTCGGGGATCGTGCGCTCGTCGGGGGGGCCTTCTTGCAAACCGAGGCTGCGCCCGGTGGCGGGCATAAACTGGTAGAGGCCAACGGCGCCGACCGGACTCCTGGCTTCCGGGTTGAAGGAGGACTCGACTTCGGCCAGCCAGACCAGTTCGGGGGGCACCCCCTCGGTGGAGAAGACTTTCTTCAAATTAGGGACCAGCTTTTTTGCCCGGGAGGGGGCGGGACGCCCCCGGATCCTCTCCTTCCAGAGCTCGAGGTTGGTTACGTTCTCGGTTCGCTCCCGATTGACCGCCTCCGGGACCGGGACCGGCTTCGGAGCGGGAGGGGGTACGACCGATACCCGCACCGGCTTCGGGGTTCGCCGGGGGCGTCCGGCGGGCAGGGCCTCCGCCGGGACTCGTTTCGTTGCCCACTCGGCAACTTCGAAGTAATCCAGCCGCTGGATCAGCCAATCGGCGTAGGGCGCCCCCCCCGGGATCGAGTCGAGCAGGTCGAGGGCCCGTTCCGCCTCCGGGCGCATCCAGGCCAGCTGCTCGAAGTCGCCGGATTGCAGGGCGCTCTCTACGCTGGTCCAGAAACGCCTCCACTCTTCGGGACTGGGCAGGGAGAGACCGTTTAGAACCTCTCCCGGAACGAAATCCTCGGCTCCCGCGATACCCAGCCGCCGGGCGGCCTCGCGTAGAGTGGTCCTTTCATCACCCCGGGCGGTGGCGCCGGCGGCCAGGACCACAGCCGCGCCCGCCAGCAGGGCGGTACGGAAACCGCGGATCTCTTTGCTTCTCTTCATCGGCTTCAGGATTGGCTCTCCTTTCTAACTCCGGTTTCGAGATGAAGGTCAAATTTCCGGTACCGGTTTGCTTCTGGAGAAGATTATAACGTCGCCGGCCCGGGGGAAACATAAAACCGCCGCCGTTTCTCCTCCCGCCGGCAGTTTGGGGCGGCCGGCCGGATAATTCGAGCTGGTTTAACCCGGATTCTTTACAAATAACAGCATCGACAGTCGCCTAGATTGAGATTGCTTCCCGCCCCGCTTTGCTCGCGGCTAAAGGCTGATCGCTCGCAATGACTTTTGTCATTGCGGGAAGGCCCGAAAACTTTCGGGCCGACGAAGCAATATCTACAATTTATGCCGAATTGAACTGATGATGAATAATCCGGGTTAAAGTCCACGGATAAATCTTGACTGCGGAGATCTGACCCTGTATTATTAAAATATCAGGCTGCAACCATCAGGGGGGAGACAAACAATGATAACCCGTCAGCCGGAACGGTATGTCTTCTTGACTTCCTTCCTTATCCCTATCCTGATTCTTCTTCTCTCTTCCCCCCTGTTCCTCTCCTGCCGGAACACCGGGGGGAATATCCAACTGAGGTCGTTTCCGCCGGGGAGCGAAGTAGTCGATCTCGGGGACAACACACTGCTCGGTATCACCCCCTGCGACTCGTCCTTTGGGGGGACGAAGCAGAAACCCCGGCTGATCACCGTCCGCTTCCAGAAAGTCGGATACCGCGACCGGATAATTACCTTCACCGATACGGGTAGGCGGCAGGCGGTCGCCATTGAGATGAAGGAGGAGAAAGATGAAGACTGAAAGGGCCAAGAGAAGTGTGTCTATCCGAGCGTTCCGGTTGGCCGGATTGCTGGCCCTTGCCGTCATCGGATGTTCTAACATCCGCGAGGTCCCGTTCACCGTCACTTCCGATCCCCCCGGCAGTTACATCCTGCTCCAGACCCTGCTCCCGGATGCGGATATGTACGACTGGCTCTACCTGGGGACCACCCCCCTGAACCTGGTCCGTCCGATGGACTTCCGGGAATTGAAGAAGACCGAGACGGTGACCCTGAAAGCGATGAAGGAGGGCTACTTCGAGCAGGTTAGATCCTGGCCCTGGAAACGTTTTGTCAGGGAGTTCAAGGAGGACGGTGGGATTTCCTGGGATCCCCACCTGGTCCCGATGTCGGGGGGGGATAATTAGCCGAAGATCCCAAAACGCGCCCGCTCCCGCTCCGCCGCGACGCCGTCGTCCCGAACCGAAGAGGCGCTCTGGCGAAATGGTAGCGAAGAGCATCATCTGATTGGATTGAATTCTTGGGGAGATGGAGTATGAAAATCGAAGGCGGAATCCGTGATCTCCTGCTTGTTCTACTATTTTTGTTGGCGGCGGTGCCGGCCCGGACTGTTTCTGGACAGCCAATTCCAGAGTCTGGTCGCCAGGGTGAAGTCGCCGGCAGTCTGGCTCAGGCCCGCCGGGCGATCGCGGAGAAAAATCTCGACTGGGAAGCCCGGGAATATGACCGGGATTTCGCCCTGGGCGCGATCCTGGACGAAGCCGAAGCCAGAGGAGTTGAGTTATCCCCGCGGGATGGTATGGAAACATTCGACCCCGCGCTTGACTGGCGGGATCGAGGGGGTAACTTCGTCTCTCCGGTCAAGGATCAGGCGGATTGCGGTTCCTGCTGGGCCTTCGCCGCGGTGGCTGCGCTCGAATCAGCGATCTCGATTGTCGAGGACGCTCCCGGTCAATTTCTGAATCTTTCCGAGCAGATTCTGGTCTCCTGCTGCGCCGGCAACTATGGTTGCTCCGGCGGGTTTATGAGTGTCACGGCCCAGTTTATGCGGAATGAAGGGACGGCCGAGGAATCCTGTTTCCCCTACACCGCCACCAATAACGACTGCTCGAACGCCTGCTCGAGCTGGAGGGACGGGGCGTACCGGATCAGCAGCTACTCTGCGGTCTCCCGGGACGTGACCGCGCTGAAGACTGCGTTGCAGTCGGGCCCTCTACCGGTGTCTTTTGTCGTGTATTCGGATTTTCGCAGTTACGGCAGCGGCGTCTATGAATACGCCTCGGGTACCCAGGAGGGGGGCCACGCTGTGCTGCTGGTCGGCTATCAGGATACGCCGGGCCAGTACGACGGGGGATACTTCATTGTGAAGAACAGCTGGGGAACCGGCTGGGGCGAAAACGGCTACTTCCGGATCGGCTACAGCCAGGTGACCAACTCAGTCAGCTTCGGGCGAAATGCATATTTTTACTCCTGTGGGGGAAGCCCCGCCGTCACCCCGACCCCGCCCCCGGCAATCTCCCTCTGCGTGGCCCTGGACCGGTGCGATCTGCGCTGGACGACAGGTGGAACCGGCAGCTGGTACGGGCAGGGGGAGACGAGTTACGATGGGGTGGACGCGGCCCAAAGCGCCGCGATTCCGCACTACCAGGACACCTGGTTTGAGACCGCGGTGGTGGGGCCGGGAGAGTTGAGTTTCTGGTGGAAGTCCTCCTCGGAGACCTACTACGACTTCCTCGAATTCTACATCGATGGGATCCGGCGGGTCCGGGTTTCCGGCGAGATCGACTGGCAGGAGAAGTCCTACGCCCTTGACTCCGGGCAACATACGCTTCGATGGAATTACAGCAAGGACGGCTCCGTCAGCACCGGATCGGACTGCGGGTGGGTGGACCGGGTGGTCTGGACCGGGAGCGCGGCAGAGCCGACCCCCACCCCGGCGGTCTATCCGGGCCCGCCGCCCTATATCACCGACTATGACGGGGACGGAACCAGCGACATCGGCATCTTCCGCCCCTCCTCGGGGCTGTGGGCGATCCGGGGGGTGACTTGGACTTACTGGGGAGGGAACGGGGATATCCCGGTCCCGGCGGATTACAACGCCAACGGTACCACCGATATCGGAGCTTATCGCCCGGCCACCGGTTACTGGTTCATCAAGGATCTGACCAAGGTCTTCTGGGGCAAGTCTGGGGATATCCCGGTTCCCGGTGACTACCGGGGAGGGGGTACCGCCGAGATCGGGGTCTTCCGCCCCTCCTCGGGGTTATGGGCGATCCGGGGCGTGACCCGGGCTTTCTGGGGCCGTCCCGGCGACCTCCCGGTGACCAGGTAATCCTGGATTGATAAATCTTCCCGGACGGCTTGCTGACCGCCGTCACCCCCGAATAGCCAACCGGCTTGGGGTGGACGGGGAGGGGAGGATATTTCTCTTGGGAGGAGGGAACCACTATGGGCAAAGGGAAGATTATCTTACTCGAGTGGTTAATCTTCGGCCTTGCGCTCTTATCCTCCCCGGCAGCCTTCTCCCAGGGAATGACTATCGGGCATTCCTGCACCGACCTCTCCCTGATCCCGGCCGGTTGGATTACCCGGGCCCAGGCCGATCTCCACATCGTCTACCAGCATACCTCCCACGGGAGCCAGCTGATCACCGGAATGAATGTCCTGGAGAACTTTCCCGCCTTCGGGGACAGATACCAGTGGTCGGACAACGGCTCCGCCGGCCTCGATCTCGACGACTACGGCATCCCCGGTTGTGATGACCTGAGTGTGGGCGACTACATCGAACCCGGCACCGAAGTCACCCCCTGGGTGACCGCGACCCGGAACCTCCTCGACAACTCGGCCAACTACCCCGTCAATGTGGTGGTCTGGTCCTGGTGCAGCATCAACGGCCACGACGCCCAGCGTTACGTCGATAATATGGAAACCCTGATCTCCGAGTACGGGGAGGGGGGGAGCGCCCCGCGAACGGCCCTCCACCCGGTCGAGTTCATCTTTATGACCGGCCACGCCGAGGGGCAGGGAGAGGATATGGCTCCGGATAGTGTTCACTACAACAACCAGCTGATCCGGCAGCACTGCGCGGATCACGGGCGGATCCTCTTTGACTTTGCCGATATCGAGGCTTACGACCCGGACGGAGAATACTTCTGGGACCAGGGGCTCAACGACAACCTCGACTACGACGGCGGCAACTGGGCCGAAGAGTGGATCGCCGACCACCCCGGGACCGAGCTCCAGCAGCTGACCGGCTTTTGCTCGGGCTGCGCCCACTCCGACTGGCCGACCGAGGCCAACCTGAACTGCGTCCTCAAGGGCCGGGCGGCCTGGTGGCTCTGGGCCCGGCTGGCCGGCTGGGACGGTTCCCCGGCCGCCCCCACTCCGCCCCCGGCCCCCGCGCAAACCCCGGCCCTCCTGGTCCTCGACTCCGGCGACTATGACGGGGACGGGACCTCGGAGATCGGCGTCTTCCGCCCCGCGACGGGCCTCTGGGCTGTGAGGAGGGTGACCCGGGCCTACTGGGGGAGGTTGGGAGATCTCCCGGTCCCCGGCGACTATCGCGGCGCCGGGACCGCCGCAATCGGGGCCTACCGCCCCTCGACCGGCTACTGGTTCATTAAGGACCTGACCCGGGTTTACTGGGGCCGGCCCGGCGCAGACCTCCCGGTCCCCGGCGACTACGACGGCGACGGCACCGGCGATATCGGGGTTTACCGCACCACCTCGGGGCTCTGGGCGATCCGGGGGGTGACCCGGGCTTACTGGGGGAGAAACGGGGACACCTCCGTCCCCGGCGACTATGCGGGCGACGGGACCACGATGATTGCCGCCTACCGCCCCTCCACCGGCTACTGGTTCATCAAGGACCTGACCCGGGTCTACTGGGGCCGTCCCCGCGATGATCTCCCGGTCCCCGGCGACTACGACGCCGACGGTACCGGCGATATCGGGGTCTATCGTAATTCCTCGGGACTCTGGGAGGTCCGGGGAGTGACCCGGGCCTACTGGGGTCGCACCGGGGATATCCCGGTTCCGGGAGATTACGCCGGAACTGGGGGCGACGTCGTCGGGGCCTACCGCCCCTCCACCGGCTATTGGTTTATCCGGGATCTGACCCGGGTTTACTGGGGCCGGTCCGGGGATCTCCCCGTATCCAGGTGACCCCTGACGGAGAAGGTTTCCAATGGCGGCCCCGCCCGGACCCTCCGGGCGCGGGGATTATTTTCCCGGCGAATTTTCCCGGCCCCTGTTGACCCGACCCGCCGGATGGGGTATAATTAGATACCCCTGTTGAAGTGGTTGACCAATAACAACCAGGGAGTGGAAATTGCCGAAAACAAGAGACAGCCTCCAGCCCGATCGGTTTCCGCTGGGGAGATGGGGATCGGGCGGGAAATTTATTTACCCTGGAAGCGGCCGGCCGGCCGCTTTTTTTTCGACTGGGCCGAGATCACCTCGCAGAGGAAATGATTATGAAAATCAAACCGGCGAGAATCGGAAACCTGGCGCTCGGAGCCGTCTTCTTCCTGTTAATCGCCGCCGCCGGCCGGGCGGACATCCTGCCCTTCGAGCCGGGCGACACCCTGGAGGAGATCCGGTACAAGATAGATTACAACGGCTATGATTTCACCGTCGAGGAGAACAGGATTTTCAATCTGCCGGCGGAGGAAAAGACGTCGTTCTTCAGCCGTCATCTGCCCCTCTCTCCCCGCCGCCGCGCGGTCAGCGACGAGATCGGTCCCCTGGCCGAGCACCTGGGGCAGACGCTGCCGTCCGTCTTCGACTGGAGAGACTACGGCGGCCGGTCCTACATCGGCCCCGTTCGCGACCAGGGTAACTGCGGCTCCTGTTACGCCTTCGGCGCCACGGCGGCCGCGGAAGGTACCTACAACTGGGCCGCCGGAAGATACGATGCCAACCGGGCCGATTTCTCGGAGGCGTTTATCGCTTTCTGCCTGGACGACCACTACAGCGGATTTTCCGGCTGCGAGGGATCGGACTACGACTTCGACGAACTCCAGGCCCTGGTGGATTACGGGATCTGCGACGAAAGCGCTTATCCCTATCGCGATTCCAGCCAGAGCTGCCCCTTTGGATCATATCCGGCCCTGACCGGATTCCAATCCTGGCACCGGATCCCCTGCAACGACATCGAGGCGATCAAGACAGCGATTATGACCTACGGTGTGGTGGACGCCGCGGTCTACGTCGGATCGGCGTTCCAGGCTTACGGCAGCGGGGTTTATCAGGACTCCAACACCAGCTGTTCCTCCAGTCCCTGCTATTACACGCCGACCAACCACGCCATCGCCCTGGTCGGCTGGGACGACAACCCCCCGGAAGGAGGGGGCGGGGTCTGGATCCTGCGTAACTCCTGGGGAAATTCCTGGGGCGAGGACGGCTACATGCGGATCCGCTACACCTCGGCCCGGGTGGCCTGCGAAGCCTGCTACCTGGTCTATGAATCCTCGGCCGGGCCCACGCCGACCCCCCGGCCGGTTATCTCCACCCCGACCCCGCCCCCGGTTGTATCGACCCCCACCCCGATTACAGCCCCGACCGTTTCCCCGATCGTCCCCGCGCCGACCGCTCCTCCGGACCCTCCCGAGCCGACTCCCGCCGCCAGCCTGATGCCGCTGCCCCCGTTCAATACCACTTACAGCAGCACTTACACCAGGGGCTTATGGTTTACCGCCCCGACCGACTTTGTGATCACCGGGCTGCGCGTCCCCAATGAAAACGGCCAGAGCATCCAGAACCTGGAGGTGGTGAGGTTTACCGCCGGGCCTCCGCCTACCTACCCGAACACTACCAGCAATATCGTCTCCCTGGCCCGGCTGGTCGATCAGTCCGCGGGCGATGTATTGCCGGTCAACATCCCGGTCTCCTCCGGGGATATCATAGGGGTGCTGGGAGCCTGCGGGACCAGCACCATGTTCAACTCCTACGCCGCCTATTCGACTTACACCAGTTACATCCGGGGCTTCCCCGTAACCATCGCCCGTCTTGGTATGCAGTTCAACCTCAACACCACCCGGGCCGGGTACCTGTTCACCTCGTCGGGTTCAATTTCCCGGGTCGAGATTTATTACAGCGGCGATATTGTCGCCACCCCGCCCCCGCCCCCGCCGGTTGAGCTCTGCGCGGCCCTGGACAACTGCGTTCTCGGCTGGACCCGCGGAGGTGACGGCGACTGGTACGGGCAGGCGGGGGTGACCCACGACGGGGTGGACGCGGCCCAAAGCGCGGTGATCACGGACAGCCAGGATACCTGGTTCGAGACCGAGGTGGCCGGGCCGGGAGAACTGGGCTTCTGGTGGAGGGTCTCCTCGGAAAATTACTACGATTACCTCGAGTTCTATATTGACGGCGTCCGGCAGGTCCGCATCTCCGGTGAATCCGCCTGGCAGGAGAGGACCTACAGCCTCGGCTCCGGCGCCCACACCCTCAAGTGGCGGTATATGAAGGACTGGTCCGTCGCCGAAGGTTCGGACTGCGGCTGGGTTGATCAGGTAACCTGGACCGGAGGTATTATCCAACCCTCCCCGACCCCCACCCCGCCTCCGCCTCCCGGTACCATTGAGGTGGCCGACTCCATTCTGCCGGAGGACGATCACCGGATGCCCTTCGGCGGGGTGGTTATCGGTGCTTCCCGCACCGAGCAGATTACGGTGAGCAACACCCATCCGACCAATGATCTGCTGGTGGAGGGGATCGCTTTAACCGGCCGCCGGCTTTCTTCATCCTCCGCGGTTCCGGAAAGCGGGGATGAGATTACGGATCCTGAGGCGCGGAAGGGCCAGACGCAGTTTCCGCTTAAGTCGGATTCTATCCCCGATCAGATCCTGGTGGGCTTCCGGCCGGAGGTCAAAACTTCGAGCCGCCAATCGCTCCACGCCAACCTGGGGGGCGTCCGGCTGCACGCCTACCGCCGGATACCGGTTGAGGTGGTGCAGCTGCCCCAGGGGAGTGATCTGGAGAGCCTGATCGCCGCTTACGAGGCCCGGCCGGAGGTGGCCTACGCGGAACCGAACTATGAATGGCGGGCGATCTCGGTTCCCGATGATCCCCGGTTCGAGGGATTATGGGGACTGCAGAATACCGGGCAGACCGGGGGGACGGAGGACGCCGACATCGATGCTCCCGAGGCCTGGGATATTACCACGGGCAGCCGCGAGGTCATCGTCGCCGTGATCGATACCGGGATCGACTACAACCATCCCGACCTGGCCGGAAATATGTGGGTGAATCCCAGCCCCGCATTCGGCGACATTCACGGGGCTCGCTGGACCAGTGGCAACGGAACGGTGACCAGCGGCGACCCGATGGACGGCCACGGTCACGGGACTCACTGCGCTGGTACGATCGGCGCGGTCGGAGACAACGGCATCGGGGTGGCGGGGATAAACTGGAACGTCAGGTTGATGGCCTTGAAGTTTTTGAGTGATTCGGGTTCCGGATCGTCCGCCGACGCGGTCTCCGCCATCGAGTATGCGATCGAAAAGGGGGCGTACCTGAGCAGTAATTCCTGGGGCGGCGGCGGTTATTCGCAGGCTTTGAAGGATATGATCGACGCCGCCGGCCGGGCGAATCAGCTCTTCATCGCCGCGGCGGGAAATTCCGGATCGAACAATGATACCTTACCTCACTATCCTTCGAGTTACACCAGTGAAAATATCGTGGCCGTGGCCAGCTGCGACCACAACGACCAGCGTTCCTCGTTCAGCTGCTACGGATCGACCAGCGTGGATCTGGCGGCCCCCGGGTCGAGCATTTTAAGCACCTGGAAGGACGGGGGCTACAACACGATCAGCGGAACTTCAATGGCCACCCCCCACGTGGCCGGAGTGGCCGCCCTGATCCTGTCGCTCAACCCCGGTTTCTCCCAACAGGAGGTGAAGGGGTGCCTGCTGGAAGGGGTGGATCCCCAGCCGGCCTGGACCGGGCGTACCGTGACGGAGGGGAGATTGAACGCGGCCGCTTCGCTGGAACTGGCGAATCCGGACTTTCACCTGGCCAACGTACCGGACCTGCCGGCGACGATCGAGCCGGGGCGGGACCTAACCTTTGACGTGGTCTATGAACCCGTCTCGGCGGGCGAGCATCAGAATACTCTCCGGATAGAGAGCAATGACGGCACCAATCCGGCGGTGGATGTCGCGCTGGGCGGTTCGGCTATAGCCAATCCGACCCCGCCGCCTCCCGCCGCCACGCCGCCCCCGCCTCCGGCGATTACCCTCTGCGCGGCCCTGGACAACTGCGGGCTCGACTGGGCGACCGGCGGTGACGGCGACTGGTACGGACAGGCGGGGGTGAATCACGACGGGGTGGACGCGGCCCGGAGTGCGGCGATCGCCGACGGTCAGGAAACCTGGTTCGAGACGGAGGTGGCCGGGCCGGGTGAACTCGGCTTCTGGTGGATGGTCTCCTCGGAAACTTACTACGACTACCTCGAGTTCTATATTGACGGCTACCGGCGCGACCGGGTCTCCGGTGCGGCGGTCTGGCAGGAGAAGACTTACAGCCTCACGGCCGGAGCCCACACGCTTAGGTGGCGGTACGTGAAGGATTATTCCGTCAGCTCCGGTTCGGACTGCGGTTGGGTGGACCAGGTAACCTGGTCCGCGGACGACGTTTCGACCACGCCGCCGCCGTCTTCCACTCCCACGGCGACGCCCGAAGGATATCAAACCCCGCCGCCCACCCCGACCCCGGTTGCCCGGCCCTGGATCTTTGATTACGATGGCGACGGGGTCTCCGACATCGGGGTCTACCGCCCCGCCTCGGGGCTGTGGGCGATCCGGGGAGTGACCCGGGCTTACTGGGGCCGGCCTGGTGACGAGCCCGTTCCCGGTGACTACGACGGTGACGGTACCACCGACATCGGTAATTATCGCCCGGCGGCCGGGCACTGGTTCGTCCGGGGCCAGACCGGAATCTTCTGGGGGCGCCCCGGGGATATCCCGGTTCCCGGAGACTACCGGGCGGACGGCACTACCGACATCGGGGTCTACCGTTCCGCCTCGGGATTGTGGGCGATCCGGGGGGTGACCCGGGCCTACTGGGGACGGGGCGGGGATGAACCCGTTCCCGGGGATTACAACGGGGACGGGGTAATCGAGATCGGGGCCTACCGGCCCGCCACCGGCTATTGGTTCATCAGGAACCTGACCCGGGTTTTCTGGGGCCGGCCCGGGGATGCCCTCCCGGTCCCCGGCGACTACAACGCCGACGGCACCACCGACATCGGGGTCTACCGGCCCGCCTCGGGACTGTGGGCGATCCGGGACGTGACCCGGGCTTACTGGGGGAGGGTTGGGGACACGCCGGTCCCGGGCGGCTACTGGAGGGGCCCAACGACCGAGATCGGGGCCTACCGCCCCGTTACCGGTTACTGGTTCATCCGTGACCTGACCCGGGTCTTCTGGGGCCGGCCCGGGGATGTGCCGGTAACCAGATAATCTAAATCCACCAATCAAACAGAAAAGGCGGCCCTTCACCGGGGCCGCCTTTTCTGGTTAAGGGATCTAATGAAACCCCGGATCAAAAAAAACCCAGGTCAAACACTTCACCGTTTCGGAAGAGACGAGGTTCCGGAAAATAGTGGGGGAGGGGGATGACCCCCGGGACCAGCTGCTCTTCGATCTCCTCTTCGATACCGGTCTTCGCTTGGGTGAGCTGACGGCCCTTAACGTCGGGGATATCTCCGGGAAAGACTACCTGACGGTCGTGGGCAAGGGTAGGAAGGAGAGAACCATCCCCATCGGGGCCGGGGATGGTCTCAAAGACAAGATCAACCTGGATTATTCATCATCAGTTCAATTTGGCATAAATTGTCGAGATCGCTTCGTCGGCCCGAAAGTTTTCGGGCCTCCTCGCAATGACAAAAATCTTTGCGAGCGAATAGCCTTCAGCCGCGATCAATGCGTGGCGGGAAGCAATCTCAATCTAGGCAACTGTCGATGCTGTTATTCGTAAATAATCCGGTTTAAGATCTACGTGAATCCTGATATGGATCAGCTGGAAAAACGCCCTGAAATCTGTCTCGTTGTATGAAGGAAGCTTTGATCGGAACCCAATAGGTCTTCACGGATATCCCGCATGAATTTGGGGGCGGTTAAAACCCTGCTCCGTACGGAATTTATTTAATCAAATTTCCTTGACAAATGATACCTTGAGGTGAGAATGCACTCCGGTAAGCGTAACTCCTTAACCTTGGCCCGCAGAATTGTGAGAATAAATTTGAAAACTGGGTTGTGAAGAGATGACCCGGCGCGGGTAGACGTAGCTATCCAATTATTAATGAGAGCAGGTTATAGATTGCATCCCCGAATAAGGTCATTGCGAGTGCAGCTCAGTCGATCCGGCAGGTCGCCTGACGGAGAAGCAATCTATTCTAGGGCAGTAGATTGAGATTGCTTCGTCGTCCCGAAAGCTTTCGGGCCTCCTCGCAATGATATGCAACCTATTTTATGCTCTCCTTAATATATCTTCGATTGGGACAAGAACAGAAAAAGGAAAAATGATTATGAATAAATTTGCTCTGACAGGTCTCATCCTGCTCGCCGGCACGGTGCTGGCGGTAAAGCCGGTCACCGGGCAACAATGGTCGGGCCTCAGTTCAGAGGTGAACAACTATGTCAGCGCGCTGGCCTGGGGCGGCTCCAACCTTTACGCGGGAGGAAATTTTTTTCAGGCGGGCGGCGTGGAAGTGTACTTTATTGCCAAATGGGACGGGAGCGCCTGGTCGGCCCTCAGTTCGGGGATGAACGGCAAAGTCAACTCGCTGGCCTGGGACGGCTCCAACCTATACGCGGGAGGGCAATTCACCACGGCGGGAGGCGTGCCCGCGAACTATATCGCCAAATGGGACGGAAGCGCCTGGTCGGCTCTCGGTTCGGGGATGGACGGCTATGTCACCGCGCTGGCCTGGGCCGGATCCAGCCTCTACGCGGGGGGGTACTACACCACTGCGGGAGGCGCACCCGCGAACCGTATGGCCAGATGGGACGGAAGCGCCTGGTCGGCTCTCAGTTCGGGGATGGACCAGCCTGTTACCGCGCTGCTCTGGGACGGCTCCAACCTTTACGCGGGAGGGGGCTTCACCGAGGCGGGAGGCGTGAGCGCGAACCGTATTGCCAAATGGGACGGAAGCGCCTGGTCGGCCCTCAGTTCGGGGATGAACGGCGGTGTCGACGCCCTGGCCTGGGACGGCTCCAACCTCTACGCGGGAGGAGGTTTCAACACGGCGGGAGGCGTGCCCGCGAACCGGGTCGCCCAATGGGATGGAAGCGCCTGGTCGGCTCTGAGTTCGGGGGTAAGCACCGACGATATCGAAGGGGCCTGGAACGGCTCCAACCTCTACGCGGGGGGATACTTTACCGCGGTGGGAGGCGCGAACTATATCGCCGAATGGATCACGCCCACGCCTCCTCCAACTCCCTCACCCACAGCAAGCGTAATGCCTGTTACCACGGTAACGCCGATGATTCCTCCCTGGATTACCGATTACAACGGAAACGGGACCAGCGACATCGGAGTCTTCCGCCCCAGCTCGGGTCTCTGGGCTATTAGAGGAGTGACGAGAGCTTACTGGGGCCGGAACGGGGACATCCCGGTTCCTGGCGATTACGATGCGGATGGGATCACCGATATCGGGGCCTACCGCCCCTCGACCGGCTACTGGTTCATTAAGGACCTGACCAAGGTCTTCTGGGGCAAGCCCAACGACGACGTTCCAGCTGCTGGTGACTTCGATGGAGACGGCAGTACCGATATCGGAGTCTACCGACAGTCCTCCGGACTCTGGGCGATCCGGGGAGTTACCCGGGCTTACTGGGGCAAAGCCGGAGAAAACGACGAGCCTCTACCCGGAGACTACTCAGGTGATGGTACTGCCAATATCGGGTGTTATCGTCCTTCTACTGGCTACTGGTTTATCAAGGACCTGACCAAGGTCTTCTGGGGCAAGCCCAACGACGATCTTCCGGCTCCCGGGTCTTATGATGCTGAAAGGAAGTGGAAAGCTTCGGTCTTCCGGCAATCCAGCGGATTATGGGCAGTCAGAGGTGTGTCTAGAGCCTACTGGGGGAGGACCGGGGATATCCCCGTTCCGGGTGACTACGGAGGATATGGCCGTGACCAGATCGGAGCCTTCCGCCCCTCGACAGGCTACTGGTTCATCAAGGATGTGACCAAGGTCTTCTGGGGCAAGGTTGGGGATGTTCCTGTGACCAGATAATCTAAACCCACCAAGAAACCAGAAAAGGCGGCCCCGCGACGGGGCCGCCTTTTTCGTTTAAACGGTCTGATGAAACCCAGGGTCAAGAGAACTCAGGTCAAGCATTTCACCGTCTCGGAGGAAACGAAGTTTCGGAAAGCAGTGGAGGAGGGGAGTAACCCCCGGGACAACCTAATCTTCGATCTTCTCTTTGACACCGGGCTCCGCCTGGGAGAGCTGACAGCACTGAATGTCGGTGATGTCTCCGGGAAGGACTACCTGACCGTGGTGGGAAAAGGGAGGAAGGAGAGAACCATCCCCATCGGGGCCGTGGATGGACTGAAAGCCGGGATCGAGTCGTTCCTGGAGTGGAAGCGGGGTCAGCGGGAAGGAGTCAGTCTGCTGTTAATTGGGAGCAGCATAAAGTAGATTCAATTCCCTCGGAAGCCGGATTGTTTAACCAACAAATTAACGGCTTAGGAATATTGTTGGTTAACCACCAGGTAACTACAATTCATCTTCCTTGACAGACTAAACCATACAAAATGGGGATTCAATGATCAGCCGTTCGTACAACGAGAAAGCCGGGCCAGCACTGTTGTCGCGTCCTTATCTTTTAATTCCCCCAGAATTTCTTTAATGCTTGTTCTGCTTATGAGTTTTGACTTGAGCATACCTTTGACGAAATCCAGGTCTTTCTCTCGTCCGGCCAGCAACTTGCTGATCGCCAGATCAGTCGGCGAAATGCACCAGCCAATTATGCCGCCGGTGTTCGGATTTTCCAGGCGAATAAGGCGTTCCTTCCATCCAGCCGGCAAAACAGCTGTCTCGGGTCCAACTCCGTGAGCGTAATACCCGAAGGCCTCGTGGAAAGGCGACAACTCTCCCAGGCAGCCGTCGATCAGATCCGCTTTGTCGGGAGCTTCCAGGGGATAGAGATCCACCTCCATTGATGACAGCAGGTTGGCAGGGGCTGCTGGGAAGGCGCCGAGTATCGCCTGACTGCCGAGGATGATGATCTCTCGGCAGCCGGATACGTTCCCGCTGGCGCGGAGCACGTGTTCAAGCTGAAGGCGATTCATCCTGGAAGTTCCTATAAATATTCCAGCGTTGCCGGGGGGATAAGACTCCGCAAAATGGACTGCTCTGGCGTAACCGACGCCCCTCCTCGCTTTCGTCCAAAAGTACCTTCCGGACGTGAGGCCAGCCCTGTTCGAGTATTTCCAACCATTCCTCGATTGAACGAGCGGGACTCTCCCGATACCAGCGCGAGCAGTTTTCTTGAGCTTTGCGGAGACCCTTACGTTCGCTGTCCCGGTCGATTATTTCAACAACCGCACGCGCTAAAGCCAGGCTGCGCCGGTCTATTGCTTGATGGGTTTTCATAGCACAGTTTCCCGGTTGCTTTCTTGTTGTGAATGAACAAATAATACCATTGACCGACGGCAAGATCAACAACCCCTTGTAATCAGGATCCGGATATTCCGACAATAATCTTGTCGGGGTAGAATAATCCCCTATACTGGAGATATCTACCGAGGTGGTTGAGAGTCTGCTCAAATAAATGAGGTCTTCAGCGAGATGCTCTCCAAGGTAAATTCGGCGGGGCTTTGGGGGATCGAAGCCTACCCGATCGAGATCGAGGTCGACGTCAGCGGGGGGTTGCCGACCGAGGCGGTGGTGGGTCTGCCCGACGCGGCGGTCAAGGAGTCGCGTGACCGGGTCCGGACCGCGATCAGTAACTCCGGCTTCACCTACCCCGACGACAAGATCACGGTCAACCTGGCCCCGGCCGACGTGAAGAAGGAGGGGCCGTCCTTCGACCTGCCGATCGCCCTCTATGACAAGGTCGGCAACCGCCTCACCGAGAAGTTGAGTGACGGGGTTGGTATTTATTATACCTATAACGAACTGAACCAGTTAACGGCTCGGGGGCAGTCCAGCCCGGGCGATCCTTCCTTGGTTACCAATATCAAGGGTGAGGTCTCCGATGTCGATCACCTAGGCGCTACCGCTCAGGTTGACTCGGTTGCCGTCAACGGTGTGGCGGCTGCAATCTATCCAAACGTGGGAAGGTTTAGAGCCGAAGGTGTTACTCTACAGCCCGGACCCAACACCATCACCGCCACCGCCAAGGACCGGGCCGGCAACACCGCCACTGCCACCATCACCACCACCCTCCTCTCCGGGGAGCCGATAACCTACGAGTATGACCGCAACGGGTGCCTCACCAAAAAGACCGTCCCGGAGGTTGGAGAAACCATCTACGAGTACGACTTCGAGAACCGTTTGACCAAGGTCACGCTTCCCGGCGGGGCGACCAACGAGTTCGCCTACGACGGCGATAAACGCCGGATCAGCAAGAAGAACACGGCAGGGGAGGTGACCAAGTTCCTCTACGACGGGATCAACATCCTGGAGGATTACGCCGACGGCGGTGCCGTACATGCCTATTACGTCCAAGGTATCGGGATCGACAAGCTGATCAAGAGGGTGACGGATGCGGGTTCCGAGTACTATCACTCGGACGCCTTGGGCAGCGTCCGCCTTTTGACGGCCGAGGCTGGAAATCAGGTAGGGACTTACCAGTACGACGCCTGGGGAAAGATCACCGGCTCCACCGGTCAGAGTTCCAACGAATACAAGTTCACCTCAAGGCGTTGGGAAGAAGAGATCGGGTTGCAATACAACCGGGCGCGGTTCTATGACCCGGAGACGGGGAGATTCACGACGCCGGATCCGTTGACGGGCGGCCCCGATGACCCGACGATCTCTTACTTCTGCGGCATCTACTCCATCTTCCATCGGTTCATCAAGGAGCATGTCGATGCTCTCCAGCCTGATAAGCTTAACCGGTATGTGTATTGTTATAACAACCCGGTTAATCATATTGATCCGCTAGGCTTGCAGGCAGAGGAAGATCAAACAACGGAGGTTCGGATCGAAGCTGAAGAAGAGAAAGAGGGGAAAAAGATAGCTGAATTTACTGGACAATCTCGTCCAGTTCCAATGCCTGTTCCAGAACCGAGGCAAACACCCAATCCAAGTAAAACAGTTGAAGAAGTTAAGGGGGATATTCTTGAAACTATATGGGAAATTGTGTCTTGGCCATTTAGGTCTCGGACCGATGAGGAAAAAAAGGAAATCCTAAGAGACTATTTGGATCCAAACTCTAATATTAATATCCACTATCGTGATATAATCAGAGAAAGAAAAGAACAACGCGATGCACTACAAACTCGCGGATATACAGATCCATATAGAGAGGAGTTCCGATTTACTGAAAAGCCTTCTGTAGCCGGCAAGGTAGCCGAATTCGCTGCTGGAGCATTGCCTACCCAGGGTGATCCTCCATTCATTCGTCGGACGGATGCGGCTGCACCAATTGCGGCAATAGGAGTAAGTGCGCAAGATAGTATTCTAAGGGTAGGAATTGGAGAACGGGGGTCTAGGCATTACACAACTATTGTAGAACGCTCGAGGAGTACCGATACCCGGAGATGGCATACCTACACCTATCATATATCATCTTCACAGCAACAAATTAATTCCTGGCCACCTACTCGCAGTGAAGTACATCTGAGCGAACAACAAGCCAGAATAGCACTTGGATTTACTGATCCTTAATACCAAGAATATGAATGCTTGCAAACGATACTCCACATTAGTGATTATATTGGTTATTATCGGGTTAACCATATATCATTATTTCACGAATAAGACTTTGGACGATTATATAGATATGTCTCAGAGTGATAATCCATGGGATCGAGCTTATGCTGCGCATGCACTTAGTGAATTCAAAGATCAAAAGGCTATTGATTCTCTAATTACATCTTGTGCAGATCCATTTTATGAGGTTAGAGCAAATGCCATTAGATCACTAACCGAGATAGGTGATAATTCTATATTACCAGTAATTCTGGAGCATGTTGACGATGAGCATTATTGGGTTAGATCAGAGGTGGCTAAATCCCTCATAAAATTTGGTAATGAGTCCCAAATGCCAATCGTAAATACGTTACTATGTGATGACAGTATTGATGTGCAAGAAAAAGCTATTTGGGCTTTGGGTTCAATAGAAGGTTCGAATGCTATACCAAAATTAAGAAAGAAGCTAGAAGGTTCTAACGGTGCAATAAGATATGTAATTCTATATGAGTTATTTGAAATTGGGGATAGTCAAAGTATTCCATTTATCATAAGTCATATGAAAAGAAGCCGATACGACAAGGAGAAGGTAGTGTCCTTATTTCACAAGTATATTGATGTGCCATTTTTAGGATCTGATCCGGACGCATGGCTTAGATGGTATGAAAACAATAAGTCAAACATAGTATGGGACGCCGAGAATCTACAATATACGATACAAAGTAACCAGTAGGATTGTTACAGGATAATCAGGGCCAAGGTATTGACTACTGACAGATACATTATTGATAGTTCCAATTCCTCGTTGGGGACGCTTATGACAAGGTCGGCAACCGCCTCACCGAGAAGTTGAGAGACGAGAATGGTAATGAGGGGACTGGTATTTATTATACCTATAACGAACTGAACCAGTTAACGGCTCGGGGGCAGTCCAGCCCGGGCGATCCTTCCTTGGTCACTAATATCAAGGGTGATGTCTCCGATGTCGATCATCTAGGCGCCGCCGCCCAGGTCGACTCGGTTGCCGTCAACGGTGTGGCGGCTCAAGTATATCCAAACGTGGGAAGGTTTAGAGCCGAAGGTGTTACTCTCCAGCCCGGACCGAACATCATCACCGCCACCGCCCGGGACCTGGCCGGCAACACCGCCACTGCCACCATCACCACCACCCTCCTCTCCGGGGAGCCGATAACCTACGAGTATGACCGCAACGGGTGCCTCACCAAAAAGACCGTCCCGGAGGTTGGAGAAACCATCTACGAGTACGACTTCGAGAACCGTTTGACCAAGGTCACGCTTCCCGGCGGGGCGACCAACGAGTTCGCCTACGACGGCGATAAACGCCGGATCAGCAAGACGAACGCGGCGGGGGAAGTAACCAAGTTCCTCTACGACGGGATCAACATCTTGGAGGACTATGCCGCCGGCGGGGCCGTACTTGCCTACTACGTCCAAGGTATCGGGATCGACAAGCTGATAAAGAGGGTGACGGATGCGGGTTCCGAGTATTATCATTCGGACGCTTTGGGCAGCGTCCGCGCGTTGACGGATAAGGATGGGAACCAGGTGGGGACTTACGCGTATGACGCCTGGGGAAAGATCACCGGCTCCACCGGTCAGAGTTCCAACGAATACAAGTTCACCTCAAGGCGTTGGGAAGAAGAGATCGGGCTGCAGTACAACCGGGCGAGGTTCTATGACCCGGAGACGGGGAGATTCACGACGCCGGATCCGTTGACCGGTGGCCCCGATGATCCCACAATCTCCTACTTCAGCGGCATCTACTCCATCTTCCACCGGTTTATTAAGGAGCATGTCGATGCACTCCAGCCCGATAAGCACAATCGTTATGTCTATTGTTACAATAACCCGGTTAATTTGATTGATCCGCTAGGGTTAGAGGCGGGAGAAGTTATTAGCGACAATACAGAGGCCGCTGCCGCGGAAGAGAAGGAAGGAGAAATCCTCGTAGAATTTAGAAATTCAAACACATCTTCAAGGGAGCAAGAAATTATTATTGAGAAAATGAATGCTGTTTGGGAAGAAATCTCAAAAGAAGTAAGTTCTGGAAAAATTGATCGTCTTTCATTGGATCGTCATGACATGAGAGCGGTATATACGACAGTAGAAGAATATGAAGAAGAGACAGGAGAAGAATTAAAAGATCGACGTGGTGAGATTACTATGGGGAAATATAAACGTAGCACAGAAACAGCATATGTATTTTCGGATCGAGTAGAAAAGGATTTAGAAGCCCAGGGGATACCAAGAGAAGATACTGATACAAGAACAAATTTTATTGCTAATCTATTAAACTCAGAGATTGCTAAAGGTTTTGCGCACGGCGAAACTACGCACGGCGGATATTTAACTTCAAGGGAAATTAATCCAAAGTATTATAATGACATTATGGAGCTAACAGATTATGATATAGATAAGATTGTGAAAAATCATGGGGAACGAGATTGGGGAAGGCCAAGCTATATTGTAGGAATAAAAGAATTGGATGAATATCCCACATTTACTGAATTGATTGAAAGCTTGGAGGAAGAGAGAAAATCCAAATAGTGATGATGGTTTCGGTAGGTTCATGGTATAAGGAAGCAGAACTAATATGATTACTACAATTACATTAAGTTGCTTACTAGCTTGCCATGCCATAGGAAATTCAATAAATAATAGCTTGAAGGAAAAGTTGCTTGAAATAGCAATTAATGAATTCAGGATTCCGTTTATTCACAATATTCATGATTTAGAAGAGTATAATAAATACACTAATCACGATTTAATCCTATTGAAAGAGTTGGAACAATATAATTCGATAAGCGACTTCAATATATATTTAGTAAAAGAAGACGAGCAACTCGGGAAGATGATATATCTAGCACATAAACCAAAGAATGATGAGATATATTATCTAGCGAAGCATTACTTCCCCAATATGGGTCATGACTATGTTATGGTTGAAAACTTGAATCATATTATACAATCTAATCAGGATAATGTGATGGATTATGAGCTTGCTTTAAATGTATTATATCTATATTTTCAGCTATACTATGCCGATGTGAGATACATATTGTTAAATCAATATTCAGATATTGAGTCTGGAGAACTAGGCAGCATCCCAACTAGAATACAGGAAATGGTTCAACCTATCCAAGTACACTATAACGGTGACAGATATACCATTATAGTATTTACTTGGGAGCCGGTTGGAGGTGTTTTCAAAAATTGGGAATTTCAAATAAATCAGTCTGGAGTAATCAATGTTCAGATCTTATACCAAGAAAAGAATATCGGAGTAGTATATATACGAATGTAATTAGTAACGTATGAAGGATCAGGGTCAAACCCTAAGTGAGTCAAGTCAGGGTCAAACCCTAAGTACTAAGTTGACAAGAAGGACTGGTCGTGAGAATAGAAGGACAGGGTCACACCCCAAATATATGTTTGGCAGTTAGGAGGGAAAATATTGTAGTGGGAACATGGAAAGATCAGGGTCAAACCCTAGGTACTAAGTTGACAAGAAGGCCTGGTCATGGGGTATGGTTCAATATGGTTCAGGGTCACACCCCAAATACTAAGTTCGGCAGTTAGGAGGGAAATTATTGTAGTGGGAACATTGTTAGACCGCTGGGAATTAGGTATCCCAATGCTTGATACCAAGTGACCAGACGGGGGACAGACCATCTACGAGTACGACTTCGAGAACCGTTTGACCAAGGTCACGCTTCCCGGCGGGGCGACCAACGAGTTCGCCTACGACGGCGATAAACGCCGGATCAGCAAGACGAACGCGGCGGGGGAAGTAACCAAGTTCCTCTACGACGGGATCAACATCTTGGAGGACTATGCCGCCGACGGCGCTGTACTTGCCTATTACGTCCAGGGTATCGGGATCGACAAGTTGATCAAGAGAGTGACCCCGGCCGGTTGTGAGTATTATCATTCAGATGCTTTGGGCAGCGTCCGCGCGTTGACGGATAAGGATGGGAACCAGGTGGGGAGTTACCAGTACGACGCTTGGGGGAAGATCACCGGTTCCACCGGTCAGAGTTCAAACGAGTACAAGTTCACCAGCCGGAGATGGGATGAAGAGATCGGGCTGCAGTACAACCGGGCGAGGTTCTATGATCCGGAGACGGGGAGATTCACGACGCCGGATCCTCTTACCGGCGGCCCCGATGATCCGACGATCTCTTACTTCAGCGGCATCTACTCCATCTTCCACCGGTTTATTAAGGAGCATGTTGATGCTCTACAGCCGAATAAACTTAACCGATATGTCTATTGCTACAACAACCCGGTTAATCTGATTGATCCGCTGGGACTCCAAGCGGAAGAACAGGAAGAGGTAGACGGTGTTCAGATTAAGGCGAATGAAGAAGAAAATGAAGAAAAGAAAAATGAGACTGCGGGACAGCAAGTAGGGCCGCAGCAACCTGGACAAACAGCGAATGATGTAGCAGAGGAAGAAGAAGTTACCATGCCGAAAGAAACAGGCGAAGATATTGTAGAGAACCAAGATACAAATGATGGCGCTGAGAAATTGCAAAACGCTCAAATAGATGTTGATAATCTAAGTGATGAGAATATTTCCCATAGCAATCAAGCATCTTCAGATACGAATATCTGGCAAGTAGCTCAGAAAATTATGCAACATGAAATGAATATCGCCGAACAATTTGTCGATCGTAGCTTATCTGAAATGGTTAGAGCATGGAATGCCCATCAAGCCTTTCACAATTCGATTCGTGAGGCAGCTCGAAATTCTCAGACAGGATTTGGATATGAATATTCGGCGGCAGCCGAAGTAGTCTCCCTAGGAGGTTTGATGCTTTATGGTGCTAGTACAGCGGCTGTTGAAGGCGGTACTTCGGTTATACCTGCAGTAGGCTGGGGTGTTGTTGGTGTAGAGGTGATTTGGGTTGGAGTAGATATATTCCAAGGAATAGGTGATGCCAGGAACGAACAGAAGTTATATCGATAGAAAATATATTATGAATTCTATAACAATTCCTGCATTATTAGGGTGTTTGGGAATATTTGTCTCAACTTATTTAGTGCGCGATAAATCTCTTAGGAATAAATTCAGGAGCAAAGGCTGCAATCAGCTTATTGATATTCAAGCGAGAGTAAGAATGTATAGGAAAATATTTTTAATTATTATGATTATGTCTCCAATAATCCTTGGAATGTTTGTGTCGATTATTCCTACCAAAATTGTTAATGCATATATTTCACTTCTAATTATGCTTATATTTCTAAATGTAATAGTTTTCGGAGTATTATTAAAAATTGATACATATTTAGAAGCAGAGATAAAGAAACGGAAGATGTATTCTAAAGAGAGTACAAAATAGGAATTATTAATATTGCGGATACAGGGTCAAACCCTAAAATTCAATCTGGTAAGAAAACCTGGGTTATTAGAAATAGGTTCTGGTATGATCAAAATGCCAAACCAGACCATCTTAAGAAGATATCGATCCCCCGGTAGTTTTAAGAGCCACCTTTTCGTTCTTTGGCAAGATAGCCCAGCCTGAACACCATCACCTCCACCACCCGGGACCTGGCCGGCAACACCGCCACTGCCACCATCACCACCACCCTCCTCTCCGGGGAGCCGATAACCTACGAGTATGACCGCAACGGGTGCCTCACCAAAAAGACCGTCCCGGAGGTTGGAGAAACCATCTACGAGTACGACTTCGAGAACCGTTTGACCAAGGTCACGCTTCCCGGCGGGGCGACCAACGAGTTCGCCTACGACGGCGATAAACGCCGGATCAGCAAGAAGAACACGGCAGGGGAGGTGACCAAGTTCCTCTACGACGGGATCAACATCCTGGAGGATTACGCCGACGGCGGTGCCGTACATGCCTATTACGTCCAAGGTATCGGGATCGACAAGTTGATCAAGAGAGTGACCCCGGCCGGTTGTGAGTATTATCATTCAGATGCTTTGGGCAGCGTCCGCGTCTTGACGGACGAGGCTGGGAACCAGGTGGGGAGTTACCAGTACGACGCCTGGGGGAAGATCACCGGCTCCACCGGTCAGAGTTCAAACGAGTACAAGTTCACCAGCCGGAGATGGGAAGAAGAGATCGGGCTCCAGTACAACCGGGCGAGGTTCTATGATCCGGAGACGGGGAGATTCACGACACCGGATCCGTTGACCGGGGGCCCCGATGATCCCAGAATTGCGTACATGAATAACTCATATTCCTTTTTCCCAGAGAAAATAGAAGAGCTTATCAGAAATTATGCTCTGATGATTTCCGGCCCGTATTGCGTATTTCGGAGCAAGGTAGCCACTCATTCCGCTCCAAGGTAGCCACCTATTC
>CAZPMN010000027.1:0-36331 GCA_964587835.1 uncultured bacterium
ATGACTTCCTTGAGGTCGTTAAAAGGCTTATCGCTGACCTGGGAGATGTGGACCAGACCCTCAACCCCGGAGTCGAGCTCGACGAAGACCCCGAACCCGGTCAGCTTGGTCACCTTCCCCTCGACAATATCCCCGGGGGTGTAGCGGGATGCCACTTCCCGCCAGGGGTCGGACTCCAGTTGCTTGGTCCCCAGGGAGATCTTCTTGTTATCGGGGTCGATGGCCAGGACGATCGCCTCCACCTTGTCCCCCCGCTTGAAGAGCTGGGAGGGGTGAGCGATCTTCTTGGTCCAGGACATATCGGAGACGTGGATCAAACCGTCGATCCCCTCCTCGACTTCCAGGAAGGCACCATAGGAGGTCATATTCCGGACCTTGCCCTTGACCACCGTCCCGACCGGGAACTTGTCGGCGACCTTGGTCCAGGGGTTGGCCTCCAGCTGCTTGATCCCCAAAGAGATTTTCTCCTCCTCGGGCTGGGATCGGAGAACCACGATCTCAACCACGTCCCCGATGGCCAGAATCTCGGAAGGATGGTTGATCTTCCGGGTCCAGGAAAGTTCCGAGATATGGCAGAGCCCCTCGACCCCGTCTTCGAGCTCGATAAAGGCGCCGTACGGCATAATATTGACCACCCGACCCTGAACCTTGCTTCCGGGGGGATACTTCTCCGCCACCGACTCCCAGGGGTTGGCCGACTTCTGCTTCAGCCCCAGGGAGACCCGCTGCCGGTCCTTGTCGTACTTGAGGATCTTGACCTCGACCTCGTCCCCGACCGCCAGCAGCTCCGAGGGATGACTGATCCTCCCCCAGGACATATCGGTGATATGGAGCAGGCCGTCAAGACCGCCGAGATCGATAAAGACTCCGAAGTCGGTGATGTTCTTGACCACCCCCTGGCGGAGATCGCCCTCCTGGATCTCGGCCAGGAGCTTGTCCCGGGCTTCCTTGCGGGCCTCCTCCAAAAGTTCCCGGCGGGAGAGGACGATGTTCCGGCGGCGTTCATTGATCTTGATGATCTTGAACTCGTATTCCTGGCCGATCAGGGCATCCTTGTCCTTGATATACTGAATATCGATCTGGGAGGCGGGGAGGAAGGCGCTTAGCCCGATATCGACCATCATCCCCCCCTTGACCCGCTGGGAGATCACGCCCCGGATGGTATCGCCCTCCTGGTACTGGGAGATGATCCGCTCCCAGTTCTTCAGCTTGTCGGCCTTCTCCTTGGAGATGCAGACCATCCCATCGCGGTCTTCCATCCGCTCGAGCAGAACATCCACCGTATCCCCGGCCTGGAGACTGGTCTCGCTCTCGAATTCGCTTAAGGGGATCAACCCCTCCGACTTGTAGCCGATGTCGACCACCACGTAGTCGGAACGAATCCCGTAAATCTTGCCGGTGACGATCTTCCCCTCCTCCAGATGTTGCATCGTGGCGTCGACCATCTGGGCCAGTTCCTCGGAGGTCACCGTCTCTTGAAAATTATCGGCCTCTTCCCGGATCGCCGGCTCCTGTTGGACAACCGGTTCTTCCCGGTCCGCTTCCTGTTGCGGTTGTGGTTCCTGGTTGACAAGTTCCGTCATTGCAAAGTTTCCTCTTGCTGGTGACGCTCGCCGGGGGCGGCGGACGCCGGGGTTGGGCGGGCGGACAGCCCGCTGGTTAACGGTTTTGAATCGCGGGGGAGAATAGCATCGGGTCAGAACGGGGTCAACAGGCAAAACGACGAAAAGGACTTAAAGGACCGTGACCACCGGCCACCAATTGAATCCGCCATAGCCCGAAGGGCGACGGCGGAACCGATCACCGATTACCGATCACTGATTACCGATTACTTCCTTTATACAGGCCAGGATCTTCTGCAGGTTGGCCTCGATCTCCTCGGTATCTCCGGTATCGATGACGATCCCGTCATCGGCCAGGCGCAGGGCCCCGACCGGCCGGGAGCGGTCGGCGTGATCTCTCTTCTCCAGATCTGCCCGAACCTCCTCGCGGGTGATCTGAAGGCCCTTCTGCAAAAAATCCCGCAGGCGCCGTTCGGTCCGGACCTCGAGCGGAGCGTCGACGAAGAACTTGTAGTCGGCGGCCGGGAAAACCACGGTTCCGGTGTCCCGGCCCTCGGCCACTACCGACCGGGAGGCGGCAATCCTCCGTTGCTCATCCACCAGTTTCTGGCGGACGCCGGGGACGTCGGCGAGGGACTTGACCGCGTTGGTGATCTCCGGGGTCCGGATCACCTCGGTAACCTCCTGCCCGTCGACAAAGACCCGGGTCCCCTCCTCTCCCCTCCGCAGACGGATCTCGGTCCGCTCCGCCAGCTTGACCAGACCCTCCCGGTCGGAGAGATCGGCCCCGGAGCGGAGCGCTTTCCAGGTCAGGGCCCGGTACATCGCCCCGGTATCGAGGTAGACAACCCCGAGCCGTTCCGCCAACCGCTTGGCGATCGTGGACTTCCCCGATCCGCAGGTCCCGTCCATCGTTATCACGACGCTGTTCTCTTGGTTCATAGGTGTCTCTTTCATTTCAGACAGCTTACAATTTCAATGGAATTTGATGAGATTGCTTCGTCGGCCCGAAATCTTTCGGGCCTCCTCGCAATGACAAATGTCATTGCGAGCGAATGCAATGAGCGAAGCAATCTCTATAACCCTGATTAAAAATTTTTTTCCGTGAATAATCCGGATCAGCATTCTAATGGCACTTTCAGGGTTCGAGCTTCTTCCGCCTCAGGGCGGCCTTCCGCAGCCAGAGCCCGATCCGGGCCGGGTCGCCCGACTTAACGTGCTGTTTGGCCAGCATCAGATTCTCCATCAGACCATCGATCTGGGGGATGATCTGCCGGCGGTTGGCGGCGACGATCTCCGCCCAGAGGGCCGGACTGCCCCCGGCAATCCGGGTGGCGTCCCGCAAGCCGGTCCCAGCGAAGGAGAGGAGTTTCTCGTCTCCGATCTGGTTGACCAAGGCCGCCGCCGCCAGATGGGGGAGGTGGCTGACCGCGGCCACCACCCGGTCGTGACGGGCGGGGGCCATCGAGACCACATTCATGCCCAGGGACTGCCAGAGCTTCTGAATCTCCCCGATGGCGGTCTTCTTCGTCCCGGCAACAGGAGTGATCAGGCAGAGCTGGTCCCGGTAGAGGTCGGCACGGGCTGCTTCCACCCCGGCCTGCTCGGAGCCGCAGAGAGGGTGGGAACTGACGTAGGATGACCGGGCAGGAGTCAGCCCGGTCAGGGTCTCGACCAACTTCCCCTTGACCGAAATCAGATCGGTGATCCGGCAGCCGGGCGGGAGAAGCGGGAACCACTCCCGAGCCAGCTTCTCGGTGACCGTTCCCGGGGTGGCGAAGACCAAAAGCCGACAGCCGGCCAGGGCCTCCTCCGGGGCACGGGTCCCACGGTCGATCGCTCCCCGCTCGACCGCCCGGTCGAGACGGGCCCGGTTCCTCCCCCAGCCCACCACCTCTCCGGCCAGGCCCCGCTCCTTCAGGGCCAGCCCCAATGAGCCACCCATCAAGCCGACCCCGGCAATTGTTACCCGGTCGTAGAGCACTCTCGCCGTCATTTCTCTTCGATGCTCTCCTCGATCCTGGTTCCGAAATGGCGCCCCCCGGAGGAGAAGTGGGCCAGGACCTCGTCCCCCTTCTTGAGAGCGGCCACCGAGAGCGGCCGACCCCGGGGCCGGACCAGCCGGATGGTTTCGGCGTTCTGGAGGATCAAACTGACCTCGTTCTTCCCCGACCGGCCCCGGACCAAAAGCATCGGTCGTTTCTCCACCTTGGCCCGGCCGACAATCGCCGACCGGGTCCGGCCCCGGAAACTGACCGTCATCACTTCGTCGGCGATCTTCACTTCGGAGAGGTAACAGGTTTTCCCGCCGCTGAGCAGGGTGTAGGCGTGGACCCCGCCGGCGTTGACCCGGAAGGGGCGGGGGGCCACGTAAGGGGTCTCGACTGTCTCGGCGTGGACCAGGAAGAAAGCTGTACCGGTGTTTCCCACCAGCATTCCCTCTCCCGGGGCGAAGACCGAGCAGGTGTCAACACAGACCCGGTCGCCCATCCCCAGTTCCTCGATGGCGGTGATCTTGACCGGGGTCAGCTCCAGTTTCTCCCGACCGCTCTTGACCAGGCCGACGATCTCCCTGATCACCTTGGGGGAATGGCTTTTGACCACCACCCCGTCCACTCCTTTTTCCAGGATACCCAGGGCGGTCCGGGCGGCGGGGAGACTCTCCACCACCGCCATCACCCGGGCGGAACGGGCGATGATGTTCTCCAGGGGGATAATCTTCCAGTCCCGGGCGGAGACGATCACGGTCCGGTTCTTCCCCTGGAAGATAATCTCTTCCTGGTCCCCAAGACCGGTGATTTCAATCTCGGCCACGGTCCGGCCCAGCTTCAGGTCTCCGTCCTCGGCGACCGTCCGCAACCGGCCCAGTTCCTTGACCTCCCTGGTCTTGCCCGGCGGCACAATTACCGCGTCGGCGCCGTTCTCCAGTGCGGTCAGCACCCGCTTCTTCGACCAGGGTCGGCAATCGATCCAGACCTGTTTGACTTCACTCATCTTAACTCTTCCCTTCCGGCAGGCTGGCCAGCGCTTCCGGGATGGACCGGTCACTGTGGACCAGGAGGTCGATGGCCTTGATGATCGCGATCGGGTCGGCGTGTTGGAATACATTGCGGCCGATCGAGACCCCGCGGCTACCGGCTTCCAAGGATTCCTTGACCATGGTGAGCAGTTCCTCGTTGGTCTCCATCTTCTCCCCACCGGCGATCACCACCGGGACCGGGCAGCCGTCGACCACCTCCCGGAAACTCTCCACCGAACCGGTGTAGTTGACCTTGACGATGTCCGCCCCCAGCTCCGCCCCCACCCGGGCGGCGTGTTTGACGTATCTGACGTCGAACTGGTCCTTGATCTCCTCACCCCGGGTATACATCATCGCCAGCAGGGGCATCCCCCAATCCCGGCAGCTTTTGGCCGTCTCCCCGAGCAACCTCAGCATCCGACTGTCGGTCGGGGCGCCCAGGTTGACATGGATGGAGACGGCGTCGGCGCCGAGCCTTAAGGCCTCCTCCACGGTACAGACCGGGACCTTATCGTTGGGATCGGGACTCAAGATCGTGCTCGCCGATAGATGGATGATCAGGCCCACATCCTTACCCCGACCCCGGTGGCCGGCCCGGACGATTCCCTTGTGCATGATGATGGCGTTGGCCCCCCCGTTGACCGCCCCGTCGATCGCCCGGCTCATATCGGTCAGGCCGGGGATCGGTCCCAGGGTGATCCCGTGATCCATCGGGACGATGATCGTCCGGCCCGAATTCCGGTTCATTATTCTCTCCAGCCTTATCTCCTTCCCGACCATTTCTTTCTCCTTTATCCACCGATATCCACTAATCGATTTATTGTGGCCCCTCTACCGCAGCCCCTTATTTATCCACTAATTACACTAATTACCACGAATTACTTTGAGAGCCCTCTACCTCGGCCTCTTTCAGTCCACAGATTACACAGATTACGCAGATCAGTTCCCACTGCCCACTCCCAACTGCCCAATTTAACCGCTAATCTCGCGAATCTGCGCTAAATCAAGCAAAGCGATACTACAATTACCACAAGGAATGCCGCAGGCATTCCGATCCACCAAGCCCGAAGGACGATACCGCAATCTTATCCTTGCTTCCGGGTGAGATTGCTTCGTCCCCCTCACTCCGTTCGGGCTCCTCGCAATGACCCGGTGCCGGCACCGATTACCGATCACTGATTACTGATTACTACTCCCCATTCCCTATTCCCCGTTCCCCACCGGATACGAACCGAGGATCTTTAAAAACTTGGCCTGCTCCTCCAGCTCGGCGAGGGCCTGGCGGACCTTCTTCGAGCGCTGATGGCCCTCCAGATCGACGAAAAAGTAGTACTCCCAGGCCTTCTTTTTGGAAGGGCGGGACTCGATCTTGGTCAGGTTGATCCCCCGATCCTTGAAGACGTTGAGGGCGTCGTGCAGGGTCCCGGCCCGGTGGGGCAGGGAGAAGAGGATCGAGGTCCGGTCGCGGCCGCTCGGCCCGGCTGGCTGACGGCCGATTACCAGAAACCGGGTGATATTTCCGGCGCTGTCCTCGATGTGGTGTCTCAGGATCTTCAACCCGTAAATCTCCGCCGCCAGCTGGGAGGCCAGGGCACCGGTATGCTCGTTCGCCACGGCCAGTTCGGCCGCCCGGGCGGTGCTGGCGACCTCGATCAGTTCCACCCCGGGGAGGTTCTTGTGGATGAAACCGCGGCACTGGCCGAAGACCTGGGGGTGGGAATAGACCGTTTTGATCCTTTCCAGCGAGGTATTGGCGAGCAGGCAGTGGGAAACCCTTAAAAAAATCTCCGAGCAGACCTGGAGCGGGGAATCGAGGAGCATATCCAGGGTATAGGTGACCGCACCTTCCAGGGAATTCTCGATCGGAACCACCCCGTAATCGGCCACGGAGGTCTCGACGTCCCGGAAGACCCCGCCGACTGAACCGGCCGGGAGATATTCGCTTCCCTCGCCGAAATTCTTCCGGGCGGCGGCGTGGGTGAAAGTAGCGGCCGGACCGAGATAGGCGATCCGCGGCGGGCGGGAGAGAGTCCGGCCAGCGGAAAAGATCTCGCGGTAGATCGACCGCAGGGCCTCGGGGGGAAGCGGTCCGTTGTTTAATCGCTCGATTCCGCGAAGCTCCCGGGCCTCCCCCGCCGGACGGTAGCCCCGGCCGGCACCTCCACCCTCAGCGGCCAGACGGCATCTTCGGTTGATCAGGGCGACCAGTTTCCGGTCGATCGACTCGATCCTTTCCCGTCGTTCCCGGGCTTTCATCTCGGCTCCTCCGGTCGGTTTTCCATATTTTCCGCCGGGTCCGGTCTGAGCTGGGCCGCCGAGGTGATCTTCTTCACGCTCGGCTTCTCCTGGCCCTCCAGCGGGGGCAGATCGGCGAGGGAAGCCAGGCCGAAATGCTCGAGGAACTTGCGGCAGGTCCGATAGAGATAGGGACGACCCACCACCTCTTTCTGGCCGGAGATCTTGATCAACTCCCGATCAAGCAGGCTCTTTAGAACCCCGTCAACGGCCACCCCCCGGATCGCCTCGATCTCGCTTCTGGTCACTGGCTGCTTGTAGGCGATGATGGCCAGGGTCTCCAGGGCCGGCTTGGAGAGGTAAACGGTCCGCCGGGTCCGGTAAAGCCGGCGGATCCAGGAAGCGTAAATCTCCCGGGTGCGCATCTGGTAACCCTCGGCCACCCGGCGGATCGAGAAACTCCTCCCCGCCTCATCGTATTCCCGCTCCAGCTCGGCCAGGATATCTTGAATCCGCTCGCCCTCATCTCGAATGTCCTCGGTCAGCTCAGCCAACCGGGCGATGGATAGAGGCTCCGGAGCGACAAAGAGCAGGGCTTCCAGAACTCTTTTCAGATTGATATCGCCTGGGGTCATTTCGGTAATCGGTCCTGAAGAAGCAGTTCGGGATCTTCGCTTCGCTACGATAATCGGTAATTGGTGCCGGTCAGGCTTCCGCCGGAGCGGTGCTTCTGATCATTATCTCGCCGAAGTGGTTCTGCTGAAAGACCTGGACCACTTGCTGCCGGATCAGTTCGAGCAGGGCCAAGAAGACCACCACCACTCTTGTTCGGGGCTCGCCCCGGTCGAAGAGGAGATGAAAAAGAATCGGGTTCTCTCCGGCGATCCGCTCCAGAACCCGGGCCCGGCCGTCTTCGATGGAGAAAAGATCCGGTTCGAACTCGGGTGGGCGGCGTTTCTCCGCCTCGTTCAAAACCTGGGAGAAGGCGTCCAGGAGCTGAAAGAGGTCGATCTCCGCCAAGGGCAATTCCGACGGATCGACCGGGTTCGGAGGATCGGGTTGGCGGGGAAAAGTCTTGCCCTGCTCGCGCTCCAGGTCATGAAAAGTATCGGCCGCATCCTTGAACTGCCGGTACTCCAGCAACTGGCGGACCAGATCCCAGCGCGGATCTTCTTCCTCTTCCAGTTCCTCCCTCTCCTCAGGAGGTAAAAGGAGACGTGACTTGATATGCATCAGGGTGGCGGCCATCGAGAGGAACTCCCCGGCGATATCGAGATCGAGGATCTTCATCAGTTCAAGGTATTTCAGGTACTGTTCGGTGATTCTCTGGATCGGGATGTTGTAGATATCGACCTCGTTCTTCCGGATCAGGTAGAGAAGCAGGTCGAGCGGACCGGCGAAGAACTCCAGATGGAAATGCTGGTCCCGTTCGACCGACTCTCCCCCGGCTGACTTTTCTTCCACTAATTCCACGAATTACCACCAATTATTTCAGTCCACTGATTACACAGATTACTCAGATCAATTCCCACTGCCCACTACCTATTCTAACCGCTAATCTCGCTAATCTCCGCTAATTCAAGCGGAGCGATACTACAGATACTACAAGGAATGCCGCAGGCATTCCGATCTCCCAAGCCCGAAGGGCGATAGTACTTACTGCTTACCGGTCCCTAAAACTCAATCGCCTCCCGAACCAGGGCCATCGTCTCGGCGGCGGCGGTCCGGGCGCGCGAAGCTCCGGCGACCAGGACTTCCTCAATCCGGTCACCCTTCATCCAGTAGGCGCGCTTCTCCCGCAAGGGGGCGAGATACTCGCTAACGGCCTCGGCCAGGCACTTCTTGCATTCGGTACAGCCAACCTTCGCGGTCCGGCACCAGTCTTCAATTTCCTCCAGCCGCCCGGAATTGAAGAGCCGCTGGTAGGCAAAGACGTTGCATTTCTCGGGATGGCCGGGGTCGCTAAGCCGGATTCTTTTGGTATCGGTGATCATCCCCCGAACCTTCTTTTCGATCTCCTCCGGAGAATCGGCCAGAGCTATGAAGTTGCCGTAACTCTTGCTCATCTTCCGGTTATCCAGACCCATAATCCTGGAGGACTCGGTGAGCAGGGGCTGCGGCTCGGGGAAGACGGTTCGGTACAGACCGTTGAACCGGCGGACAATCTCCCGGGTCAATTCCAGGTGGGGAAGCTGATCGTGGCCGACGGGAACCGCCGTCGCCCGGTAGAGCATAATGTCGGCCGCCTGGAGGACCGGATAACCGAGGAAACCGTAAGTCAGCAAATCCCGGCCGGTGATTTCGCGCAGCTGCTCTTTATAGGTCGGGCAGCGCTCCAGCCAAGGGAGAGGCGTGATGGCGGAGAGGAGCAGGTGCAGCTCGGCGTGTTCGGGCACAGCGGACTGGACGAAGATGACACTCCTCTCCGGGTCAAGCCCGACCCCGAGCCAGTCGGCCACGCACTGCCGGGTGTACTCCCCGATCTTTTCGGGATTCTCGTACTCACTGAAGAAGGCGTGCCAGTCGGCGACCATATAGAAACATCGGTACCGGTCCTGGAGGGAAACCCAATTGTCGAGAGCGCCCAGAAGATGGCCGATGTGGAGCGGACCGGTCGGGCGCATCCCGCTCAGGATGGTGGGAGGGAATTTCATAAGACAGTAATCAGTAATCAGTAATCGGTAATCGGTAATCGGTAATCAGAGGCCGGGTTTCCGGCTCCCTGTCCGCAGGAGGGGAAGGTTATATCAGCGGCGGCAAGTTTTGTCAATTAAACGGCGGGCCAGGGCAAGTTCCTCCCCACGATTGCGGACCCGGCCGTCGAGGCGGGCCAGGAGAAGTTGGTCCAGAATCTCCCGGTAGGATGGACCCGGAGGAAGACCAAGCTGTTCCAGGTCCCGGCCGCTTACCTCTCCGCTGACCAGTCGATAATCGGTGAGAAATCGGCGGAAATGAGATACCCCCGGCGCCCCGACCCGGGCCATCATAATCAGCAGAATCTCAGGTCCACGCCCCCGGAGGAGGGAATAGACCCGACCGGGGGAGAGTTCCTCCTCCCCCGAGAACGCGACCAGGACCGCGGCTTCGTCAGTCCGGGCTGCTCGGAGCTGCTCGCAGAAGCGGTGGGAGAGATTGAACTTCCGCACCGTCTCTTCCAGATCGGGGGGGGAGAGCTGGTAGATCAGGCTGCCGAAATACACCCGCCAGGGCGAGATCGATTCGCGGGGGAAGGTCTGTTGAAACCAGTTCAGGTGGCCCGCCAGCCGACGGAGAAGGGAACGGCCCCCGGCCGGAAAGGAAAGCCGGGGGTGAATGAACCGGAGCTGGTCATAGGCGGCCATCGCCTCCACCGCCCCCGGCGGGTCAGGTTCGGCGAAGATCAGTTCCAGTTCGTGCCGGAGCCGCTCCGGGGAGACCTGGTCAAAGAGCTTGAGATCAACCGCCGTCCTGATCAGTTCTTCCGTTCGGGGTTCAATGGTGAACCCGAACCGCTGCCGGAAACGGACAGCCCGGAAAATCCGGGTCGGGTCATCCCGGAAACTGTTTTCGTGCAGAACCCGGATAATCCCCGCCGCCAGATCGGCGGCCCCGCCGACCAGGTCGATCAGATACCCGAATCGGGCGGCGTTGAGGGGAACGGCTAGGGCGTTGATGGTGAAGTCCCGGCGGCGGATATCCTCCTCCAGGGAACCGGGGACGACTTCCGGCAGCGCCCCGGGGCGGGGATAGCTCTCCCCCCGGGTGGTGGTGATATCGATCCTCCGACCACCCGCCAGAATAACCATGGCGGTGGCAAACCGGCGGTAGAGCTTGAAAGTCGCGCCGGTCGAGCGGGCAAAATCGCGGGCGAACTTCAAGCCATGTTCTTCAACCAGCACGTCGAGGTCGAAGTTCCTGCCCGAACCCAGCAGCAGATCGCGGACCGAGCCGCCGACCAGGTAGGCCTTCCAGCCTCTGGAGTCCGCAAAGTCCCCGACCAGGCGGAGATTTTGCCGGTCCCGGGGGGAAAGGTAGCGGTCGATCAGGGGTGTGATATTGGTCGACGGTGTCACCTTACCGGGCCCGGGATGAGGGACGAGTGTATGCATTGATTTTGCTGATCCGGCCCGGGGGCGCGGATCGGGGAACGCCCGAATGCGGGAGGGACTCGGCGAGAAACTTCCGGCCGGCCGAAAAGGAATGTTCGTCTAACGGCTCCGGGGTTTCTTCCGGGGACGGCCCTTCTTCCGCCGCAGAATCCCGAAGATTCCCCGGGCCTCGAAGGCCCGGTAATTCTGGTAGAAGGCCTCACGGGTGATCCCGAACCGCTTGCAGATCTCCCCGATGTGGGGATTGAGGGAGGTGGCCGCGGCCCGGATCATCTCCAGCTTGGCCTGGGCCGGGTCCAGCCAGTTCAGGAAGTTATGCAGGTCGTAATTCTGATCTTGCGGCTCGCCTTCCAGAAAGGGGAAGGGCTTGAAGCCGGGGACTTTCTTGACCAGGAGTCGCGTTTCATGGTGCTCAACCAACAGCTTCTTCAATTCCCGCCGGCCGATTATTCCCAGCAGCCCGTATTCCTTGAACCGTTTGAGATAATTGTAGAAATCCTGCCGGGAATAGCTGAAGAAGGAACTGATTGTCTTCACTCCCAGCGCCGGTTGAGCGTGGACCAACCGAAGATATTCGTAGCGGTTGACGAATTCATCCTCCAGGGGATAATAATATTTTCCGTTGAGCCAGATCAGCTCTTCCTGCTGTTCCCTGAGATATTGCCGGACCACATCCCGGATCCGGGAGAGTTCGAATGGCTTGGTTACATAATCGTCCACTCCCAACTTGAGCGCCTCGACGGCGATCTCCTCCGAACCCCGGCCGGTCAGAATAATCACCTTGGCGAAGGGGAATATATTCTTGATCTGGGGAAAGATATCCAGGCCGGTGACTCCCGGCAGCATATAATCGAGCAGCACTACGTTGGGGCTGAAAGATTCCACCTTCTTGAGTGCATCTTTTCCCGAGGCAACGGCCCGGACCGCGAAGCCGAGACGCTCGAAATACTGCAACAACAATTCGCGGATTTGTTTCTCGTCATCGATGATAAGTAAGTTCTTGGAAAACATTATCTTCAACCTCCCCAACGGGGCCGCTCCCCCGTGGCCGGGGGAGGGCCGGATTTAAAGTTTTTTGACAAAACCAATATATTAAATGTATTTACAAACGTCAAGGTTAAAATTATTCCCCGGGACAATCGGCGCCTGTTTTCAGCCCCGGGGATGAAACTTCCGGTGTACCTCCTTGAGTCTCTCCCGGTCGACGTGGGTATAGATCTGGGTCGTGCTGATCTGGGAATGTCCGAGCATCTCCTGAACAACCCTCAGGTCGGCTCCCCGCCCCAAAAGATGGGTGGCAAACGAGTGCCGCAGAATGTGGGGACCGGTCTTCAGCTTGATCCCGGCCTGGGCGAGATACTTACCGATCAGGCGCCAGAGCCACTGCCGGGAAAACCGCTTCCCCCTCCGGGAGAGGAACAGATCCGGGGAAGATGACCCCCGGACCAGCAAAGGCCGGGACTTCTCCAGATAATCAGCCAGGGCCCGGGCCGCGCTCCGTCCCAGGGGGACGATTCTCTCCCGGCCGCCCTTCCCCCACGCCCGGACAAAACCAGATTGCAGATTGACATCGTCAACCTTCAGCCCGACCAGTTCCGATGCCCTCAGGCCGCTGGCGTAAAGCAATTCCAGCGCCGCTCGGTCCCGGCGGCCGAGCAGCGTAGTGGTATCGGGTTGCCGGATCAGGGCCTCGACCTCGGGGATGGAGAGAACCCGGGGAAGAATTTTCCAGAGCCGGGGAGACTCCACCACCTCGGTCACATCCTTGCGAACGTAGCCTTCCAGGGAGAGAAAACGAAAGAACATCCTCACCGCGACCAGACGGCGGGCCAGCGAACGGGGGGAGAGCCCGCGTTCCTTCTCCTCCATGAGGAAGTCGGTTACCTCCGCCCGCCTCACCTCTCCAAACCCTCCCTTCCCCTTCCGGGCGAGAAAGGCGATGAATTTTTCCAGGTCGGAGCGGTAACTGGCGGAAGTATTCGAGCTCAAACCCCGCTCAAGTGAAATATAATTGATAAATTCGTCCAGGTAGAGACGGCCATCCGGAAAGGCGGATTCCGCCCCGGGCGCTTCAAGATCCGTCTTGCTGTTCATATCATCTGCGTTATCGGAGACCACGATTGAGCCCGAACTGTTCAAGAAAAAAGTTGCCGCGTTTCTCCTCTCCGATGGTGGAGCGCTCCCCGTGACCGGGGAGGACGACCGTGTCGTCGGGAAGGATCAGGAGCCGATCCCGAATCGAGGAGACCAGCCGGTCGAGAGAACCGCCGGGGAAGTCGGTGCGGCCGACCGAGCCGGCAAAGAGGGTATCCCCGGTAAAGACCACCCCGGGCCCGTTTCCCGCCGGACAGAGCAGCGAGATTGATCCCGGGCTGTGTCCGGGCGTGGCCAGGACCTGGAGACGGAGGGAACCGAGGGAAATCTCGTCCCCGTCATCCAGTTCCCGGTCGGGCGGCGGCGAATCAAGCCGGCCGAAACCCAGGGCGCTCAGGTTCAGGTTCGGATCCCGGAGACCGGGAGCATCAGCCCGGTGGATCAGAAGGGGGATCCGGTAATGTTCCATGATCTTTCGGTTGGCGGCGACATGGTCAATATGATTGTGGGTATTGATTACCGCTTCCGGAACCCAACCCTCCCGCTCGATCGCCGAGATGATCTTATCCGGATCGCCGCCGGGATCGATGACCCCCGCCCGACCGTCGTTGTCGGCCACCAGATAACAGTTGGCCTGTAGCGGCCCAACGGGCAGACAGAGAATTTTCATTTCCGTGTTTTCAGAGAAGTCCATGCTCGGCCAAGCTGAAGTAGTTGTCGGATGAGACAATCACGTGGTCGAGGACGTCTATCCCCACCGCCCCACAGGCCTTCTTCAAGCGATGGGTGATCTCGATGTCATCGTCGCTCGGTCGCATCGATCCCCCGGGATGATTGTGAGCGAAGATCACCCGGGTGGCATTATACTTCAACGCCGCGACAATCACCTCCCGGGGATGAACCGCCGCCCGGTTGACCGTCCCTTCGGCGACCCGCTCGACCTCGATTATCCGGTTGCCGGTGTCAAGAAAGACCGCGGAGAACACTTCCCGCGGGAGTCCGCCCTGGGCCTGCCGGAGGTAGTCGAAGACCTCGCGGGGAGAACCGGCCACCGGGAGCTCGCGGATCTTATCCTTCCGGTAGCGGGCGGCCACCTCTTTGACCAGCTTCAGCGCGATGATATTTCTCGGCCCCAGGCCCGAGACCTCGAGCAGCCGCCCCGCCGGAGCATCAAGTACATCCTTGAGAGAGCCGAAGAGCTTCAAGGCGTCCCGGGCCGGCTGCTTGGTGTCCTTGCGCGGGGTGTTCAGCGTTAGGAGCAGTTCCAGGATCTCGTGATTGGCGAACCCCTCCAGGCCGGAACGCGTGAAACGCTGCATCAGCCGCTCCCGGTGTCCCGCCCGGTCATCTTGTTTCCGGATGGTCATATTCTTGTTGACCCCGGCAAAGGGGAACGATTACCTTTCCTGTTACAGTCCCACCATATTACTATATTGGGGATCAGTCTTCAGCACTATAATCCCCGATCAACTCACCGGCTTGTTCCGCCCGCCCGGCGGAGTGGTCGGAGGCGATTAATTTAATTGCAAGGAGCACAAGATGGAGTCGACAAATTCAGACGGGGTTTTAGTAGTAACGATGATTGAGCGGTTTGACGCCTATTCCGCCAAGGAAGTGGAGACTTTTCTGCAGGAAAAGATCTCTTCCGGAACCCGGAAGATACTTTGCGATTTTTCCGAAACCGAGTATATCTCTTCGGCCGGGCTCCGGGTCTTGCTGGCGGCGGCCAAGGCCCTGAAGAAGGTAGACGGCACCATCGCACTCTGCAGCCTGGGCGGACCGGTCCGGGAAGTCTTCGAAACCGCTGGTTTCACCCCCCTCTTCCCGATCTACGGCGACGAAAAGGAAGCCCTGGCCGCCCTCAAGTAGCCGTCGGCCCCGGCTCCGGCCGGCGGAGCCGGTAGACCGAGGCCTCGATCAGGTCGGAGATCATCTGCTTAATCCGCGGATCATCCGGATTGAAGCCCCTGAATTTGAGGAGATCCCGGGCGATCGCCAGCGCCCGGGATTTCTTTTCTCCCGGGTCGGTGGATACCGGGGCCTTCCCTCCCGATCCCAGCGGGCGGCGCGCGGCCTGTTCAACCGCGTCAACCGCGGTCTGGACCAGGTCCTTGATCACCTCGTAGGCAAAATCCCGGCCCCGGACATCCTGGATCAGCCTGGTCCAGATCAGGGAGAACCATCTCTGGTATTTCCTCCCCAGCCAGGGAATCCGGCAGATGAGGAAGTGGAGACAGAGCAGGATCAGGGCCGAGGCGACATAGGTGGAGACGGTCAGGAAGTGAGAAGAAAGGTCATTCCTGAATTCCCGGTAAAAACCGCCCCAGAGGTCCAGCGGCGAACCGTACCGGGGCTGGTCCAGCTCGGCCTTTAAATCGCGGATCCGTTTGGCCTCCGCGGGCGGGCCCAGGAAGAAAAGACTACCGGAAGGACCCGGGGGGAAGACCAGGAATTGTTCCGGGGCGAGGTCGAGTCCGCTGTTACGGGCCAGGGCCAGCAGTTTCGCCCGCATCGATCCTCCGGAAAGGTGCTCGAGCGGCACCGGTGAGATTACGGGCTGGTCGTCGGACGGCGGGTAGAAACCGTCCATCGCGGCGGCGAGCCGGGAGGCTTCTTCCACCTCGTCCATCCTCCCCCGGAGGAAGAGAATTTCCCCTCCGCTCTCCTCCACCGGAAAAATCAGATACTGGATGGAGGGAAAGAGTCCCCAGTCCCGGTTCAAACGCTCGAGATTGTCCCGGATCCAGACCGGGGGAGCCTGGCGGAGGGACACCATCGCCACCGTCCGGTCATAGGCTGAATCCGCCTTACCGGGAACTTCCCCCTCCCCCCGCGCCGGTGACCGGGCCGGCAGGACGCCGGCAAACAGCACGATCAGGAAGATGAACTTTCTCATGACAATCTCCTCCCGGTTCCCGTCCCGGCCCTGACTACCTGGGGGAGGACAGGATCTCGACGTTATCGTGATATACCCTCCCCTGGCTTCCGGAGAGATGACCGAGCAGGAGGGGCAGAGGGGAATCGCGCTGCAGGATGCGTCTCCGGGAGCGATAGATCTCTTCTCCGTCCAGACTGAACAACACGAACCCGCTCTGCCGGATCATGATCTCGAACCTGTGCCAGCCGTTAAGCCAGCGGTCACGGTAGGGCTGACGGAGGATCTCCAGCTTTCCGTTCTCGTCGATGAGCAGACAGGTCAGGGTCCCCCCTTCCGGGATCGCCCCCCGGGACCAGGCGTTCATTCCTATGTAGTCATAGCTCATACCCACCAACCATTCCGGCCACCTCCCCCGCCGGAAGACCTCCGGATCGAGGGGAAATCCCAGTGAACCCCCGAAGACGGAATCCCCTCCACCGCCGGATAAATAAATATCGGCCCGAACCACCACCCCCGCCCGCAGATCAAACAGGCGCTTGCTGATCACCCCGTTCCGGTTCTTTCCGTCCCCGCAGTTATCCAGGGCTGGGGGCGGATTGCCCCGGGAACGGCTAAGCCGGGGCCCGGGGCGGCATAGAGAGATCCAGAGGAGAGTGGGATCCTTGGAGAAGTCATCAAGGAAGACCCGATGCCCCGCCGGTTTTCCGACGGCGACCGGGGTTACGAGAAGGGCGCAGTTTACCACCAGGAAGGATAGGATAGCCGTGCCCGCCCTTGGCATCGTCAATCCACTGATTACACGAATTTAGGCTAACCCCCGCCTCCCCCCTATTTTTTGACAGGATAACAGGATGAACAGGATGAAGTCATTTCCGCCTCGCTTGCTTGAGCAAAACCATAAAATCACTGTTTTTTACAAGCGGAGCGATACTACACCTACTGCCAGGAATGCCGGAGGCATTCCGATCCCCCAAGCCCGAAGGACGATACCGCTTACTGATCACTGATTACCGATTACGCTCCTGCCGTTCCCCAATTGCAAAACTATCCTGTAGATCCTGTTATCCTGTCAAAAAAAATATCCGGTTATCCGGTCAGTTCATCCTCAACCTGGGCGATCAGCTGCTTGAGGGTCTCCAGTCCGGGCCCGGGCAGGAGATGGGAGAGCTCCACGGTATTCTTGATCGTCCGCAGGGAACCGAGGATCCGCTTCAACGAAGCCTCCCGCTGGCGGCGGAAGGCTTCCTCGGGATCGAGGGCGGCCTGGCGGGCGGACTGGAGCAGACCCCGGTACTGGCGCCCGACTTCCCGGGCCGGAACCTCCTCCTCGAAGACCGCCGAACGGAGGCGGGAATAATCTTCACCGGCGATCGCCTTCTTCGCCCGAGCCTGGCGGAGGATATTGACGGACTCGTAATCCGGCAGTTCGGCCTTCTCCCCGGCCTTCAGAGCGGAGGAGAGGAAGTCCGGCTCTTCCCGTTTCAGGAAGCGGAAGGAGTTGAGCAGCTTGACCACGGTCGGGCGCTTGAGCTTCAACTCCCGAGTGCAGTAGCTGTCGAAGGTAGCAAACCCCCAATCCCGGAAAGTGCCCTGCTTCTCGACGACACTGACGAACCGCCCCAGTTCCAGCCAGTTGCCCTTAAAACGCTTGACCGCGTCGAGGACGTGGAAACGAAGACTCTCCGGATCCAGCTCCTCCATCCGGGCGTCGATCTCGGCCAGGGTTTTGCTGGTCATCAGATAGGCAAAAAAGTTTGCAGATCCGTCACCGGCCGGTGGAATCGGCCGGGGCAGAACATTCCGGTCCGAGCGGGAGGTTGGGGGAGGACATCCCCAAACCGGCTAACGGAAGCCTACCCCGGATCCGGTAATCAAACGGTGTAATCGGTGGCGCAGAAAAAACCCGCCGTACAGTTGAAATCCGCCGTGGCGCAGGTGAAATTTCCCAGATCGCCGCATTCGTAATCACTGGCGCAGCTATAGCTGTCGGCGCAGGTAAAGGCCGCCGGGTTGCTGAAAGCTCCGCAGCCGGCCCGGGGGTAGGAACCGGCCCCGGCAAAAGAGCCGGCCACGCTGGCGGCGATCTTCTCGATATCCTGTGGGCGCATCACGCACCTCCTTGTTAAATGGCGTTACCGGCGTATATCCGTTTGTTGTTTACTCAGTCAATAGCGGGATAATCAGCCTTGACTCGGTTATCCCCTATCACCAGCAGACAGGGATAAAATTGCCCCCGCCCCAATATACCGTGGTCCAATCCCGGACCGCCCATATCCCGGCCTCCGAACGATAGATCGCCGGAACGGCAAAACCATTTCCCGGATAATCCCCGGGGACCGGGATATCACCCGAGCGGCCATAGTAAAGCCGGGTGACACCCTGGATCGCCCAGAGGCCGGAGGCAGAGCGGTAAATCCCCACCTGGGCGGTCCCCGTCCCCGCATAATCTCCGGGAACCGGCCGGTCGTCCGGGCGACCGTAGTAGATGCGGGTTACTCCCCGAATCGCCCAGAGACCGGAGGCCGACCGGTAAATTCCCACCTGGTCGGTCCCCGTTCCCCGATAATCCGCGGAGACTGGCTGATCACCTAAACGGCCATAGTAGATCCGGGTGACTCCCCGGATCGCCCAGAGACCGGAGGACGGACGGTAAACCCCTACCTGGTCGGTCCCCGTCCCCTGGTAATCTCCGCGAACCGGCTGATCGCCCGAACGACCGTAGAAGAACCTGGTCAGGCCTCGGATCGCCCAGAGACCGCTCTGCGGACGAAAGATCGCCGGATCAATTGATCCGTCTCCATTGAAATCCCCGGCGGCGGGGACATCGCCGGTCTTCCCGAAATAATATACCTCCGGCGAAGATCCGGACCCGAAATTAATCACCCATTTCCCGGTGGACGGTTCCCATACCACCATTGGGAAGGAGAGAGCAGAGGGGGGAGTCGGTTCCGGGGTGACCGTGGGAGGCCCCACTGTACAGGTGGGCGTCGGGGTCGGCGGAACCGTCGGCGTTGGTGTGGGAGATGGAAGAGTGTAGGAGAAGATCACCCCGTAATCGTGGTCTCCGCCGCGGGAGGCCGCCCCGTAGAGGGTGTGGTCAACCAGGAGCAGGCCGGAGAAGAGCAGCCAGTAACCGTTTTCGGTCTGGAGGCTGAAGTCGTGGAGGACGGTGTATCCGGAGCCGTCCGGGTTGAGGGCGAAGATCGTCCCCCCATAGTAGTAACCGCCGCCGGCGGACCCGCCGGCGGTCGTGGTGCCGTAGAGGCGGGTCCCGTCGGAGACCAGCCCGCCCGTCGGCAGCATCCCGTCCCCGGTGAAGAGGGTGAAACTGTGGAGGACGGTCGCGGATGAGGCATTGGGATCGAGCGAGAAGACGGTCCCGTAGTCGGCCGCGCCGCCGTAAGCGGTGATCCCGTAGAGCAGTGTCCCGTCGGAGAGCAGGGTCCCGACCGGGCCTTCCCCGTCATATTTCTGGGAGCCGAAGGTGTAGAGCAGGGAATAGGAACTCCCGTCGGTCTGGAGGGAGTAGACCACCCCGGCGTCGCTCACCGGCGGATAGGGGGTATTCTCCGGAACCGGCCCGCGGAGCGTGGTGCCGTAGAGGACCCCGTTGTCCAGGAGGGGGGCGGCATAGGGCCAATCGCCGTCCTCCGGAAAAGCCGGGAAGCTGTGGATGACGGTCGCCCCCGAGACGTTGGGCTCGAGGGAGAATACCGTCCCCCACATCTCTTCCCCTCCCCAGGCAGTCGTCCCGTAAAGCGTCGTCCCGTCGCCGGTGACGCCCGCGATCGGACTCAATCCGTCCCCGGTAGAGGCGGCGAAGCTATGGAGTTCGGTATAGCCGGTCCCGTCGGTCTCCAGAGAGAAGACCACCCCCTGGCCATTGTAGCCGCCGTAACGGGCGGTCCCGTAGAGAACGGACCCGTCCGAGACCAGGGCCCCGGAAGGGACGGCGACCGGGTCGGTCTCGCCGCCGAAGTGGTAGAGAACGGCATAATCCGAGCCGTCGGGAAGGATGGAGAAGACGGTGCCGTAATCGAAGTAGCCCCCGTAGGAGGTGGTGCCGTAAAGCCGGGTCCCGTCGGAGACCAGTGTGCACTGCGGCTCCGACCCGTCGTTGGCGGTCTGGCCGCCGAAGCTGTGGAGCACCTGGTAACCAGTCTGGGCAGAACCGGCCAGGGGAAATACCAACGCCAGGAGAAACGCCGCCGCCAGACGATTCTTCATCTTCCGCCTCCTTGAATTTGCCGATATTGCCAAGAGCCGATTTCAGATCAAAAGAGAAGGCCAGAATATTAGAATAATCCGGAGATACTGGTCAAGTTAATTTTTCTATCGGGCCGCCGGAATCCGATCCGACCGGAGAGAAATGAGTTTTATTCCCGGCGGGGGTGGATCGTGGTATCCTGTTAGCCGTGAAGAAGCTATGGCGCTACTTGATCCCGGTATTCCTCCTGGCCGCCGCGCTCTGGCTGCGGTGTTCAGGACAGAACCGGAGACGGGCCAACCTCCTGCTGATCACCCTCGACACCACCCGGGCCGATCACCTGGGGGCTTACGGCTACGGGAGGGCGGCCACCCCCACCCTCGACTCCCTGGCCGGACGGGGGACGGTCTTCACCCGTTTCTTCACCAACGTCCCCCTCACCCTCCCCGCTCACGCCACCATCCTGACCGGGCTCCTCCCCCCCGAACACGGACTGCGGGTCAACGGGGCGGGGCGGCTCCCGGAGGAGATCCCCACCCTGGCCGAATACTTCTCCCGGTCCGGCTGGCGGACCGGGGCCTTCGTGGCCGCCTTCGTCCTCGACCGGGAGTTCGGGCTCGACCGCGGTTTCGAGGTTTACGACGATTACGATGTCCCCCGATCCGACGAGATTTACGACGAGTCCGCGATGTACCGCTACCGGCGGGGCGACCGGGTGGCCGATGCTGCCCTGGCCTGGCTGGCCGAGGACGACGGCCGGCCCTTCTTCTGCTGGGTTCACTTTTTTGATCCCCACCGCCCCTACTACTTCCCCGCCCCCCCGGGGGAGGGGATGGAGGGAGCCTACGACCGGGAGATCGCCTTTATGGACTCCCAGGTGGGCAGGCTGCTCGACTTTCTCAAACAGCACGGCCTGGAGGAGGAGACGGTCGTGATCGCCCTCGGCGACCACGGCGAGGGGCTGGGCGACCACGGGGAGGAGGAGCACGGCCTGCTCCTCTACAACCCGGTGGTACGGGTGCCGCTGATCGCGGCCCGCCCGGGACGGGAGGACGGACCCGCCGAGGTCGACACCCTCCTCTCGGCCGTCGATCTCTTCCCCACCCTCCTCGAACTTTTCGGATTGGATCCCCGGAGAGATCTCTCCGGGCGAAGCTTCGTTTCCACCCTGGAAGGGGAGGCGATGGAAGACGGCGAGGCTTACCTGGAGACCGAGTTCCCCCGGACCGAGTATGGCTGGAGTCCCCTGGCCTCCCTGGTCGCGGGAGACTGGAAGTACATCCGGGCTCCGCGGGAGGAACTCTACAACCTTGCTACCGACCCCGAGGAGACCATCAACCTGATCGATCGCCAACCCGGACGGGTCGCGAAATTGTCAGCCCGGCTGGACGAGATCCGCTCCGGTCTGGTCGACCGGGAGACCGCTCCGGCCCGGCTGGGGGAGCACGAACAGGCCATCCTGGAGAGTCTCGGCTACCTGGGCGGGAGCGGGGCCGCGGCCGCGGGGCGGGAGAACCTCCGCGACCCCAAGGACTGCATCGGCCTGCGGACCGAGTTCATCACCGCCGTGGAACTGATCCACCGGGGAAGGACCGGGGAGGCGGAGGAAAAACTCCAGGAGCTGGTCAGGGAAAGCCCGGAGAGCTATATCTTCCGTTTCCGGCTGGCCCGGATCCATTACGAGGAGAATCGGCTGGCGGCGGCGGCCGCCGCCTTCCGGGAGCTGGCCCGTCTCTTCCCCGGGGAGTTCAGGACCCATTACAACCTGGGCAAGACCCTCAACCGCCTAGGCGAATACCCGGAGGCGATCGCCGAGCTGAAGCTGGCCCGGGAGATCGACCCCCTCCAGACCTGCGCCTGGAACAACCTGGGACTGGCCTATCTCCGGACCGGGCGCGGGGAGGAGGCGATCGCGGCTTTCCAGGGATCGATCGCGATCGAGGAGGAACAGGTCGATCCCCACAACAACCTCGGCAACATCCTCCTGGCCCGGGGAGAGGTCGGGGCGGCGGCGGCTGAGTTCGCCCGCGCGGTGGAGATCGATCCTGATTTCTTCGAGGGGCGTTACAACCTCGGGGTGGCACTCCTTAGGCTGGGGAAAAACCGGGCCGCGGCGAAGGAATTCAAGGAGGCCCTCCGCCTCCGCCCCGGTTTCCTCCCCGCCCGGCGATGTCTGGAAGAGATTAGATGACGCAAAGCGCATAGCGCATAGCGCATAGAGCATAGCGTCCGGTTGCCACTTTTCCAGATCCCTGCCGCTTTATGCGGCAGGTGAATCAATTCATAAGTTACAGTAGCGCTATATAGGCAATAGGCCCCCGCGGCCTTGCGCCGCGGGTGAATAAGTTCATATCAATAGGATAGCTGTGAACTTTCTCCCCTGCCACACAAGTGATGGCATCCCGATGTATATCGGGAGTGGCAGGGGCCGTTGGCGGATTTTTCCTTCTTGGTTAGCTTATGAACTTTCATTCCCCGGGGGTAAACCCTGGGGGGATGTCCTCTACAATATGACAACCTATATCAGGACGAGACCTTCTACGCGCTATGCGCTTTACGCCATTCGCCTACCCTGCCAACCGCATCAAGAGGATAAAGTACGCAGCGCTCAAGAGCAGGGTCAGACCGGACAGGGGCAAAAGGAGCCGGTAGCAGGAGGAGAAGCCGGCCGAGAAATAATCCTTCGAGACCAGGAGGCAGAGGTGAACCGGGGAGAGCATCATCCCCATATAGCCGCAACTGTATGCGAGGGCGGCGTGGGCCAGGAGGATGGCCGGAGGCAGCCCGGCCAGTAGCGGCAGGATAACCGGGAAGGAGACCCCGACAAAGCCAACCGCGATTCCGGTCACCAGGCCGGAGATGAAAGGAAGGAGCGTGATCACCAGCAGCAGCGGCACCCGGTACGAGAGCAGCTCATCCTTGACCTGGAAGACCACGGAACCGCCGGTCAGCACTCCCTTGAAGATCATAATCCCCAGAATTAAGAGAACGAAATCGAAGTACTTCCGGTCCCGGAGCGCCCGGACGATATCCTCCCCCTTCAGCCGGTCCGTCCTGATCACCATCCCGATGCAAACCACGATCCCGACCAACACGGAGAATTCGGGGGGTCCTCCGATTGACAGGCCGGCGACCGGGAAACGGCGAAGGACGTTGATCACGAGGATGACACCGAACACCGCGAGGATGGGCAGCGACTCCCGGACGAGCATCAGGAAACTCTCCCCCCGGGTGGAAGGTCCGTCCCGCGGCGGGAGCGTTTTCAGGGGACGGAGGAGAAAGACGTAACCGGAGAAGACGCAGAAGAGGGCCAGGGGAAACTGGACCAGGATCAAATGCCAGACCGGGACCCCGAGGAGGCCGACCGCCAGGATGAATCCGGGGTAGAGCGGCCACCAGTACTCCCAGACGTGCCGGAACCAGTAGTTGATCGCCGCCTTCCGCTCCCCCGAAAGGTTGATCTCCTCCACCGCCTTCTTGACCAGAGGAGCGGAGAAGAGCGCTCCCCCGGGCATCGGCAGCAGCCCGATCAGGGCCGGGACCAGGGCGCTGACCGCCCGGCGGCTCCTGACCACCAGGGCAAAGGCGTAGACTATCCTCTGCAGGTGCCCCGACTGCTCCATCAGTCGGCTGAGGAGGAGGATAAGGAAGATGATCGCCACCAGGTAAACGGTTGACCACCCGGTCACGTTGGTCAGCGCGATCCCGGCCAGCTCCGACGGCGACTGCCCCGACCAGAAGCCGAGAACCAGGGCGCCGAGGAAAAGGGCCACCCCGAGATGAAGGCGGGTCCGGCTGAGCAGGAGGATCAGGCCGAAGGCGGCCAGGATTTTCACGATCGCGGGCAAGTGATACCTCTTTACTTCTGGTCAGAAACCGGCATACTACTGCCTTTGTAAGATAATTAAAGGAAAATCCGGGTACATCTCTCCCGAAGCAAAAACCTCCCCGAACTTTGTTATGCTCACCGCCGCCGAATACTACCGCGATCCGGAAGTCCGAGAAAGGATCGCCGAATACTGCGGGGGAACCGCCCGCGAACCCGCCCTCTGCACCGCCGAGTACATCGTCGGCTACGGGGAGTCGCTGCTCGGCATCCCGGCCCCCGAACCCTACATCTCCACCCCTCCGGAGGGATTCCATCGTATCCTGGAGCAGGGGCTCGATATCTTCCGCTCCCTCTGGGACAAGGCGCACGTTCTCGGAGTTCTCGATATCGAGTACTTCAATCTCGACTACCCGGGAGAGGTCTACTACGACCAGGTGAAGACCTTCGAGAAGCTGGAACCGATTTACCTCTCGATCCGGAAGATCTTCGGCAGCTACGGGATCAAGCCGCTGACCATTATGACCGGACAGGGATACCACTTCTCCTTCCAGATTCAGTCGGGGACCCGGGCCGCCCTGATGCTGGAGGACGTCGGCGCGCTGACCGATTCCCTGTTGGAGAAATACCAGGGCTGGCTGAGCAAGCGCCACCGCCCGGTCTCGCCCCGTTACGGCAGGGCCTTCGACGGGATGGGGCGGGTGATGGAGTTTCTCGTCCACCGGATCATCCGGGAGACCGCCGACCAAACCGATCTACCCCTGGTCATCACCGACGTGGCGATCGGTTCCCGGAAACACGGGAGGGAAGGCGTCTCCCTCGACCTCTCCTGCTTCGGAGACCCGGTCTATATGCGCGACTGCCGCTGCGCCTTCTCCACCCACCAGAAGCACAAGGTCCAGCGCTGGAAGGTCGGCGACGCCATCGCCGACGGGACCCCGGTCCAGATCGCCATCCCCCGGAAGGATCTCTCCCTGGAGGAGACGATCGCCCTGCGCCGCCACTTCCGCCACGCCGCCGATTACGCCCGGTCCGTCCACTGCCTGATCCCCGACTTCACCGTCAACTTCAAGAAAGTGATCGCTGATTACCTCGACTCCGAACTTTACCGTTTCCACCAATGGTTCGACAGCGAGAAGCTCCATCCCCGGGAGAAGTGGGGGGAGACTTACGGCCGGATGGATTACCGGGACGTCCCTCCCTGCGTCCGCCAACCGCTGGAGACGCCCAACGACCTGCTTCTGAAACCGACCAACCTCCAGACCCTGACCCGCTGTCTCCTCTCACTCGGCTGGCACCCGAAACATATCGCCGGGCTGATCACGTCCCGCTGGATCGAGGGGCCGAACTGGCCGGCCGATCAGTGGAAGCATTTCGACGCCGAGTCACGGGCCACCTTCTACGTCCGGACCTTCGCCGGTTTGCAGGCGACCGGCCTCGACGATCTGCGGGACCACAACTGCGTCTCCCATCAGGAGAAGGACTACTGCGTCCAGCCCTTCTGCGGTTACAACCTGGCCGACTACCGCTGGGACGGGAATGAAGCAGTAAGCAGTGAGCAGTAAGCAGTGAGCAGTAAGCGGTAAGCAGTGAGCAGTAAGCGGTAAGCAGTGAGCAGTAAGCGGTAGGCAGCAGGCGGTGGGCAGCACCCTTCCCGATTGATCGTGAGCGGAAAAGCTAAATCAACAGCAGCAAAGCGGCAGAGGCTCTCACCGGTAATGTCCCGGGAGCAGTTTGAGGCGGTCCGGAAGTTCTATCGCCACCCGGAGGTCCGAAAACGGATCGACGAGTTCTGCGGCGGTCAGCCCTTCACCTGCGAGTACCTGGTCGGCTTCGGAGAGTACCTGGTCCGCAACGGCTATCGCCGCCCGCTGCGGCTGACCAACCGCCCGGAGGAACTGGCCGGCCTGATGGAGGAGGGACTCGATCTCTTCCGGGCGGTCTGGGACCGGAAATCGACCCTGGCGGTCTGGGACATCGAGTACTTCAACCTCGACACCTGGCAGGGCATCTACTCCGACCAGCTGACCTACTTCGAGCTGATGGAGCCGGTCTACCGTCAGATCGAGAACCTGCTCCGGGGTTACGGGATCAGCCACCTCAACGACTGCACCTCTTCCGGCTATCACTTCGTCTCCCGAATCCCCTTCGCTTCCCCCGTCCACCGCAAGCTTGAGCGGATCGGCCGCCCGGAGAAGAGCCTGGTCGAGAAGTACTCCCTGGTCCCCGGCGGGGACGACAAGCGGACCCGGCCGCTGCCCGCCAGGGCGGGGAAAGGATACAGCGGAATCGGACGGCTCCACGAGTTCCTCTCCCACCTGGTCATCGAGCGGACCCGAAAGAACTCGCCCCTGTCCGTCACCATCTCCGACACCGCGGTCATCCGGAACGGTAGAGGCCGGGAGGGTTTCAGCCTTGACATCACCCAGTACGCCGACCCCCTCTATATGCGGGATATCCGGACCACCTTCTCCACCCACCAGAAACACAAGGTCTATATCGGACAGGTCGGGGAGGAGCTGGCCCGGAGACTCCCGGTTTACGCCACCGTCCCCCGCAACGACCTCTCCTACCGCGAACTCTTCCGGATCCGGAAGGACCTGAAGCGGGCGGCCGGATACGCCGCCGAATGTTCGGGCTTTATCCCCGACGCGGCCTCCGGCTGGGAGAAAGTGATCGCGGACTACCGGCGCTCGAAACTTTACGCCTTCCACCGGGAATTTGACCGGGTCGATCCCGCCCCCCCGGAGGCCTGGCCCGATACCTACTGGCGGCTCGACCCCGAGACCCTGCCGGCCTGCGCCGGCGCCGCTCTGAAGAATTCTTCCTGGGGAATGCTCAACCCGACCTCCATCCGCAACCTCTGCCGGGTCCTCTTCGCCCTCGGCTGGCACCCGAAGCATATCGCCGGGTTGATCAATTCGTATTATCTCTCCCGCCCGGGCTGGAACATCGACTGGAACAAGTACCACGCCGAGACCCGGGCCAACTTCTGGGCCCGGATCTACTGCGGCCTGATCGCCACCGGGAACGACGATCTGGCCGACTTCAACTGCCGCTCCCACCAGGAGAAAGGGCACTGTCCCGCCCACTGGTGCGGCCACCGCTTGGAAGAACTGCGCGATAAAATCCGCGCCCGGATCTGATCTCCCGGAAAAGACCGCCCGGCATTCAACCCGGCGTCAGGCCAAGCCCTGCAGGAACGAACTTCTCCAAAAGTGACTGCTTTTTCCCCGAACAATCGCGTCTGTCTATTTCCCATCGATATGATTGAGATTGCTTCGTCGCTCCGCTCCTCGCAATGACAGGACCCGCCGGGGGCTGATCCCCGCGGCAGTTCGGAATCATTGCGATCCCAGCAAAGGGGAAGCAATCCTTTTCCCCAACCCACTGTCATTGCGAGGACCCCGAGCGCAGCGAGGGGGACGAAGCAATCTCCCCCGGACCACTGTCATTGCGAGGACCCCGAGCGCAGCGAGGGGGACGAAGCAATCTCATCCCGGCAAAAGGGTCCTTCCTTTATCAGAACGCCGGCGGGTTTTGGTGGACAAAGCCGGAATGGTTGGGCCAAACTACCCGGCGATCGGTAATCTGACTATGAAATATATTCACATAATTACTGCTGTCATCGCCCTTCTCTTCGCCGCCTCCGGAACGGCGTCGGCGAAACTCCTCGAACTGGAGAACTTCACCTGGGGACTTCCCCTGGGCGAGATCGAGCGGCGGGCGGAGGATCACAACTTCCGCCTCCGGGAGAAGGAGATCTCCCTCCCCGAACCCCTCCTCGAATACGACGCTTTCCTCCGCGGTCTCAACTGCCGGGTCGGCTTCTTCTTTACTCCCCTGGGGGGAAAGCTCTACCAGGTGACAGCCACCTGGGAAGGCCCGGAGTTCGCCGAAACCCTCAAGGAGGAACTGGTCAAGGAATACGGCCAGCCCCGGGAGGAGATCCCGGGGGCGAGGATCTCGATCTGGACCCGCCGGATCACGGAGCTGACCCTGCGGGCCGGGCGGGGCCAGACCACCCTGACCTACTGCCACCTCCTGCTGAAGAGGGAAGCCCGGGAGGAGGCGGACCTGATCCGGGAGGAACCGGTCAAGCGGTCGGTTATCCCCGAGTCATACCGGGGCGGGAGCAGAGAAGACAGGGAGCCCTCCCCCATCCCACCGCGATCCTCAAACTCTCCCACCCCATTTGGCGGTGGGCAATAAATTCCTGTCCCCAGTTCAGATTCTTCCGATCAAAAAAAATACCCCCCTCCCGGAATGGGAGGGGGGTATTTTTTTTAATTACTCGCCGTAAACCGTGGTGACCACCTTACCGTAGACGCCGAGAATGTTCATATAATGGACATCGACGTGATGGACCTTGGTGATCCCGGCCGAACGGGCGGCGGTGTTGATGCTGGCATCACCGGTAGCAACACAGATGATCCCCTGGGCTTCCGCCTGTCCAACCTTGGAGAAACCGGCACTCATATCACCGACAGCACCGGGGCCGCTGATATCCGAGTAGATTCCGCCCATAATCGGGGCCCCTACCGGGGAGACGCAGCCAGTCAGGGCGACCAGCAGCACAGCCAGAGTTCCGACAACCATCAATCCTCTCATTTTTGCCTCCTTGCTCAATTTCCCTGACGGAAATTTTCCCGGGGTAACGGACCGCCCGTCCCCTATTCAGGTTGTTATAATACTATTTACCTTTAGCTCGTCAAATCATTTTTCCAGCCGGACCCGAAGCCCGGAGCGGAAGGTCGAGATCAATGTGAAGATCCTTGAGCTGGCGGGGGGAGACCTCAGAGGGGGAACCGGTGGTCAGGCAGATCGCTTTCTGGGTCTTGGGAAAAGTGATCACGTCCCGGATCGAGGTCAGGCCTCCCATCAGCATCAGCAGCCGATCGAGGCCGAGCGCGATCCCGCCGTGGGGCGGGGCACCATAGCTGAGCGCCTCGAGGAGGAAGCCGAAGCGGCTCTGGGCCTCCTCGGGTCCGATGTTGAGCAGGGAGAAGATCTTCTGCTGGATCTCCCGGCGATGGATCCGGATCGACCCTCCGCCGAGCTCGGTCCCGTTGAGGACCAGGTCGTAGGCCCGGGAGCGGACCTTGGCGGGATCGGTCTGAAGCAGATCCAGGTCCTCCGGGTGGGGACTGGTGAAGGGATGGTGGACGGCCTCGAAGCGTTTCTCCTCCCCATTGTAGGCCAGCAGCGGGAAATCCACCACCCAGAGAAACTCGAAGCGGTCGGGCGGAATCAGTTTCAGGTCAGCGGCCAGCTTCAGGCGGAGCCGGCCGAGGACGTTCGCCGCCGTCTCGGCCCGGTCGGCGACCAGCATCAGGCAGTCCCCTTCCCCACAGGAGAATTCCTCCTGCAACCGGGCCAGTTCGCCCTCGGAGAGGAATTTTTTGATCGGCGATTTGAGGTTGCCGCCTTCCTTGAAGAGAATCCAGAGCAGGCCGCCGGCGCCGGCTTCCCGGCAGAAACCGGTCAGGTCGTCCAGCTGCTTCAAGGAGAGGGACGCGCCGCCGGGAACGGACAAGCCCCGGATTACCCCGCCGGTTTCGAGCGCTTCCCGGAAGACCCGAAACGAGCTCTCGGCGAAGATTCCGCCCGCTTCCCGGATGGGCAGACCGAACCGGAGGTCGGGCTTGTCGCTGCCGTATCTCAACATCGCCTCGGCGTAGGTCAACCGCCTCAGGGGACGGCCGATCTTCAGAGACTTGAACTCCCCAAAGAGCGTCTCCATCAGCCCCTCCACCACCTCGAAGATGTCTTGAGGCTCGACGAAGGACATCTCAAGATCGATCTGGGTATGCTCGGGCTGGCGGTCGGCCCGCAGATCCTCATCCCGCAGGCAGCGGGCGATCTGGAAGTACTTATCGACTCCGGCCACCATCAGCATCTGCTTGAAGAGCTGGGGCGACTGGGGCAGGGCATAGAACTTGCCGGGGTGGACTCGGCTGGGGACCAGGTAATCCCGGGCCCCTTCCGGGGTGGACCGGGTCAGGAGCGGGGTCTCGATCTCCCAGAATCCCCGCTGGTCGAGAAACCGCCGGGTTCGGGAGGTAACCAGGTGGCGGAAGCGGAGATTGGCCAGCATCGACGGACGTCTCAGGTCGAGGTAGCGGTAACGGAGGCGGATCTCCTCCTGGAGTTCCTCCTCGTCCTCGATCGGGAAGGGCGGCGGCTGGCTGGGGTTGATGACCTGGAGGCCGTCGGCGAAGAGCTCGATCTCCCCGGTCGGCAGTTTCGGATTGACGGTCCCCTCCGGACGGGGCCGGACCACGCCGCGGACCGCAACCACGAACTCCGAACGAAGTTCCTGGGCCGTCTGGTGGGCCGCCGCGTCGGCCTCCGGGCTGAAGACCACCTGGGTCAAGCCGGTCCGGTCGCAGAGGTCGATAAAAATCACCCCCCCGTGGTCGCGTCGGCGCCTTACCCAGCCGGAGAGGGTGACCCGGGACGATTGATCCGACAACCGCAGGTCACCGCAAAGGTGGCTTCTCTTCCAGAATTCCATATATATTACCCCGCTTGATGATGTGGCACTCCGTTGGGGTGCTGTATTAATAAACAACCGATTATTATCATCCCGGCGATTCTCCGTCTTGAGCCGGACAGGTCGCCGGGCTTTGATGTTTCACCCCGTGGGGGTGAAAGAAAGGACGGCGACGGCCTACATCATAGTCATCCCGCCGGTGGTCCGCTACAAGACCGCCGGGGGTGCAAAAGGACGCCAACGGCGTCCAACATCATAGACCGGGGCAAAGCCCCGGTTTTTCGACAGGGGAATATATACCGGGTAGCACCCTGAAGGGGTGCCACATCATTTATGGACCGGTTGTCAGAATCCGCCTCATCTTTGTAGCCGGGTGGATCAGTCCCCTAACCGCGGTCGAGAAAGCCGATCACCTCGTTCTCCGCAACCGTGGTCTCTTCCCCGCCCGCCATCTCCTTGATCTTCACCTTTCCCGAGGCGAGCTCCTCCGGCCCCCGGAGCAGAACCCGATCGACCTGGAGCCGGTTGGCCTCCCGCATCTGGGCCTTGAGACTGCGATCGGAGTAATCCATCACGGCGGTGAAACCCCTCCGCCGCAGCCGGGAGAGAAGGATGAACTGGGCGGAGAAGGCCTCCGGCCCGGCGGTAGCCAGATAGATACTGCCGCGCGGTCCGGCCCCGGGGCTGATTTCCCGGCCCTCCAGTCCGAGGAGGAGTCTCTCCAGACCGACGGAAAAACCCGCGGCGCCGAGATCGGGACCGCCCAGATCGCCGATCAGGGTGTCGTATCGTCCCCCGCCGGCCACCGCGTCCTGGGCGCCGAGCGCGGGTCCGGTAACCTCGAAGACCAGGGAGGTATAATAATCGAGACCGCGGACCATCAGCTTGTCAATAGAGTAGGGGAGTCCGAGATCCTGCAAGAAACCCTGGACCGCCTCGAGATGGGAAGAACAGTCCGGGCAGAGGGAATCGAGCGGTTTCGGCCCTTCCTCCACCAGCCGGCGGCAGGAGGGATTCTTGCAGTCGAGAACGCGCAGCGGGTTCGTCTTTCGGCGGCGTCGGCAATTATCGCAGAGCTGGCCGGCGATCTTCGCCAGGTAGCGGTCCAGCCGGGCCCGGTAATCCGGTCGGCATCGGGAACAGCCGACACTGTTGATGGCCAGGGACCACCCCTCCAGGCCGGACTCTTCCAGAAAGCAGAGGAGCAGATCGATCAGTTCAACGTCCGCGGCCGGGTGGCCACTGCCCAGAACCTCGGCCCCGAATTGGTGGAACTGGCGCCGGCGGCCGGCCTGGGGCCGTTCCCGCCGGAACATCGGACCGAGATACAGGTACCTGACCAGCTGGTGGCGCGCGAAGACGTTGCCTTCTAGGCAGGCTCGGACCACCCCGGCGGTACCCTCCGGACGCAGAGAATAACTCTTCCCCCCGGAGCCGGTGAAGGTAAACATCTCCTTCTCCACGATATCGGTATCATCACCGATGGAACGGGAAAAAAGCTCGGTCGCTTCCAGCAGCGGGGTCCTGATCTCCCCATACCCGAAGCGTTCTCCGAGGCGGCGGGCCAGGGTCTCCAAATTATGCCAGCGGCGGGATTCCCCGGGAAAGATATCCCCCATCCCCTTAACCGCCCGGAATTGCTTGGTTTGAGCCATCTCGCCACCTTTTTCCCCGCCCGGTGCCTGGGAAACTTGACCGACTTGACACCGACCCCGGTCCCGAACCAGCACTGCAGCCCGGTTCGGAGCCGGGGTCGGGATCAGAATAATTGCGGAGAACCGAAAATCTTTCTATTTCTTCTGGGCCAGGCGGGCCTTCATCTCCTTGCCCGGCTTGAACCTGATCACGTTCCGGCCGGGAATTTGGACCGTCTCCTGGGGACGGCGGGGGTTTCTTCCGATCCGGGGCTTCCGGTAGACGCACTGGAAGACGCCAAAATTTCTGAACTCGACGTTGTGGCCCGCGGCCAGATCATCGACCACCTTGTCGAGAAACTTCTGAATCACCTCTTTGACCGCCAGCTGGGTCAGCCCAGTTTCACCGGCAATCTGCACCACCAGGTCCCGCTTTGTCATCGCCCTTCTCCTTTTGCCGTCAGCGCCGCAGGGCGCTGGTTAAGATCTCAATAGCCCGTCAAGCCGCTAAACAAGGCAGCCTGTGAAATAATTCCCGATAATCCGCATCCTATCAAGTGGGAACAACTTAAGCAACAGCAAAACTTCAAGACGGGGGCCGGTCGAGAGTTAGGTTTTAATGTAGATCGTGTTCTCTCCCAAAATCCTCTTCAGCTCGGCGAGGAGCTGCGAGGTACAGCTGACCCGGTACCGATCATCGGCTTCGACCATCACTTTCTCCCCGGTGGGAAAGTCGAACCCCAGGTAGACCGGGCACTTTCCCGGGGATTCCTTCAGGACCTTCCGAACCTCCTCCAGCTTCTCCTCGTCAACGGCGACCAACGGGAGGTTGAGATGGAGCGACCGGGAGAGAGTGGTTCGCGCCGCCTCCAGGGGATAGACCCGGGAGATCGAGACATTGCTTCCCCGGTCCCGGGACCTGACCTTACCCTCGACAAAGACAATACTGCCCGGCTGGAGGAAAGGCCCGAAGGCGGCGTACTCATCGCTCCAGGCGGTCACCTCCACCACCCCGGTCAGGTCCTCCAGCTGGCAGTAAGCGAAGGTCCGGCCGTTTTTCTTCGAGGTCTGCTCCTTGATCTGCTCGATAATCCCCCCCACTCGGACCTGGGCACCGTCCCTGAGGTCCTTCAGCCGGTTGATCGGATGGGAAGCGAAGGTGCGCAGGGTCTCGGCGTGCCTGGTCAGGGGATGCCCGGAGATGTACATCCCCATCAGTTCCTTCTCCATCTCCAGACACTGATTCTGGTGCCATTCATCCATCTGGGGGAATTCGGATATCCCGTTTTCCTTGTTCTCTTCCTCGAAGCTGGCGAAGAGAGTGGACTGACCGCAGAGCCGATCCCGGCGGTTGCGGTGGGCCCGCTGGAGCGCGGCGTCGAGAACTTCCATCTTCTGCGACCGGTACCCGGGGAGGGAGTCGAGCGCCCCGCACTTGATCAGGGTCTCCACCGCCTTCCGGTTGACCGCCGTCAGATCCACCCGTTCCAGGAAGGTGAAGAAGGAGATAAAGGGGCCGCCCTCCCGCCGGGCGGACAAAATCGAATCCACCGCCCCGGTCCCGATGTTCTTGATCGCGTTGAGGCCGAACCGGATATTATCCCCGACCACGGTGAAGTTGGCGAAGCTCTCGTTGATGTCCGGGGGTAGAACATCGATTCCCATCTCCCGGCATTCCGCCACGTAGGACATCAGCTTGTCCATATTGTTGATCTCACTGGTCAGCAGCGAGGCCATGAACTCCCGAGGGTAGTGCGTCTTCAGGTAAGCGGTCCGGTAGGCGATCAGGGCGTAGGCGGCGGAGTGGGACTTGTTGAAGCCGTATTCGGCGAAGCGGGCCATGTTATCGAAGATCCCTTCCGCAATCGGTTTCTTGATCCCCCGCTCCACCGCCCCCCGGACGAAGGCTTCCCGCAGCTGGTCCATCTTTCCCATCTTCTTCTTGGCCATCGCCTGCCGGAGAGTATCGGCCTTGGCCATGGTAAATCCGGCCAGCTTGTTGGCGATTAACATCACCTGTTCCTGGTAGAGCATCACCCCGTAGGTTTCCTTGAGGATCGGCTCCAGGGAGGGATCGTCGTAGGAGATCTTGCCCTGGCCGTGCTTGCGAGCGACGTAGTCGGCCAGCATATGCATCGGGCCGGGCCGGTAAAGGGCGACCAGGTCAAGGATATCGTCGAATCTCTTGAGGCCGATCCGGGTCGAGAGGTCCCGCATCCCCGAACCCTCCAGCTGGAAGACGCCCATCGTATTCGCCCGGGATAGGAGATCGAAGGTTGCGGGATCGTCAAGCGGCAACTGGGCCAAATCTATCTTCTCGCCCCGCGTCTTCTCCACTATATCCAGCGTGCCCTGGATGACCGAGAGGGTCCGCAGGCCCAGGAAGTCCATCTTCAGCAGCCCCACCTCCTCGGCGTCGTGCATATCGAACTGGGTGATCACCTCGTCTTCCTTACCCCGGCGCAGCGGTACGTCCTCGGTCAGGGGGCGGCGGGAGATCAGCACCCCCGCAGCGTGGGTTCCGGCGTGCCGGGATATTCCCTCCAGGCGAAAGCTGATGTCAAAGAGGGTCTTGAGCTGCTCGTCCTGCTGGTAGAGTTTCTCCAGCCGGGGTTCCGACTTCAGGGCTTGCTTCAGGGTGACTTTGGGTCCGGGGGGAACCAGCTTGGCGATCTTGTCCACATCCCCGTAACTCATCCCCATCACCCGGCCGACATCTCTCAGCACCGCCCGGGCCTTCAGGGAACCGAAGGTGACGATCTGGGCCACCCGGTCGGAACCGTACTTCTCGCAGGTGTAACGGATCAGCTCCCCCCGCCCCTGGTCGGAGATATCCATATCGATATCCGGCATCGTGGTCCGCGTGGGATTGAGAAAACGTTCGAAGAGAAGATCGTGCCGGAAGGGGTCGATGTCGGTGATCCCGAGCAGGTAGGAGACCAGGGAACCGGCCGCCGAACCTCGGCCGGGGCCAATCGGGATCTTCCGGCTCTTGGCGTAGCGGATCAGATCCCAGACGATCAGGAAGTAGCTGACAAAGTGCTTCCCCTCGATCACCTTCAGCTCGTGTTCCAAGCGCTGGGCGATCTTCTCCGTCTTCTCTCCGTAACGAAGGGGAATCCCCTCATCGCAGAGTTCCCTTAAGTAATCGGCGGCTTTCTTTCCCGGGGGCGGGGTGAATTCGGGGAGGAGATTGTTGTGCAGCTCCATCTCGAGCAGGCAGCGCTCGGCAACCTCCCGGGTCCGGGAGAGGACCTCCGGCGTCCCGGAGAAGCGGGCAGCCATCTCCTCGGCCGACTTAAGGTAAAACTCGTCCGTTTGCATCTTCATCCGGGAAGTATCGGAGAGCTGGCTGGCGGTCTGGATGCAGAGCAGCACTTCCTGGGCATAGGCGTCCTCCCGGTTGACGTAATGGACGTCGTTGGTGGCCACCGCCCCGATCCCGGTCTTCCGGGACAGTTCAAGCAAAAGGGGGTTGACCCGTTGCTGATCGGGCAGACCGTGATCCATCAGTTCCAGGTAAAAATTCTCCGGACCGAAGAGATCGCGATAAAAGCCCAAAGTCTTTTCCGCCCCTGCCCGGTCTCCGGCCAGCAGGGCCTGAGGAATCTCCCCTTTCAAGCAGGCGCTGAGAGCGATCAGGCCCTGATGATGCTCACTCAACAACTCCCGGTCGATCCGAGGCTTGTAGTAGAAACCTTCCAGGTGGGACTTCGAGGAGAGGACCAACAGGTTATGGTAGCCGATCCGGTCGCGGGCCAGGAGAACCAGGTGAAAGGAGGAGGATTTGGGCCCGGCGGACTTCTCGAACCGGCTGCCCGGGGCGATATAGAACTCGCTCCCAATCACCGGGTTGATCCCCGCCTCCCGGGCAGCCTTGTAAAACTTGATCACGCCGGACATCGAGCCGTGATCGGTAATCGCCAGGGCCGGCATCTTGAGCCGGGACGCCCGGCTGATCAGATCGGGGATCCGGGCCGCGCCATCGAGGAGACTGTACTCGGTGTGGACGTGGAGATGAACAAAATCGGACGCATTCATCGCCTGAGAATATCACGAAAAAATCGGGGAAAAAAGAGATTTCCGCCCCCCGCCGCGCCCCCTTTTAGTCCACTAATTACACTAATTACCACTAATTTACTTATAGAGGACCCTGCCTCGCCCTCTTTGTAGTCCGCAGATTATACGCTTGCGCGCCGGAGCGCTTCAGCGCACAGGCACGGATTTCGCTAATCTCTGTCCCGTCCTGATCTAAAGTTGTCACTTTTCCAGATCCCTGCCGCTTTATGCGG
>CAZPMN010000028.1:0-34778 GCA_964587835.1 uncultured bacterium
GAGTGACCAAGAGGCTCTGTCACTTAAGTGACCAAGAGGCTCTGTCATGTGGCCGATTACTGATTACTTCCTTTCATCAGTCCTCCACCCGCCAGTAGCATATAACTATCCTGTTCTCCTGACGCTGGACCACAGCCCGGATCCGGACGGAGATCCCGGTGAATTTGCCGTCGACCTCTTTCCCGACCCTCCCCTCGGAGAGGATGTTGAAGTACTCGCTGGTGACCTTGAACTTCTCCATAAACTTGGTCAGTACTTTTTCCGTCAGGTACTCGTCGTCATTGACATTCTCAACCTTGGCAAAGGGAAGTTCCTCCCGGGCGGCGATGATATCCGCGGCCAGGATGGACTGGTCATCGTTGTTATCCTGGAGCACCACCTCCAGGACCTCGCGGGGAGCGGTATTGATATTGACCAGCCCGTCGCCGTAAACGGTCAGATAACCCCGCAAGCCCGGAAACGGCTTTTTCGCCCAGGGGTCGATCAGCTCCAGTTCCAGCTCCCCTTCCTTGGGCTTGACCCGGATCTCCTCCTCGGGATAACCGTTCAGGAGCTGACGAGGTATCCCTTCCAGCAGGGCCAGTTCCCCGATCGTCTCGACCGGACCCGATCGCTCGAACTCCCCGGAAGTGGAGGGCGGTTCGTCATCGAACCAGTCCACAATGGCGTCGAGCAGACCATCCGGGGTATCGAAGAGCTGGCGGGCAAAGGGATCGATCCCGTCGGCGAGATCGGCAATCTCCCGGGCTTTTTCCAGCATCAGCTTGAGCTGGAAGTACTCCACCGAATCCTCATCAATCTCAATCTCCTCCTCGTCCCCCTTTTTTTTCTCCTCAACTGTTTCTTCGGCCGAGGCAATTTTCCGGGCAGCCGCTTCCGCCTTTTCGATCACTTCTCGGGGTTTTCTCCCGTCCGTATCCTCCTCCTTTTCAGCCTCGGTTGGCCCCCCAGCCAGGAGGGTCCGGGCGGCCGCCACTTCCTTAACCGCGTCTTCCAGCAGGTGATTGAGATTCAACTTCCTCTCCTCATCCACGATCTTGAAGATGAAACCTCTCCGGACATTTTGTCCGGAATTCTCCTCGCCCAGGGAATTGAATTCCTGCGGGCCGGCCCAATCCTCATCCAGACTGTCCCAACCTTTTTCTTCTTCCTCTTCATTCACGGAGCCGCGGATTGCGCCATCGGCGTCCGGGGTGGCGGGTTTCTCCAGATCATAGATCTTGTCTTCCTCCAGCACCGCAATCGCCTGATTCAACCCGGCCTGGGCCAGAAAAAACGCCTCCGTGCTGTCCCGGGCTCCAGCCGCCATCATCACATCGAGACCGCTCAAGTAGTTGTACTGCATAACCAGGACTCCGAGCAGGGCAATCACCAGGACCACGGTCAGCAGAACCACGCCGGAGTCCCGGCGAGTGTTTCTGATGTCATCTCCCAAAGCAAATGATGAAGCTTGTCCCTGCATATTCCGTGTGCTCCATCCGCCCGTTGGTCCCGGCTGATTCAAATCTCTCCCTCTTCTTCCTCCTCCAGCCGGGGAGTCATCGGAAGGAAGGCGCTGGCGGTAAAGCGGACCGGTTCCCCTTCCGGCAGGCCGATTTCCAGGGTAATGCGGACTCCGTAAGGAGTAACCGGAGCTTCTTCCTCCACGATCTCCTCCTCCCCCTCTTCTCCCTCCCAAATCCAGTCGTCCAGCCAGATCAGGCCGTCGTAATACTTGAAATCCAGGGCCCGGACGTTCTCGGCCAGAACCATCTCTTCCCCTTCCTCGAAGGGTTCCTCGAGATTGAAGTAGGGCGAGGTTCTCATCATCAACCGACCTTCCTCTTCCCCCTGTCCCAGGTAGTAACTTACTTCATAGGAGTCGTAGCCGGGATGCTCCTCGCCGCCCTGGAGCAGGGTGGTGGTGACCATCTTCAGGTTGTCGTTCTCCCGGCCGGCGTACCATTCGTCTTCCCCGATGAACATCTCCCCCTTCTCGGCGAAAAGCGGCTGGTAAGCGCCGCCAATCTCCCGGGCCATCGTTTCCAGGACGATTCGGGCGGTCTGGTAGACGTCGGAGATCCGGTTGTAGTTGGCCGTAGTCTTGACCACCATAATATAAGATCCGTAAACCGAAGCCAGGAGCACCGAACCAAGGGCAACGGCGATCAGCACTTCCAGCACCGTGAAACCGGCCGACCGAAGGGATTCCGGCGGCGGGGAATAATCTCTTCCCTCTGTACCGTTATTCTTCAACCGTCTTCTCCTCGGTCTCAAAGTAGAGGTGGACGACATTGGTACTGAAGACGGAACCGGCCGGATCCTCCTTCTCCCCCCCGGGACGGAATTTTCGACTGGCCCCTGCCCTGACCTCCAGCATCTCGACTTCCAGTTTCTCGTTTTCCTTGATCTCCTCCTCAAACTTCAGGAACCTGTGCTCTTCACTCCCCGGCCCGGGAGATCCGTCCAATCCGAAGCCTCCCTCCTCCCCGGACAGAACCAGATACCCGTAAGCCTCCAGTTCGGCCAGCCGGTCGCGGGTCTGGAGTAAGGCCACGGTCATCTCCCTGCTCCGGCGGATGTTGGCCACGGTAGTGGCGTGAGTGACCAGGAGAGGGACCAGGCCGACCGCCAGGACAGCCGTCGCCATCAACACCTCGAGAAGGGTGAAACCGGAGTCGCTTCTACCTCCGTTGCCGGATCGCCTCTTCATTTGATCTTGATCTCCGCCCGGCCGGTGTAAGGCTTGACCAGAATTTCGACCCGGTCGCCCTGCTCGGTCTCAAGCGGAATGGTCGCCCCGTTGGAATTTCCCCTCGGGTAGAACCTGATCACGGACTCAAACCCCTCGGTCACCCGGGTCTCCATCTGGATCCTCCCGACCTTGATTCCCTCCGGGATCTTCCACCGTTTCACGACCTCTTCTTCCTCCCGGTAATAATCTTCGACGTTCTCTTTCTTTTTCCTGATCGAGTACTCCCCCTTCTCCCGGTCGATAAAGAAGGTTCGGGGACTCTTCTCGATCACCGCCCGGGCCCGGGCGTAGTCAAGGGCTCCGGCCAGCTGGCGGCTGAAACCGATCAGGCGCCGACCGGAAAACAACCCGGCCAGGTTGGGGAAGGTGACCAGGAAGATCACGCCGACCAGAACCAGGACCACGGTAAGCTCGATCAGCGTGAATCCGTCCCGCCGTCTCATCTCTCTCCACCGGCCGGACTCCCGGTCTATTGCGCCGGCGCCCCGCCGATATCCCAGTTAGTCACGTCGGCATTATCCCCGGTTCCGCCGGCGGCGCCGTCCTTTCCCCAGGAGGCAATGTCGTAATCCTGTCCATGCTGACTGTTCTTATTGTAATAGTAATCGTTACCCCAGGGGTCCTTGGGGGTCTGTTTCAGGTACTCCGGGACCAGGGCGGAAAGGGAATCGGGATAGTCGAAGTGATCGGTGAAATACATACCCAGCGCCCCCTCGATGTTCTTGATCTGCATCTGGGCGGCCGCCCGCTGTCCCTTCCCGATCTGCTTGAAGAACTGGGGGGCGATCACCGCCGCCAGAAAACCGATGATCGCGATCACCACCATCAGTTCCACCAGGGTGAAACCGCGACTGTCGCGGGATCTGCCTGTCTTAAAGTTCATCATCGACCTCCTTATCATTGATTGACGTAGGGGCGAGGTATGCCTCGTCCTACCATTCAAGCCAACACCTGGCTCATCTGAAAGATGGGAAGCAAGATTGAGACCACGATATAACCCACCACCACCCCCATCAGGACGATCATAATCGGTTCCAGGAGCGAGGTCAGGGCGCTGACCGTGGACTCGACCTCGTCCTCGTAAGACTGGGCGATCTTCTCCAACATCGGTTCCAGGGAACCGCTGGCTTCCCCGATCGCGATCATATGGACCACGATCGGGGGAAAGACCCGGCTCCGCCGGAAGGGACCGGCGATCGACTGGCCGGCCCGGATCGCCTCCATCGCCTTCTCGATCGATCCTGCGATCACGGTATTATTGACGATGGCGCTGACGATTCTCAGGGAATCGATCAGGGGAGCCCCGCTGGAGATCAGGGTGGCCAAGGTTCGGCTGAACCGGACCACGGCGATCTTCCGGACTAAGGGGCCAAAGAGAGGAAGCCGGAGCTTGATCCGGTCGATCACCCGCCGGCCCCGGCGGCCGTTCTTCCAGAAATTAAAGAGCAGGTAGAGTCCGACCAGGATCAGGATCAGGGCCCACCAGTAGCCCCGCATAAAATCACTGATATTGAGCAGGACCACGGTGGGAAGGGGAAGCGCCTGCTGGGTCTCGGTGAAGATGCTGGTGATGGTGGGAACGACCTGGACCAGGAGAAAGATGATCACCGCCACCCCGATCAGGCCGACCAGAAGCGGGTAGACCATCACCGAGCGGATGTGGTTGCGCATCTTGACGTTCTTCTCGGTCAGGTCGGCCAGCCGCTCCAGGACCACGTCGAGGGCGCCGGCCGCCTCGCCCGCGGCAATCATATTGGTATAGAGCGGGGGAAAGACCCGGGGGAAGCTCTTCAGGGAATCGGCAAAACTGTGGCCGGCGTTCACCTGGTCCCGGACCTTGATGATCACCCTCTTCAGGGGGCTCTTCTCCAGCTGGTCGATCAGGGCGTTGAGTGCCTGAACCAGCTGCAGGCCGGAGGAGAGCAGGGTCGCGGTCTGCCTGGTGAAGACGGCCACGTCACCCGCCTTCACCCGGTGGAAGAGGCGGGAGATAGCCTGATCGCTCCGCAGATCGATCTTCTCCTCCGATTCCGTCACCTCGGTCGGATAGAGACCTCGCCTCCGGAGCTTGGAACGGGCATCGGTGGCACTGTCGGCGTCGATGATCCCCGAAGCCTGTTCGCCCTTGGCGTTGAGCGCTTTGTAATCAAATACCGGCATAATAAAAAATGTAGGATCGTCCCGAACTTTGTTCGGGACTTGTAGTAGTTGTAGTAAGTGCCGGACCGCTTCGCTTGTACTTCATCAAGCCTTACCGCCGGCAAGGCGATACCGCATTTCCTTCAAGTCCTGAAGCGACAGCGTCAGGACGATACTGCATAATCACACCTCTATTATGTCCTCCTGGGTAACGCGGACCACTTCCTCGATGGTGGTGTTCCCCTCCTTCACCTGGCGGGCCCCGTCCATCCGCAGGGTCCGCATCCCCTTCTTCAGAGCGGCCTTCTTAATCACCCCAGTATTGGTCCGCTCCAGGACCATCCGGCGGATTTCGTCATCGATCAGGAGAATCTCGAAGATCCCGCTTCGGCCCATATACCCGGAGTTGAAACATTTCTCGCAGCCCCGTCCCCGGTAGAGCTTGCCCTCGGGGATATCCTCCGGGGTGAGGCCGATCTCCTGCAGTGCCTCCGCGGTTGGGACGAAACTCTCCCGGCAGTGGGGGCAGATCGTCCTGACCAGCCGCTGAGCCATAATCCCGACCACCGAAGAGGAGACCAGATAGGGTTCGACTCCCATATCCACCAGCCGGGTGATGGCCCCGGCGGCGTCGTTGGTATGGAGGGTGGAGAAGACCAGGTGGCCGGTCAGGCTGGCCTGAATGGCGATCTCGGCGGTCTCGTGGTCCCGCATCTCCCCGATCAGGACCACGTCCGGGTCCTGCCTCAGGATGGAACGCAGGCCGCTGGCGAAGGTCAGGCCGATCTTGGGGTTGGCCTGGATCTGCCCGATCCCCGACATCTGGTACTCCACCGGATCCTCGACGGTGATGATGTTTTGCTCCTTGGAGTTGACGGCGGCCAGGGCGGCGTAAAGGGTGGTGGTCTTCCCGGAGCCGGTCGGGCCGGTGACCAGGATGATCCCGTGGGTCAGCTTGAGCAGGCGAGCGAAAAGGGCCAGCCGGTCGTCGCTCATCCCCAGGTCGTGGAGACTGTAAACCTGGGCGGACCGGTCGAGGAGCCGGAGCACGATCCTCTCCCCGAAGGAAACCGGGATCAACGAGACGCGCAAGTCGATCTCTCGGTCGGTGATCCGAATCTTGATCCGGCCGTCCTGGGGAAGGCGCTTCTCGGCGATGTTCAGGTTGGCCATGATCTTGATCCGGGAGGTAATCGCCGACTGGTACTGCTTGGGCGGGGTCAGGGCCTCGTAGAGGACGCCGTCGATTCGGTAGCGGACTTGTAGTTCCTTCTCAAAGGGCTCGATGTGAATGTCGCTGGCCCGAGCTTTGGCCGCCTCGAAGAGAATCAGGTTGACCAGCTTGATCACCGGGGCCTTGGAGGCGATGTCAAGCAGGTCCTCAGCCTGGTCGGCCACCACCACCTGCTCGGCGGCTTCTTCTTCCTCCATCCCCTCCAGCACTGCTTCCGCCGCCCCCTCGGCGTGACCATAGGAGCGATTGGCAATCCGGACAATCTCGTCGGGGGGGCTGACCACCGGGGTGACTTCCTTCTCCAGCAAAAGCCGGAGATCGTCAAGGGGCTGGACCTGCAGAGGATTGGCCATCGCCACCCGAACGATCCCGTTTTCTTCCCGGAGCGGAATCAGCTGATGGGCAAGAAGGAAATTGATCGGGACCCGGGTGATGATCTCTTTGTCCACCATCTCCTCAGAGAGACTCTCCAGGTAAGGTAGATCGAGCTGGCGACTGAGCGCCCGGCGGTACTGCTCCTGGTCGATCGCCCCCAGGTCGAGGAGGATCTCGCCCAAAGACTGCCCGCTGGCGGGGCCGGCCTGGCGGGCCTGCGCCTTCTTCAGGGTTTCGGCGTCAATCGCCCCCTCCTCCAGGAGAATATCTTCGACTGTCCGGTTGCTTATCATAATCGACCTCTCCGGGTCAGCGGTGGAACCGCCCGGTGCCCCGGTCCGACTCCTCCTCCTCTTTCTCCCGCCCGAAGGAGACCCGGGGGATGCTGTCGAGCAGGGAGCGACGGGGCGGAGGCGCTTCGGGGGATGCCTCAACCTTCTCGCCATCTCCCGACCCTGCTTCCGGTTCCGGCTCCCCGGAAGCCGGGGGTTCGGCGGACTCCTCCGCTCCCGCCGTTGCCGGGAGCGGAATCAACGCGTTCTCCCGCTCGCCCATCCGGGCCAGTTGCCCGGAGTGCAGGACCTTCAGATCACGATAATTTTGGATCTCCTCCTCCCTCTTCTGCTCTTGCCGGGAGGCAAGCTCCTCTTCCTGGGCCTTCATCACCTCGTCGATCTCCGGGGCATGCCGGCGCTTGAGATTGGTAAGGTCGGCGATCTGCTGGGTGGTCCGGACCACTCGAGGGGTGATGAAGATCAGGAGGTTATTCTTGGTCTTTCGGGTCGACTTGGTCCGGAAGAGATTCCCGAGCAGGGGAATGTCCCCCAGAATCGGAATCTTGTTGATGGATTCGTTCCAGTCGTCCCGGATCAAACCTCCGATCACGATGGTGTGGTTATCCTTGACTGTCACCATCGTCTCCGTCTCCCGGTCGAAGGTCTCCGGGGTGAGGCGGATCCCCGAGGTCTCACCGCTGCTGACCAGGCTGGATATCTTCTGGTGGATCTCCATCCTCACCATCTCCCCCTTGGTGATGTTGGGAGTGATAGTCAGCTCGATCCCCACGTCCTTGTACTCGATATTCTGATAGGTCCGGTCGTTGTTGTCGCTCTCCTCCAGCTTGCTCAGGTAGGGGATATTCCGGACCACCTTGATTTTCGCCTCCTCGTTGTCCATCGTCAGCACTTGGGGGGTGGCCAAAATGTTGACATTCTGGTTGGTCTGGAGGGCGTGGAGCATCACGGCGAAATCCGGCAGGCTGGTGCCGGTCCCGGCCATCTTCTGGATGAAACCGAAGGACAGCCCCTGCACCCCGGGAGAAGCCCGACCATCACCGGCCAGTGCCGAGTCGACCCAGGTCCCCAGGCCTTCGCCGTAGGCCGACTGACCGAAGGTCTTCATGTTGCTCGCCCCACCCTCCATCGTCTCGATATCGGGGAAACCGGCCCCGTTATTGTCCACGTCGATCCACTCCACGCCCAACTCGAAGGTCTTCTCGTAAGATATCTCGGCAATCAGGACCTCGACCAGGACCTGGTCCCGGACCACGTCCAGTTTCTGGATAATCTTGACGATGTCCGGGTAGAACTCTTGGGGAGAGTCGATGATCAGGGAGTTGGTTCCCTTGTCCTCGCTGATCAGGACCGGGTCCTCGTTTCCTTTCGGCTTCCGCTTGGAGACGATCGTGTTGAGAACCTTGGCCATCTCCTCGGCGTCGCTGTTCCGAAGGAAGTACACGTGAATCCGCGACCGCTCGGTCTCCACATCCAACCGCTTGATCAGGTCCTGGACCAGGCGGGTGTCATCCTCGTTAGCCAGGAGGATCAGGGAGTTGGTCCTCTCGTCAGGGATGATCTTCAGGGTCTTCTCCTCGGCCGCCACCTGGCCCGGAGTGCGGCGCCGGGGGGTGGGCGGAGCGCCCGGGACTTCGCCTGCTTCCTCGATCAACTCCTGGAGTGAGGCCGCAAGAAGCTGCGCCGAGGCGTAGCGGATGGGGATGACCGTGATCCTGGTCTCGTAGCCGGGAAGGTCCAGTTCCCGGATGATCTTGACCAGACGGTGGATGTTGGAGGAGATGTCAGTCACGATCAGCGTGTTGGTGGTCGGGTAGGCGATGACGCTGGAATCTTTGGAGAAGAGCTGTCCGAGGGCGGTCCGGATCTTCTCGGCTTCGGCGTATTGCAGCGGCACCAGCTGGGTGATGATCGTATCCTCGGGGACGATCTGCTCCAGTCGGTCTCCCACACCCATCGGGATATTCCGCTGGCGGGCGTCGGTCTTGGTGGCGATCTTGGTCACCCTTCCGGAAGGGACGGTAACGAAACCCCTGATTTCGAGGATTGATTCGAAGACCTTATAAACCTCCTCCAGCGGAATCTTGGTCGGCGAGATCACGGTCACCGGACCCCTGACATTCTGGTCGATAATGAAATTCTTACCCGTCAGGTCGCTGATGTACTTTATCACCACCCGGATATCGACGTTTTCAAAGTCCATCGAAACCATACCCTCCTCCTCCTCAAATACCGCCTGCGGCCGGGCGGATCCGGCAAGGAGGAGGGAGAGCACACAGCCCCCCACAATTGACCATCCGGTAAAAGTACGCTTTTTCTTCATAGATCGCTCTCTCGTCAGTTAAAATTAGGAGGCCGGGCCTCGATGAATGGATCTTTAGCTAATAATTGTCTGCTAACTGCTTGCTGCTTACTGCTTACTGCTTACCGCTTCTCTTCCCCCGCCTCGCCCTCTTTTTTATCCACTAATTACACTAATTTACACTAATTTTTTTTGAGTCCTCTGCCACGGCCCCTATTTTGAAGCCGCGAATCTCGCTAATCTTCGCTAATTCAAGCGGAGCAATACTACAAAGCCCGAAGGGCGATACCACAGTTACTACAAGGAATGCCGCAGGCATTCCGATACTACAAGCCCGAAGGGCGATACTGCAGTTCCCCATTCCCTATTCCCCGATCTCCAGCAACTCGTACTGGATCCGGTATTCCAGCTTGATCCTCTTTCCCCCCCTCTCGATCTCCACGGTCACCGCTTCATCATCCTGGACCTCCTGGAGAAGCTCCAGGGCCCGTTGTTTGCCGGTGATCAGCTCCCCGTTCACCGTGCGAATGATATCCTTTTCTTCGATCCCGAGATAGGTTGCCAGATGTTTCGGCGGTAGAACCAGGACCTCGTAACCTTCGGCATCTCCCTGCCGCCGCCGGCCCCGGGGATAGTAGGGACGGCAGCCTACGTTAACCAGGGCCTTCATTATCTCCCTGTGAACTTCCTGCACCTCGACCTTGACCTGGTTGACATCAATCAGCTGCCAGAGCCCCTTCCGGCTGACCTGCCACTTGTTGTTGGAGATCAGCTGCCAGAGTCCTCGCTGGCTGATCAGCCACTGGTTCTTGCCCAGGGGCCGGATCACCCGGCTTAGCGGGACGGAAGGACGCTCCACCGGAATGCTGTCCTTGAACATTGAGATGGTAAAGATATTGCCCTGGTGATCAAGGGTTACCTGGTTGCGCTCGATCTCCAAAACTTCCGCCCCGGCCACCTTGTCCCCGACCTTGGAGTAATGTTGTTTCCTCTTGGCCACCTCCTCGATCATCGCCGAGCTTCTCTTCGGATCACTGCGGATCGCGGTCCCGAGCAGATTCAGTTTGGGTGGCGGTACCGGGGGCGGTACCGGGGTCGGCGGCGGACCCTCAACCGGAGCCGCGAATTTTTCCCTCCAGAGATTCCGGTCGACGATCACTGCGTAGTAGTCCCCGCCCACCGGGGTGGGCGCGGAAAAATAAAGCTCGGGCCCGGAGGGAGGAGCCGGAAGTTCCTTCGCGGGCTCTTCCCGGTAGTAGGTCCAGAACATATACCCTCCGCCCCCGGCCAGAATCAGCGCCAGAACCAGGTTGATCAGGGTGACCTGTCTCCTTGTCAGCATTGTAAAATTTTTCTGCGGAAAATTTTAGTGCAGATAACACTTAAACAAACGGCAACGAGCGGGTACCTGCAATTATTTGTCAACGTGCAAGATTGAGACCACCCGGGGCCGCCGGGATTGGGGTTATCGTCTTCCTCCCCCGATTTCAGAACGGTAAGTGTCGATCTCGCCGAGGAGATGAACCGGATTGACGGCCGGAGGCAGTTCGACCGGCTCCCTCTCCCGGCCCCGGCCGGCCTGCAGCAGAGTCCAGAATGAATTGTGGAGAACTCCCACCACATTCCGAGCCCGGGCGCCGAGTTCCGGGTTCTCCAGCAAATAATTTGACCGCCCCTGGATATCGCGGGATATCAGTTCCGAAAACAGCTCTCCCCAGGTGGGATAGCTCCCATTGGCCAGATTGGAGAGGACAACCTCAGATTCTTCCAGATAACCGTCCAAGGTTTCGGAGAGATCGGGGGCCGAAATTAGTTGCCGGGAGAAGGTGCTGGCCGAGCGCAGGGAAACCTGGGGTAAATCGGAGCCGGGAGGAAAGTTGCGCCCGAGGAGGAAAACCAGCCCCACAGCCAGGACCAGGGCGGCGGCCGCCGGGACCAGCCATCCAGAGCGAAGCGGGAGGATTCCCGACAACCGCCGGCGGGGCCGGACTTCCGCCAGCACCCGGCGGGACAGGTTGCTTGGGAAGTGGACCGTATCCAGAACCTGCAGGGACGACCAGACTCGCCGCGATTCCAGCTCCCGTCTCCGGCAATCCTCACAACCGGAGAGGTGGCTGGCCAGTTCTCTTTCGACCGAATCTGGCAATTTTTCGCCGAGTAACCGGTCGATGATGTATCCCTGAAATTCGCGGCAGTCCATATTTCGATAACCTCTTAGCTCTTACTTGGAATCCCCCGATCCTGCAAACCAAGTCGCAGCTGCTCCAGAGCATAATGCAGCCGGGAGCGAACGGTTCCGGAAGGGATCCCCAGGACCGTCGCAATCTCCCGGTATTTCAGACCGTTCAGCCGGCTCAAGACTATGACCTGGCGATGTTCCTCCGAAAGTCCCGACAGTTCTTCATTTAAGATGGCCTCCAGCTCCCGGACGGCCGCCTGGTCCCGTGGACCCGGTTCCGAACCGGGGATTAGGTCGGCCAGGCGACGGGTCTGATCGTGACCGCCGCCGGTCAGCCCGCTATCCAGGGAAACTTCCGGCCGCCGGCGGGATTTTCGCAGAGCGTCCCGGCAGAGGTTGGCGGCGATGGTATAGAGCCAGGTTTTGAAACTCGCTCCGGAACGAAATCTACGGGCTCCCCGGTAAACCCGGAGGAAGGCCTCCTGGAAGATGTCTTCCGCCAGGTGATAGTCCCGGACCACGGAATAAATGAAGGCCATCAGGCGATCCTGGTAACGGTTGAGAAGCTCTTCCAGGGCGGCCAGGTCTCCTTTCCGGCATCTCTGGACCAGTTGCTCGTCGGCCTCGGCCATTCCCTTGATCTCTTATACGATGGGGTCGGTGGATAGGTTCACGGAAATTCCGGAGCCATCCTACCACGGAGACGGCCGGGGGGACAATTTAAAGAAGCCGGAGGTGATGCCCCGGGGAAACCCGGGTTACTTCCGGGGTCCGAGGAGGATCAGCTGGTTGAAGTACCCGTCCCGATTGAGGTCGAGACCGGTAACCCGGCCCGGGTAAACCGCACCGGGGGGAGAAGGCAGGGGGAGAGAATTCCGGTAGGAAATATCGGCGGCTCCGGCCCGGACGGGCGAGAGAGCAAAGAGATGGAGCCAGTAACTTCCGCCCTGGTCCAGCTCGAGCAGGACCAGATCATCCTCAGTGCCGTCGGCGCCGGCGTCGAGCACGGAGAGAGCCAGAATCCGGGCGCCTTCCTGAAGCCCGGGGAGGGGGATCTCGATCCCGGAGTCGGGAGCGGCGGCGGTTTCTCCTTCCTCGGGTATCCGGTGGAGAAAGAGAGAATACCGTCCCGGGTAAGCGCGGAGAAGAAGAATACTATCCCGAAAGCCGGAATCGAAGGCGTCGAGGGCGGCCATCCCCACCAGGTTATCGGCGGGAGGAGCCTCCAGGTTCCGGGCGGCCCAGGGCCCGGTGGCATCCGCTCCGGCCGGGTAGAGGAGGAGGACTTCCCGGCCCCGGTCCCGGAAGAGGACCGCCGCCTCGCCGCTGGCCCCCCGGCGAAGATAATCGACCCCCACCACGGCGGCCACTTCACCCCGCCGGGGAAGTTCCCGGGTGAAATAGAGTTCCCGGAGGGCGCTTTCCCCGCTTCCGGCCGGGCCCCAGCCCTGGAGGAACTTCCTTCCCTTCTCGTCCCGGGTCGCGGTCAGAATCTCGGAACAGTAACCCTCGCCGGAGAGATCAATCGAGCCCAGGGCGGTGATCCAGCGCCCGGGTCCGGGATTCAACTGTGCGCCGGACGGGAGGACCGGATCTTCCCCGGGAAAATATCCGGGGTAAAACAGGACCGGTATATCATAGGCGAAAATTTCCCGCGCGCGGCGCGGGTGAAGAAACGTCAGCGCCTCGAAGTCGTCCTGACTCAGGGTCTTCCGGGAAGGCAGGCCGGGATAACGGGTGTCGTGCATAACCGCCCCCGGGTTGAAGGAGTGCCCGATCCCAAGCAGATGGCCGATCTCGTGCAGCGCCGTCTCCAACAGGTCGGGGGAATCGGGCAGATTCCAGTCATAATCGCGGGCGTTGAACTCGATGTCAACCTCGGCGATGGCGCCGCCGGCTTTCGCCGGCCAGATGGTGGAGATAGCGGCGACTTCCTCCCCGTAGGGCCAGATATCGGAACTCCAGACCAGCGTATTATGGCCGTCCCGGACGGCCTCGCTCCCTTCCAGCAAACCCTCGTAAACGAAGGATATCTCACCGTAGGATCTCCCCTCCCACTCCGCGAAGGCTCTTCCCATCTCCTCCACGGTCTCCGGCGCCACCGGGGAACCTGACGAACCGATCCGGTAAAATATGGTAGTGCGGCCCGGCGGCCAGGAGAGGAAGCTCCCATCCGTCGCCGTACTCAGGGTAAAAGCCGGCAGATGGTCCGCGGTCAGGCATAATCCGCACCAACCCAGAGCTATCAGGATGATTTTTTTCATTGAGTGGGATCCGGTATCCCCGGGAAACGGGATGGAGCGCTCCCGTTCCATCGGAAGATGAACCGGATTAAAGTTACCACACCCCGGTCGGACGGGCAATAACCGAGCCGGCGCGGATGATCACTCCACGACCATGGCTTTCCGGATCTTCTGTTCCTCCCGGGGGCGGTTTCCCTCACCGGTCGGGGAGTTGACGATGGCCTCGACCACGTCGTACCCGCCGACCACCTCACCGAAGATGGTATGACGGTTGTTGAGATGGGGGGTGGCAGCCACGGTGATGAAGAACTGCGAGCCGTTCGTATCCGGCCCGGCATTGGCCATCGCCAGCAGCCCCGGCCGGTCGAAGCGGAGATCGGGGCGGAACTCGTCCTCGAAGGGTTTGCCCCAGAGTGAACTTCCGCCCCGGCCGGTCCCGGTCGGGTCGCCCCCCTGGATCATAAAGCCGGGGATCACCCGGTGAAAGATAATCCCGTCGTAATAACCCTTCCTAACCAGACCGAGAAAACTCTCCACCGCCCGAGGTGCCCGGTCGGGATAGAGCAGCAGCTCGATCTCGCCCCGGTTGGTCTCGAGAACCACCCGGGGAGGAGAGGAGAAAGAGGTCGAAGGCGGGGGGGCGGCGGCTTTCTCCAGGGCGTCTTCCACCGCCTCGGAGACAAGCCGCGAACTGACGGTGGCGCCGGTAACTGCGTCCACCCGGGAAGATTGCTTCTCAATAATCTTTCGTCTCATCTCGCTCCTCACCTTTTCCGGTTCCCAATCCGGAACCTGTTCGTAACAGATATCCGCGATCCGGCCGTCCTTGACCACCACAGAAAGTTCGACCCTACCAAAGGGAACCTCGGATGAGACTCCGGGATAGGCGCCGTCCCGGTACTTCTCCGCCGGGAGGGCGGAGAGAACCGGGAGCAAAAGGACAATAACCAGCAAACATCGAGCCGGAACCGCCAGTTTCATGTCCATATGATTATCCTCAATTAAGCGTCGCAAAAACAGAACCGGCAGAAATGATTTCAGCCGGAGACCGACGGGCCCAATCACCGGCGAAGGGAGAAATAGTATCACGGCCCTCCGACGGACTCCAGGGCAAATACCCGGACCAGCAGCCTGGTATCCGGATCGATCTCTTCCAGAACCGGTTCGAGGTGCCGCAGGCTTTCCGGTTCGTAGATCATTCGGAAGAGAAGAGTTTGGCGCATCCGGGAAAAGCGACGGATATGATCGGGGCGGGGACCGATGATCGTCGAACCGCGCATTCCGAAGGTGTCGGTTTTGGGGTTGACGCGGGTTATCCCGAAGTAACGGCTGCAGACGTGGACGTAACTCACCCCCCGCCGCCGCAGCTCCCGCACGGCGTCTTCTTCTTCCTCCCAGTAGAGCCGGGAGAGGGAGAGGTCGATCCGTTCCGGCGTGGTGACCGGCACCAGGTCGGTGACCGCGCCGATGAAGTAACCCTGGTTCCAGGCGGCAAAGATCTTCGCTCCCGGTCGGGCCAACCGGTCGAGACTCCGGTAAACCCGGTACTCCACCTCGTCGCTGCTGGTCCGGGCGGCCTCCAGAACCCATAACGCCTGGAGCAGGGCCACCGGAATCAGGAGGGCCGAAAAAATCCATGACTTCTTCCGCCGAAAAAGAAACGGGCCGACCAGTCCCAGGACAAAGAAACCGCCCAGGATGAGGACGAACCGGAGGCGGTCCGGGGGCAGCTCCGCCCCGGAGATAACCTCGGAGAACATCGGGGGGATGGCCAGATAAACCGCCCGGGCAACGGCCGGGGCCACCAGGTTTTCGAGCAGCAGGAGCAAGGCCCAACCCGCGGTGACCCACTTGGCCGGACTCTTCCAGCCGACCAGAGCGAGCGAGGTCAGAAGGACCACCGAGAGATCGAGGAGGCGGGCCGAACGGTTGACCACCAGGGAGAGGACCAGGGAAACGAGAAAGAGGGCAAGGGCAAAAAAATCCCGTCGTTTAAATGCCGTCCAGAGCCCCCAGGGGAGGAGGAAGACGAACAGGGTGTAGCGGTTCCAGAAGGCGTCGGGAGGGAGCGGCTGGAGGTCCCCAACCTGGATGATCATCTGGGCGGTCAAGTCGATCCCCCGGAAGCGGAGGGCCAGGGGTGCCAACCAGTTCAATAGGTTCGGTTTCAGCAGGAGGTAGAGCAGGCCCAAAAGGATAATCAGTCCAACGAGGTAGAGTAAGGCCGGGAGAGTTGCCTCCGGTCTCCCGAAGCGGCTCCGGAAGAGCGGCCAGAGAGTGGAGACGAGAACCGCCAGCATGGCTCCGGCCATCAGGGGTCCGACCGTTAGGCCAAGCAGAAGAAGGAGCAGGGCGGCGAGCGCCGCCGGAACTCTCCTCTTTCCTCGCTTCCCGATCGCCTGCACCGCCCGGAAGAAGAGAACAATCAGGGGAATGGCCACCAGGTCGTGGGAGAAGTTGACCAAGCAGAGGGTGAGCGGAGCGGGGAGGAGGGCGAAGATGATTCCCCCGGCGATTCCCGCGGTTAATCCGTCCCGCCGACGGAGCCAGCCGTAGATGAAAAACGCGGTCAGTGCGGAGACCAGGGCGGACGTGAAGACGGTCGCCTGGTAGAGGATGGAATCGGGAAGAACCAGTCCCGGCAGCCGGAGCAGCCCAAAGGTGGGATCAAGGGCCGAGAGGGGGAAGACCCCCCGGGCCACGCCGTAATAAAACCAGACTTCGATCAGGTGGGAGGAGAACCAGCCGTGCCGGACAAAGAAGACCAGATCAATGACGACCCGAACCAACAGTGCGCCGAAAAACACCCCCGCCCCGGCCCGCCAATACCTCCTCCTCCCTTTCCCACCTGTTTCAATTCTGTTCACCGCAAAGACGCAAAGAACGCAAAGAAAGATTTTAAAATTCCTGTTCGGAGCTCTCAGCCCGCTTCAATATTCACACTATCGCCAAAATTTGAATGCCCCTCGAATATCAACTACCTAATGATAAGCGCCCCCTCCGCGCCGCCGGGGCGAATCCATTTTCCGGGATGAGGCAAGGAATGGAAATACCAACCAGGTTGGATATTCCAAGCACTCCGGAATGCAATTACTAAGGAGAGCATAAAATAGGTTGCACGTCATTGCGAGGAGCGCAGCGACGAAGCAATCTCAACTTACTGCCCTGGAAGAGATTGCTTCGCTGCGCTCGCAATGACTATGTTCGGGGATGCAACCTATATCCTGCCCTTGTTAATAGTTCTCGAATACAACTCCCAAAAGTTCTTCTTTGCGCCCTTTGCGTTCTTTGCGTCTTTGCGGTGAAATTGTTTCCGGGGGCGAGGCGGGGGGATCAGTTGTCCCGGGGGCCGTCCTTGCCCCGGAAGAGATCGAGAAAACGGTCTTCGTAGAGATGGTACAAACCCCAGCGGTCCAGTTCCTCCTTGAGGCGGGGAGCCTGGCGCGGATCACGGGCCACCAGACGGAAGAGATCCTCGATCCGGCGGCGGGCTTCCTCGGTGGGGGTTCCCGGCTCTTCTTCCTCCGCCTCTTCTTCCTCCTCCTCTTCCATCATCTCATCGTAATCTTCCGATTCCCGGTCCGGGTAGATCAATCCGGCCATCGTCTCCTGGGCTTTCCGGCCCAGGCGGGAGATCTCCTGGTCGTATTCCTCGATATCGGCCTGGAGGGGGATCAGATCGATCTGGAACGAAAGGATACGCTGCAGCAACCGAAGGATCGTCGCCGCCGCCCGGGGGTTCTCAAAGTTGACGGTATAGTGGGGGATCTCCCCCAAGAGACAGATCCCGGGGATCCGGGCCTCGGCCGCCGCCCCAAGCAGAAGACCGTTGAGGCCGGTGATGTGTCCGCTTTCCAGGAGGGAAACCCCTTCGGAATTGAGGAGCTGTTTCAACTCGGGCGTCCCGGCAACAGACCAGATCCGGGGATCGTCCTGGTGCTGGATCGGAGAAGGAGCGGCGGCAAAAGTCCAGAGACGGAAGGCCCCCATCTTGAGCGCCAGACCTACCACTTCCCGAGCCATCCGGATCTGAAGCTCGGCCGGGGGCTGGGATTCGCCGACAAATAGTATCAGATCGCTCCCCGGCCGTGGATTCTTCCAGAAGTAGAAATTACTGGAGGGCAGCGGGGGAATCCGGGCCAGCGCATCCTCCACCACCACGCCGGTGGGGCTGAAATAGCTGTCCGGGTTGATAAAGGCGAAACGTTCCGCCTTCAGGGCATCCGCCAGGTAGGAGACCGTCTTGGAAGCCACGTAACCCATCCCCGGCCAGGCGGCCAGTAGCTGGGGATGTTCCAGACGGGGCTGTTTCAGGTAGGTGATCACGATCCTTCAGCCTCCTCGTTTTCCGGCCTCCGATGAACCGGCATTACCTTCTCCGGGGGAAGACTTAAACCCCGGAATAGCTGAAGGCGACGGGTGCCGGGAGCAGAGCGCCCGGGTTACCGGGTCGGAGCTATGCGCTATGCTCTCTGCCCCAAGCTAGGCGTCGGCCTGGAGCTTCTTCAGCCGACGCTCGTAGTCGCGGGCCACGCCGTCCTTGCCTGCCGCCCGGCTGATCCGGATCAGCAGATTCAGGGCCTTAACCTGGTCCTGGAGGAAACTCCCGGCATCGCCGGCGGCGGCCGCCCGGGCCAGTTGGACCGCGGAATCGGCCATCCCCCGCCGGAACTGGGCTTCGGCCAGACTCAGCAGGGTCAGCGCGTTGCCGGGGAAGGTGACCAGGAGCTGCTCCAGCACCTCTTTGGCCTGGTCAAGCTTCTTTTCCTTCTCCAGCTTCCGGGCCAGATCGATAAATGCGTTGAAGGCGTCGGGATTTTCGGTCAGAGCCTGCTCGATCCGGGAGTGGACCTCGTATTTGAAAGAATCTTCCAGGGCTTTATATCCCTGGGCCAGAACTGAGTGAGCGTGAATCAGTTCTCCCGGATAGTAAAATGGTGTTTCGCCGAGCCCGTCCGCCGCCAGTTCGACCGCCTTCCGATAATCCTCTTTCCTCAACCAGTACTCGGCCATCGCCAGCTTGGAACGGGAGTCCCAGGGCTCACCCTTCTTCTTCTGGACCCGGCGAATCTCGTCCACCCACTTCCTGGCTTCATCCAGCTTCCCCTGCCGGAGGGCCAGTTCGGCCAGTTCGATCCGGGCCTGGTAGGAATCCGGATCCTTGGCCAGGATCTTCTTGAACCAGTTCTTGGCCGTCCCCTGGTTGCCGAGATCGAGGTTGGCCAGCCCGACCAGCTTGATTGCGTCCAGGTCGTCCGGCTGGAGACGCAGGGCCTTTTTCAGCCACTCGATCCCTTTCTCCTTGTTGCCGGCCTTCATCTGCAGGCGGCCCAGTTTCTTGTACCACTGGAAACTGTCTCCGCAGCGCTTGAGACATTCCTCGGCGTTCTTGATCCCGCGCTGGTGGGCTCCCATCACGAAGAAGAGATCGTAGAGCGGAGGGTAGATCCTCTCCCGGAAGGGGTGCTTGTAGGGAACGGACTTGAAGACGGCGACTGCTCCCTCCAAATCCCCCTTCTTCCTCAGGATCCGGGCCAGCCGAACATAAGCCGACCAGCTCTCGCCTTCCTTGATCAGAGAGCGGTAGATCTCCGCCGCCCGGGCCGGTCTTTTCATATTCTCGTAGACCCCGGCCAGCTGCTCCCGGGTCAGGCGATCCCCGGAGAAAAGGGAGAGGGCGAAACGAAGCACTTTCTCCGCCGAATTGTAATCCTTCTCGCGGGTAAAAAGGCGGGCCAGGTGGCGGTAAGCCTCGATCCGGGAGGGCCGGTCGAGGATCCGGCCGTAGATCTCTTTCTCCTTGGCCGTCTTCAGTTTGAGTTTCAAATCCTTAATCGTTTTCATCGGAATATAACCTCCATTAACCTGAATTATTCACGAAAAATTTCATTTTTCGTGAATAATTCAGGTTGTGAATTGCCAGGCAATAACTTAGGGACAAAGGTACCTTTAGGTTGAAATTGCACTTTGCTTTTTCGATTAACTCACCTCGATATTTCTTTTCCTTTCCCAAAGCCGGGAAAATTTACCAAATAACTTTGCAATAAATTATCAGCCAAGGTGTTATGTACTTAACCTTTTCTCCTTCTCATTCATTGACGGACCACCTGATTTACACTAACCCGATTTATGAATAAATCGGGTTAAGGGATTAGTGATCAGTACTCGTAAACGCTCCCACCGATGAATTCCCTGATCAGGGAAGTGGGCGGAATCACCGAGTCGTCCTCCAGCTCGCTGACCTCCTCCAGGTAGCTAAGGCAGCGGCGACCGCGGAGGAGGGCGTCTTCCCGGCCGGAGATCCCAGAAAATCCCGCCACGGCCTTCTTCAGCGGTTCGTAGAGATACTTCTTGTAAACCGGCAGTTCGTAGGGAAGATATCCGTTGACCACCGCCTCCGCCTGACCGATAAAGGGAACGATGTATTTCTTCTCCTCTTTCCGGACGTAATGCCAGTGACCGAGGGTCCGATCGGGGGTGTAATTGCGATGGCTGTGGTCCCGGACCATCCGGCGCAGGAGCCGGATGTCGGTCCAGGGGACAAAGTTGTAGTCCCGGTCCTGGAGCTGGCAGATGGCCTCGATGTAGACCCGATAGCGAGACTTCTCGGGAATTCCCTTGGTCATCGGGGCGTGGAAGGCGTGGAGTCCTTCCACCAGTAATAGCTGCCCCGGGGCTAGGCGGATTTTCATCCACTCTTCCTCCCGGCGGCCGGTCTTGAAGTTATAGATCGGGGCCAGGGTCTCCCGCCCGGAGAGGAGTTCCCGCAGGTTCCGGTTGACGGTCTCGATATCCAGGGCCCGGGGGGACTCGAAGTTGTAATCCCCGTGCTCATCCTGGGGCTGGTCTTTCAGGTTCCAGAAGTAGTTGTCCAGGGGAAGCACCAGCGGATCTTCCCCCATCGCCCGCAGGGCATCCCGCAGCTTGAGGGTGGTGGTGGTCTTGCCGGAGGAACTGGGACCGGCGACTATTACCAATCTCACCTGGTCCCGGCGGCCGAGAATCTCCCCGGCAATCTTCCAGATCGCCGACTCGTAGGCCCGGTCGGCGTCCCGGATCACGTCGAGAAAGCCGCCGAAGGCCATCCGGCGGTTGATCCCCTCGATCGTCCCCACGTCGCGAGAGCGGTTCCAGCCCCGGGCCAGGGTGACGATCTCCATCTCGTAAATCTCGTTCCAGTTAACCGCCGGCACCGCGGCGGGGCGGGCGGACTTGCCGGCCCGGCCCTTTTTGGCCGCCGGTTTCCTCGCAGCGGTTTTCTTCGGCGCAGCCTTTCCGGGAGATTTCTTTTTCGCGGGAGCCTTCTTCAGCTCCGGCTTCTTCCGGGCGGTGGCTTTCCGTCCCTTGGTCTTTCTCGCCGGGGCTTGTTTCGCGGTCTTCTTTTTGGTTACCTTCACGGCACTGCTTTTCGCCGCGGTCTTAACTTGCTTCTTCATCAATCATCCGCTCCTTGCATTATTCTGTCTTTGTCGGGCTAATCGCCCGAAGGGGGTGGTAGTATTGAATATAGATTGGGCTGTGTCAAGAAGAGAGGTAAGGATGGAGAGCAAACGGCAAACGGTAAGCAGTAAGCAAGATCAGCGGGCGGCGCAGAGGTCTTCCAAGATTCGGGCGTTGAGAACACTCTCCTCCGGCGGATAGGGAGACGGGATCCGGTCGAATATCGCCCGTTCCATTGCCTCAATCTCGCAGAGATAGGGATCGGCGCGAGGGGTGGGGATGGGCGTCTCCCGGTCGTCGGGAGCGATCAACACCAGGCCGCTACTCTTCCCGTCGGTATCGGGCTGCCAGGGATGCCGGATCCGAATGGCTCCCCCCTCCCCGATCACCTCCGCTCCGGCGCCGTAAGGGAGGACGAAGGAACAGTCGAATTGGGCGACGATCCCCGAGGGAAATTCCAGCCGGGCGGCGGTCAGGACATCGACCCCGCGCTTTCCCACTTTCCGGACCGCCGATACCCTTTCCGGTTGCTCTCCCGCCACCGCCAAGGCGAAGTTGACCGGGTAGCAGCCGACATCGAGCAGGACACCGCCCCCCAGTTCCGGTGCCCAGCGAATGTTCTCCCCCTCCGGCAGGGTAAAGCGGAACCAGGCCCGGATCAGCCGGACCCGGCCGATCGCACCTTCCCGGAGGAGTTCTTGCAGCCGGAGAAACTGGGGATGGAAGCGGTAGGCCATCGCTTCCATCAGGACCACCCCCTTCTCCGCAGCCGCCGACGCCATCTCTCCGGTCTCGGCCGCGCTCAGTCCCAGGGGCTTCTCGCAAAGGACGTGCTTTCCGGCCCGGGCGGCCGCCAGCACCCAGGGATGGTGAAGACTGTTGGGGAGCGGGATATAAACCACATCGATATCCGGCCGGGCGAGGAGGGCTTCATAGGAGGAAGCGAACTCCCCGATTCCCCAGCGCCGGGCGAATTCTTCGGTCCGGGCCGGATCCCGACCGCCGACTGCAACCAGCTCCGAGCGGCACGCCCGCCGGAGGGCGGGGATGAACCGCCGGTTGATCCGGGCCGTGGAGAGAATCCCCCACCTCAACTTTTGACTGGATGCTTTCAAAAAATGAACCGCAGAGGGCGCAGAGGGGATTTTTAGAGTACCTATTCGCAGACTGATTGTGTCCCCGAATTGGTGTGAGGCTTGGGCTTGAGAAATATCTCCTGCCCCTCCCTCACCCCCCGAAAAACAATTCACCGCAAAGACGCAAAGAACGCAAAGAAAAGATTATATAATTCCAGTTCGGGAATATCAGGTCGATTCAATATTCACATTATCGCCAAAATCTTAATGCCCTTCGAATAACGACCACCAACTAACCTGCCCGCCCTCCGCGCCGCCGGCAGCGAATCTATTTTCCGGGATCAGGCAAGGAATGGAAAGACCGACCATTTTGGATAATCCAAGCACCGGGAAGCTCAGTCTGTTTTCTATTACTACTAACTCAAAAAGTTCTTCTTTGCGCCCTTTGCGTCTTTGCGGTGAAATTTTAGGGGGCGAGGTCGGGGACGGAAATACCAACCAGGTTGGCTATTCCCAGCACTCCGGAATACATTTCTTTCTGTAACATAACCTCTAAAAATCCCCTCTGTGTCCTTTGTCGAAGATCCTGAGCGAAGTCGAAGGGCGTTCTCTGCGGTTCAATTTGTGGTAGTTCAGGGGGTGTCGCCAAGCACGGTGCAGATCACCCGGCGGGGGGAGCGGGGGCCGTCGAACTCGCAGAAGAAGATCCCCTGCCAGGTGGAGAGGCCGAGCTTGCCCTCGATCACCGGGATCGTTTCCGAGGGACCGACCAGGCCCGCCTTGAGGTGGGCATCCCCGTTGCCGTCCTGGCGGTCGTGGAGCCAGACCCCGCGGGGAATCAGTTTCCTCAGGAAGTTGACCATATCCTGAGGCACGCTGGCGTCCCAGTTCTCCTGAATCATCACCGCCGCCGTCGCCCCGTGGGCATAGACGGTGATCAGGCCTTCCCGGATCCGGGCGGCCGATACCACCGCGGCCACCCGGTCGGTAATATCAATCAGTTCCTCCCGACAGGCGGTTTCCAGGCTGATCACCTCCCGATACATCGAACCTACTCCCCGTCCCAGTGGTTGAAACAAGCCCGGTGGCGGAAGGGTTTCTTCTCCCGGCGGGGACCCTGTTCAGCCGGGACGCCGAGGGGCAGGAGCACCCGGATGATCTTGTCCGGCGGCAGACCAAGCAGACCGTCTATCTTCTCCGCCCGCCCTTCTCCCCGCAGCCAGCCGTCGACCCAGACCGATCCATAACCGAGGGCGGTGATCGCCAGAAGCATATTTTCCACCGCCGCGGCGCAGTCCTCAACCTGAAAAGAGTATCCCTCATAGACCGCCTCCGGTTGACGGTCGACCACGCAAGCAATCAGGGCCCGGGCCTGACGGAGGGCCTGGTTGGTCGGGTGCATCGATCCGATCGTTTCCACCAGTGCCGGGTCGTCCACAATCACGAAATGGGTGGTCTGGGCGTTCTTCCCCGAAGGAGCTTTCATCCCGGCCTGGACGATCCGCTCCAGATCCTCCCGTGGAACCAGCTCGTCCCGAAAGGGGCCCCGATAACTGTAACGACGTTCAATCGCGGTAAAGAGATCCATCAATCTGCCTCCTTCTTCATTGGATATTCCTTGTTGGATATTGGATATTCAATTCTCTTTTCCGGCGGCGGAATTTCGTCAAATCTCAATGGCTGTAAAATATGCTTCCCGGAACTTGATTATAAGCCGGGCTTAGCATCTCCTGCAATTATAATGTATACTGACAAATGCATACTGTCGGACAAGTCTGACTAATCGGACGGTTAGGATTGCCATCGCTATGATCGCCGAATTTTTCACCCAGATCTGGGGAGTCCTGCTCGAACTCTCCCCGGCGCTGCTCCTGGGCACCCTGATCGCGGGGCTGCTCCACGTCCTGCTCCCCGCCGGGCTGATCTCCAAGCATCTGAGCGGCTCCACCTACCGGGACGTTTTACGGGCGTCTCTTTTCGGGGTTCCGATGCCGCTCTGCTCCTGCGGCGTGATCCCGACCGCGATCGGGTTGAGAAAGCAGGGGGCTTCCCCGGGAGCGGTGACGGGATTCTTGATCAGCACTCCCCAGACCGGCGTCGACTCGATCCTGGTCTCAGCGACCTTCCTCGGCTGGCCGTTCGCCCTCTTCAAGGTCCTGGCCGCCTTCGTCACCGGAATGATCGGTGGAATCCTAGTCAACCTGACCGAAAGTCCGGCCGGAAATGGGGAATCCGACCGACCGGGAGCGACGACGGCGGGCAAAGTTCCCAAGACCCCGGCCGAAGTCATCCGTTACGGGATCTTTGAGCTGCTCGGTTCGATCGATATCTGGATCGTCCTCGGGGTGGCGGTCTCGGCCCTGATCACCATCGCCATCCCCGAGGGGTATCTGGCCGGGACCGCCTGGACGGGGGGAATCTGGGCGATGTTGCTCGTCCTGGTCATCTCCCTTCCGCTCTATGTCTGCACCACCGGTTCGGTCCCGATCGCCGCCGCCCTGATCGCCGCCGGGATACCCGCCGGGGCGGCCCTGGTCTTCCTGATGGCCGGGCCGGCCACCAACGTCGCCACCCTGGGCGCGGTTTATCGCTCTTTGGGGAAGAGGGTCCTGGCCATCTACCTGGGGACGGTGGCGGTGATGAGCATCGTCCTCGGCCTGGCCTTCGACTGGGTCCTGGGCAGCAGGGTGGCGGCGGTCCGGCTCCACGGAGGCGGGGGCAGCCCCCTCCAGGTAATCTCCGCCCTCGCCGTCGCCGGGATCCTGGTTTTCCTCCTGGGCCGGCGGTTCATCGCCCGGATAAAAGGCCCGCTCCAGCCCCGGCCGCAGACCGGGGAGGAACTGGTTCTCCCCATCCGGGGGATGACCTGCCAGCACTGCGTAACCACGGTGAGGAACGCCCTGGAAGCGCTCCCCGGGGTCGAGAGCGCCGAACCCGACCTCCCGGCGAAGTTGGTCCGGGTCCGAGGAGAGAACCTCGACCGGGAAGAACTGGCCCGAGCCGTCCGCCAGGCCGGCTACCAAACCGACTAACCCCTTATTGCACAAAAGAGGTCATACCACTTTTGTGCAATAAGGAATTAATTCCGGCGGGCGGAACGAAAGGCTTCGAGGGATGGTTCGAGCGGGATCGGGGAACCGGCGACCCGGATTGCTGACTTCACATCCTTCAGGCCGTTGCCGGTTACCAGGCAGACCACGGTCTCGCTGTCCGAGATGGTCCCCTCGGCCCGCATCTTCTCCAGGCCGGCGTAGGCGGTGGCCCCGGCCGGCTCGGCGAAAACCCCCGCCCCCCGGGCGATGGTCAGGATCGATTCCAGGATCGCCTCGTCGCTGACCAGGACCCCCGTCCCTTGCGACTCCTTCACCGCCTTCACCGCGGCCTCTCCATCGCGGGGAAGATCAACCGAGATGCTGTCGGCCACGGTGGTGGCCGAGACCGGGCGGACCACCCCGTCGCCGAGGACCGCGTCGACCACCGCCGAGCTCTTCTCAGACTGGACAGCGACCAGGCGGGGAAGGCGGTCGATCAGACCGACCCCGTAAAGGTCCTTGAAACCCTTCCAGACCCCGGTAAAAATGTTGCCGTCCCCGACCGGGACCAGGATGGTGTCGGGGACCTCCCAGCCAAGCTGCTCGCAGATCTCGAAAGAGACCGTCTTCTTCCCCTCTCTCGTGTAGGGGTTGTATCCGGTGTTCCGGTTGAACCATCCGTACTCGGAACAGATCTCGGTGCAGAGGTCGAAGGCGTCGTCGTAGGTCCCGTTGACCGCGTAAACGGTGGCCCCGAAGACCAGCAGCTGGGCCACCTTGGCCTCGGGCGCGGCGGCGGGCACGAAGATGGTCGGGCTGATCCCCAAACTGGCGCAGAGGCAGGCGGTCGAGGAGGCGGCATTCCCGGTCGAGGCGCCGGCGATGACCGGAAAACCAAGCTCGAGGGCCTTGGCGATCGCCACCGAACTGGCCCGGTCCTTGAAGGATCCGCTGGGGTTTCTCCCGTCGTCCTTCAGGTAGAGGGCCTTCAGACCGAGTTGCTTCTCCAGCCGATCGGGACGGTAAAGCGGAGTCCAGCCGATCTGGAGGGGCATAATATGAGAGCGGTCGGAGAGGGGGAGAAGTTCCCAGTAGCGCCAGACCGAAAACTCCTTATCCGCGGCCAGGCTTTCCCGGGTCAGGACCTTCCGGATCGCCCCGTAGTCATAGATAAGCTCGAAGTTGCAACCGCAGGCGTCGCAGAGATACTGCATCCCCGAGCATTCATACTCGGTCCCGCAGTGAACGCACTTCAAACCCAAGATCTTCTCAGTCATAATTCTTTGCCTCCATAAAAACACGGCCGGGGCGGAGATAGGTCAACCGCCCCGACCGTGTTCTGGATCCTTCTCTTCGCGTACTCGTACTCCTACTCGTACCCGTGATCGAACATAACACTTCGATGCACGGTCGAGTACGAGTTACGAGTACGAGGACGAGTACGAAGAAAATTACGGGTTAGACGCCGCAACCGATGTCGGGGATGATTCTCGTTCCCGACTGGTCCATCAGGGAAGCGATCGCCTTGTCCAGGCTGGTGATGATCGACTTCTGGCCGCCCCATTCGATGAACCGGAGACAGGCTTCGACCTTCGGCCCCATCGACCCGGCCTTGAAATGCCCCTCGGCCGCCAGTTTCCTCATCTCCGAGTAGCTGACGCAGCCAACGTCCTTCTCGTCGGGCTTGCCGAAATTGATCTTGGCGTGGTCGACATCGGTCAGAACCATAAAGACGTCGGCCCCGACCACGGTGGCTAGAACCTCGCCCGCCTTGTCCTTGTCGATAACGGCCGCAGTACCTTTGAGGTTTTTGTTCTCGTCGAAGATCACCGGAACCCCGCCGCCGCCGGAGGCAATAACCACGATCCCAGAGTCAACCATCCGACGGATCCCGACGTACTCGATATTCCGCAGCGGCTCGGGGGAGGGAACCACCCGGCGGAAACGTTTCTCAACGTTCTCCGGCTTGACCTCCTTGATGATGTACTCGGGGCGCTCGGCCTTGATCTTCTCGGCCTCTTCCTTGGTATAAAATGGTCCCACCGGCTTGCTCGGGTCCTGGTAATCGGGATCGTCCTCGCTGACCAAAACCTGGTTGACGATCGAGACCACCGGCAGGGAGAGCCTCTCCTCCCAGAGCATATTCTGGAGGATCTGCTGGAACATGTAGCCGATCTGGCCCTGGGTCATGGCCCCTACTACATCCAGGGGCTGGGCCGGGACCTCGTCCACTCCGGCCTCCTGCTGAATCAGGAGGTTACCGGCCTGGGGGCCGTTGCCGTGAGTGATCACCAGGCGGTGGCCGTACTTGAGCATACTGACCAGCTGGCTGCAGGTGGTAGCAACGTTCTTGCGCTGTTCTTCCGCGGTGCCCTTCTCATCAGCCTGCTTGATGGCGTTACCGCCCAAAGCTATAACAATCACTTTTCTCATTCAATACACTCCTTAATTAATTTCCGCCTTGTTGCTCCGTACCAACAACAACATTCGGAAAAGGAAATTTTTCTCACAAAACAGCGGGCACAGCCCGATGTTTTAGTCCAGGAAACCGGCCATGGTGGCGGCCATGATCGCTTTCTGCCCGTGGAGCCGGTTCTCGGCCACGTCAAAAATGCAGGAGTTGGGGCCGCTGGCCACCGCGTCCTCGACCTCGGAACCCCGGTCGATCGGCATCGGGTGGGTGAAGATCCCGTTGTCGGACCGGGTCATCCGGGCGGCGGTACAGGTCCAGTCGGTGTAGGTTTTGGCCTTGGCAATCTCCTCTTCCTTCTTCAACTCCCCATCCTCGTAGGCTTCAGGGCTCATCCAGTTGCGGGAGTAGACCACGTGGGCCCCCTCGTAGCCAGCTTCCGGATCATGGGTGACGGTGAACTCCTGGCCCCGGGCCTCACAGTTCTCCCGGGTGGCCTTGGTCACTTCAGGATCGAAATCGTAGCCTTCCGGGTGGGCGATGGTTACGTCCATCCCGTAGCGGGCGCCCAGCAGGGCCGCTTCCTGGACCGAACAGAGGGAACGGCAGAGAGCTCCCTGCGACCAGGTAATCAGCAGTTTCTTCCCGATCAGGGCGTCCGGGTCGAATTCCCGGGCCAGGGAGCCGGTCTTCAGCTTCCCGGATTCGGCCAGCCACTCTATCCAGCCCATAATGTCGGCCACCCCCTGGCAGGGATGGTATTTGTCGTGGGCCATCGAGATCACCGGCATCCGGGTGAACTTGGCGTATTCCCGGATGATGGAGTCCCCCTCGCCGTAGTAAGAGACCTTGTTCTCGAGCATCCGGATTCCCAGTCCAAAGGCGTAACGGTCCATCACCTGGGCTGCGTCCTCGATCGTCTCCCCGGCCGACTTGGAGGTCTTGAGCCGCATCGCTTTCGGCTCCAGGAACTGGGCGTGGGCGCCTAGTTCGGTGGCGGCCGCTTCGAAGGACTGCCGCGTCCTCACCGAGGGATTGAAGAAGAACATGAAGAACTGTTTCCGGGAGAGGATATCCAGATACTTCTTCCCGAAGCGATCTTGTTTCATCTCGAAGGCCAGCTGGAAGATCCGATCCAGGTCTTCCTTCGACCATTCCTGGGTGCAAATTAAATCCTTACCTAACAACTTTCCCATTTCCCTTACCTCCTGATTGCAGTTTCGCCCTCGGATATCTTGGGCGCAGCCCGGGGATACTAACCCCCGCCACCGGGCAAGTCAATGAAATAATTCGGAACCGGGCAACTCGACGCACCGGCTAGGGGGATTAATTCCGGGGGAGGAATTAGGTCCAGACCAGGATCGAGTAGAAAAAGATCCCGATCATAACCAGGGAGAAGGCCAGTTTGAGGAGGGTGCCGCCGAGAAAGCCGACCAGGCTCCCGCCGCCGACCCGGAAGGCGGCGGAGGTGCCCTTGCGGGCCAGGAGCAGTTCCGGCACGACCGCCCCGGCGAAGATCCCGACAATCATCCCGGGCAGAGAGAAAACGATCAGCCCGATCACCCCGCCCAGGATCGAACCCCATACGCCCCAGCCGCTCCCCCCGAACCGGCGGGCCCCCCAGGCGGAAGCAAGGTAATCGAGAACCTGGGAGACGGCGGCCAGCCCGCCCAGCACAATTACGACCGGCCAGCCGAAATCAGCAAAACCGGTCAGCAGACCGTAAATAAGGACCCCGGCAAAGACCAGCGGCGGCCCGGGCATCCCGGGAATCAGCGAACCCGCCAGACCGGCCAGGAAGAGTATTCCGGTCAGGATCCAGACCAGGATTGCTATGGCGGTACTCATCCCCTCGACTCTCTCGCCGTCAACTCGGAGAATTAAGTATTGTCTCCCCGAAATTCATCTGCTACTTTGCCTCACCTGAATTACTTTCGGGATCAGGGATTCGGCAACACACTTGATTTGGCCGCCAGTCTAAATTCCCCGAAGCCAGTACCCTAACAATATTTTTTCCGAAGGAAAAAATAATGAGATGGCTTTTGAGATCCAAGATTCACCGGGCCACGGTCACTGAGGCCAACCTCGACTACATCGGCTCGATCACCATCGACGAAGATCTGACCGAGATGGTCGGGCTGATGATCGGGGAGAAGGTGCTGGTGGTCGATAACACCAACGGGGCCCGGTTGGAAACCTACGTGATCAGGGGTGAACGCGGTTCGGGGACGATCTGTATGAACGGAGCCTCCGCCCACCTGATCAATCCCGGCGACCAGGTGATCATAATGGGTTTTGAACTCACCGACGACCCGATCACTCCACGCATCATCCTGGTTGACGAAAACAACCGTTTCGTCCGCTTCCTCTCCCGCTGATTGCCCCTCCTCCTCAAGTTCGTTGAGCCGCCCGGCCTCCATCAGGGAGTCGTAGTCGAGGGAGTAGACGCTCAGTCGGGCGGATTTTTCCACAATCCCCGCGTAAAGACCGAACGGTTGTTGGATATACCGTTCCCCCAGGTGGTCGGATTCACTCCTGGCCCGCCGGGCGGCGGCATTTGTATAGGGCTGCGGGACCGGGATAGGGCTTCCCGGATCCGAACCGGTCAATCCAGTTCCTGCAGGATCCTGAGATCGTCTTCCTGCCCGCTGATCTCAAAGCAGGGATTGAGCTGGTTGTGGTCGGGATAGCCCTTGAAACGGGCCTGGTAAGTATGCCCATCCATCTCGATCAGATACGAGTGGTTGACCCGGCAGTTCTCATGCAAAATCTCTCCGGCGACCTGCATATCGCTCTCCTTATTTGGGGCGAGGGGTTTGGATTTCGCCCAGGTTGTTGAGTTCAAGGTTAAGCTGTCGCTCGGCAGCGCAGAACTCCGTTCCCAGGGGTGTGAGCCGGATGCCGCGGGCAACATTCTTGACCTTGCGGATATACTCCTTCTTCTCCAGGGAAGAGAGGGTCTTATGAATGGTCCCGGGATTGGCGATGCCGAGCCGGGACTGAATCTCGGAAATGGTGGGCGGATAGTGTCTATCCTGGATATAGTCGCCGACCACGGTCAGGACAGCGGCCTGCGTATCGGTCAGGGGAAGCTTGATCTGGGGGAATTCGGTCACGATTTTTAACCGTATCTTAACCTGATTTTGCCAATTTAGGCTTTTAAATCCCGGCCCGTCAAGAAAAAAATCCCGATTTTAACTTTTTTTTAGCGGAATTTTAGCCCCGAAAATCAGGCCCGGAAAGACCGCAATACCAGGCGCCAATCTGGCGGCCTGCCGGAATCTACCCTTCCGAGCGCAATGGGGAAATCCGGTTTCCCGTTCTCTTCTCCAGCCCGGCTCCAGCCCGGCTCCTTGACTTTCTCCGGTTTATCGCTTATAATTTTACTGTTACGTTTTCCCTGATGTTTCGAACCTTCAGCCAACTCCTGATCGGAGGTGCCGGAAAGGATGAAAGGGAAAAAATTGATCCGATGGAAGAAGATTCCTGACGGGTTGCAGTCATCACGGAGCTTTAATTACCCGGCGGCCTTTCGGCCGCCGATTTTTTCTGCCCCGGGAGAAAAAGAGTTTGACCGGAGCGGGACAAGATGAAAAAGATCGCAGTCGCAACCGCGACGGCGCTGCTGCTGTCCGGATGGCTGGCCGGATCCGGAATCTCCTCACCCCGCTGGATCGCGCTCTCCCAGCGCAAGGGCCCCGGTTCTGAGACCAGCCGGATAATCCCGGCAAGTTCATCCGCCAACGCCATCACCGTCCAGGTCACCCTGCCCGGTTTCTACCTGGACCATCTGAAGATGGGAGACGCCCGCGCCTACGCCCTGATTGGGGCTCCCGGTTCCGGTTCCCACCGGGTCGGGTTCCCCGACCTGCCGGTCTTCGGGGAGACCCTCCTGATCCCCAACGGCACCGCGCCGATTATCGAGATCGATCCCGGACAGCCCGTCATCTTTGAAGACCTGGATATCGCCCCCCTCCAGCCTCCCCCCACCGACAACGAAAGGCCTCCGTTCAGCAAGAATGCGAAGGCCTATTCCCAGGACGCCGATTTCCCCTCCGGGTTCGCCTTCCTGGAACCAACCGCCCGGATCAGGGGCCGGGATTTCGCCATCATCTGGATTTATCCTTACCGTTACAACCCGGTTCGGAGAAGATTGGCCGTCTATCCGGATCTTCGGGTGACCGTCCGATTTCGCGGATCCCGGCGGGCGGTTGACGAGCGCCTGAAAAGCCCCGCCTTCGACCGCCTGCTCGGACGGACGGCAATCAATGCCGACGCCGTCCTGGTCGATTCCCCGGAAGAGGATGCCGGCGAGGCGGACGAGCCGGGGCAGTATTTCACCAAGGGCAACGGCGCGGCGGGAGCCTGCGACTACCTGATCATCACCCACCCCGACTTCCTGGAAGCCGCCGAAACCCTGTCCGTCTGGAAGAGAAAGAGCGGTTTCCTGACTCACGTGGCGACCACCGCGGAGACGGGGAGCACCTCCGCCGAGATCATCTCCTACCTGCAGAATGCCTACGACACCTGGAACCCGGCCCCGACCTACGCGCTCTTTATCGGTGATGCGGAGTTCGTCCCCACCAATTACCGGACGGCACACCCCAACAGCGGATCCCTGGTCGGCACCGACCTGTATTACGCCACCCTGGACGGTAGCGATTATTTCCCGGACATCATCACCGGGCGGATCTCGGTGGACACGGCGGAGGAGGCGATCAAGAGGGTCGAGGACATCATCGGCTACGAGACCGATCCGGTGACCGACGGTTCGTTTTACGCCACCGCCTCCATCTGCGCCCAGTTTCAGCACGACGAAAATGGTTACGCCGAGAGGCGATTCGCCCAGACCTCTGAGGACCTGGCGATCTACCTTTCCGACCCCGCCTACCTGGGAGAATATTCGGTGGAGCGATTTTACTATACCGGTTCCTCCGTCACCCCTCTTTACTGGTCGCTGTACTGGTTCGGCGGCGGTCCGGCCGGGGACGCCGGCGACCCGATCCCTGCCTACCTGAAGAAGCCCGGCTTCGCCTGGGACGCCGACTCCGCCGACATATCCGCCGCCGTCAACGCTGGCCGTTTCCTGGTCACTCACCGGGATCACGGATCGGCCACTTACTGGGGGTCGCCCTACTACTCCACCTCACACGTGTCCGCCCTAGCCAACGGAGAGAAGCTCCCGGTGGTCTGGAGCGTCAACTGCAGCACCGGTTTCTTTGACAAGGAGACCTGCGCTTCTCCCAGTTCCACCGTCTCCTTCAGCGAGGCCTGGGAACGAAACCCTTCCGGGGGGGCGGCGGGAATCATCGCCGCCACCCGGGTCAGTTACAGCGGCCACAACGACCGTCTCTTCTGGGGCTGGATCGACGCCGTCTGGCCCGACTTCATCGGCACCTATTCCGGGGCAAAAAGCTCCTACCGCCGGATGGGGGACGTTCTGAATTACGGAAAATTGTACTATTCGACCAAGTATTACGACTCCACCTACCGAAAGGTGGAGTTCGAGATATTTCACTGGTACGGCGACCCGGCGATGATGCTCCGGACCCGGGTGCCGGAGACGCTTTCGATCTCGCACCCTGACCAGGTCTTCCGGGGATCGCCGGCCGACTTTGAGGTCACGGTGGAGTCTGGAGGAATCCCGCTGGAGGGGGCGGTCGTTACCGTGTACCGGGGGGACGTCCCCAGTGATTATCGGACGGCGACAACCGACTCTAAGGGATCGGCGATATTCACCGACCTGGCCGCGAGCGAGACCGGTGAGTACGAACTGGTAATAACCGCCCCCGAGACCGTGCCTTATCAGGGCACATTCAGCTCGCAGGATGCGGCCACCCCGTCACCCGCGCCATCCCCATCGCCGACGGCCGTCTCCTGGCCCGGGAAAGGGGAAACCGAGATCGGCGGCGGCCTAGACGCCGGCTTCGAGCCGAGCGGAATCGTCTGGCATCCCCGGCTCGATCTGCTTTTCGTCGTCGGGGACGGAGGCCAGGTCGCCCGGATGGACGAGGACGGCGCCGGGGTGACCGTCTGGAGTCCCGGCGGCGACCTCGAGGGGATAACCTTCGCCGACCCCGACGACGACTACCTCTACCTGGGGGTCGAGAACCCCGACTCGATCCGGGAGTTCGACCTTGCGTCCGGCACCCTGACCGGACGCTCCTGGACTCTCACCGACTGGATGACCGGGGCCTCCAATTCCGGCCTGGAAGCCCTCACCTTCGTCCCCGACGGCCACCACCCTTACCCGTCCGGTTCCTCGGGGGGTCTCTTCTACGCCGGCCTCCAGGCCGACGGGAAGATTTACGTCTTCGACGTCGACCTCGCCGTGAGCGGATCGGTCAGTTACGTCGACACGATCGTCCCGGTTCCCGGCCGGACCGACCTCTCCGGGCTGCATTACCACCGGGAGAACCGGACCCTCTACGCCGTCTTCGACGGCGCCAACCGGATCCGGGAGATGGATACCGACGGGACTTTGATCACCGAATATCCTCTGCCCGGCAATGACCAGGAGGGGGTCACCCTCAAGCCGTCCTGCCCTTCCCCGGAAACCGCGCTCTTCATCGCCGAGGACGTGGGTGCGGAAGTGTGGAGGTACGACGGCTATCCGGTCAACTGCGTCGCTCCCACCGTCACGCCCCCGCCCTCCCCCACCCCGGTGACAGCGACCACCCCCGCAGGATATTGTCGCCAGCCGCTGGCCCTGAACGATATCACCGACGCTCGGATCGGAACCACCAGGTCGTCCTACAACTACGGCTACAAATACGAGATCTTCTCCGCCGAGGAGCCCGGGCACGCCAACCGGTGGTTCTACCTCTACGACCGGGTCAACGCGTACAACGACGGCGCCGCCGTCCCCGGATCGTACCTGAAGCTGGGGATATATGCCGACGCCGACTACGCCGTCGAGCCGGGGGACTGGATCAACCTGACCGGGCTGGACTGGAGCGGCCAGGTAGTCAACGTGAACATCTACCCGCCGGTGGCGGACCTGCCGCTGGACGAGTGGACCTACTATTATGTCGCCGCCGACGGCTCGCTCTGCAGCGACCGGGAGCTCTGCGAACTGGCGGTGGCCGCTCCCACCGTCACGCCCCCGCCCTCCCCCACCCCGGTGACAGCGGCCACCCCCGCAGGATATTGCCGCCAGCCGCTGGCCCTGAATGACATCACCGACGCGCGGATCGGGACCACCAGGTCGTCCTACAACTACGGCTACAAATACGAGATCTTCTCCGCGGAAGAGCCCGGGCACGACAACCGGTGGTTCTACCTCTACGACCGGGTCAACGCGTACAACGACGGCGCCGCC
>CAZPMN010000028.1:34878-36188 GCA_964587835.1 uncultured bacterium
GCGAACTGGCGGTGGCCGCTCCCACCGTCACGCCCCCGCCCTCCCCCACCCCGGTTTCGGCCCCGGACCCGATCACATTGGTCTGCCTGGGGGACAGTGTCGCCCACGGCGCTCCCTACGCCGACAACGGCAACCCTCAGCTGACCTATCCGGCCCGGCTGGCGGTTCTTCTGGAGGCCGCTTACGGCGCGGACAGTTTCTCGGTTCACAACGGGGGCGTGAACGGTTACCGGACCGAGGATATTATCGGTGACCTCCTCGAGCCGGGATCGCTTTCGGAAGACCCCGATTATGTCCTGCTGATGATCGGGGGGAATGATCTGGCCGGGGCCACCGTTCTCACCATTGCCCGGGTCATCGAGGAGACCACCTGGGAGGTCCAGTCCTGCGTCGACCTGATCAAGGCTCATACCAACCCCGACGGTTCCTCTCCCCGGGTCATTATCTCGGCGTTCATCCCCAACCTCCTTGAGGACGGCTGGGGGACGCTGGCGGTTTCCTTTTACAACAGCAGCCTTGTTGCCAACCTGACCGGTTATGAACTCTGGTTTACCGAGAACTGGGATGATCTGTATGACCCGGACACCGGCGAGGCGGCGCTCTCCCTGATGTTTGATAATGTCCACCCCAACAGCGACGGCTACCAGGTGATGGCGGAGAACTGGTTCAACGCCCTCCAGACCCTGGTCGAGGCTCTACCCACCCCGGCCCCCGAAGCCTTCCCTGCGCCGGCCGGCCCGGCAGCGGAGGACCCGGGGGATGGAGAAACGCCCTCGGGGATAACCGGCACTACCCCTCCCGACACGCCGACGGACGCGGATGGGAGCGATCCCGCCGCCGGGGCTACGCCGGCGGCGGATGGTTCGGGAATTATCCCGGTCACGGATTGGGGAGACTATGACGGTGACGGGACCTCGGACCTCGCCGTCTTCCGTCCCGCTTCCGGTTTCTGGGCAGTGCGGGGGAACACCCGGTTTTACTTCGGCCGTCCGGAAGATATCCCCGCCGCCGGCGATTACGACGGCGACGGGACAGCGGAGGCGGCGGTCTTCCGACCCGGAAACGGACTCTGGGCGATCAGGCAGTTCAGCCGGTTCTACTTCGGCCGGGACGGCGACCTGCCGGTCCCGTCCGACTACGACGGCGATGCCGCCACCGAGGCGGCTGTCTTCCGCCGGGAGAACGCTCTCTGGTCAATCCGCACCGTCACCCGGGTTTACTTCGGGAGGGAGGACGACCTCCCGATCCCCGGTTACTACGCGGGAACCGGGACCGCCGCGATCGCGGTCTTCCGTCCCGCCACCGGTCTC
>CAZPMN010000029.1:0-35336 GCA_964587835.1 uncultured bacterium
GGCGCCCAGGCCGCCATCATCACTCAATCCTCGAGATTTGGTTTCTTGATTATGAAAGAAGTCCGGACCCAGTTCTTCAACCTGGAAAAATCGTTTGCCCTGGAGCAAGCCCCTGGTTTTGGACCTCTCCATCTGGCCTACGAGATCTGCGGCGAACTTTCCCCCGCTAAGGATAACGCCGTCCTGCTCTTCCACGCCCTCACCGGCAGCCAGCACGCCGCCGGGATCAACCCCTCTGTCCCCGGAGTCGGAGCCCTCTGGCGCGAAGAATGCCGGACCGGCTGGTGGCACTCTTTTATCGGGCCGGGCAAGCCCATCGACACTCGGAATTTCTCGATCATCTGCGCCAACTATCTCGGAGGGTGCTACGGATCCACCGGGCCCAGGAGCCGCCATCCCCGAACCGGGAAGCCATACGGGGGTTCGTTCCCCTGGATCACGGCCAACGATATCATCGACTCCCAAGTCCGGCTGCTCGACCACCTCGGGATCGACCGCCTCCACGCCGTCATCGGCCCCTCCCTGGGGGGGATGCTGGCCCTTAATTTCGCCGTCCGCTACCCCGGACGGGTGGGGACCGTGATCCCGATCGCCGCCGGGATGGAAGTTCCTCTGCTTCAGCGAATTCACAACTTCGAACAAATCCAAGCCATTGAGGGGGACCCTGCATTCCGGGGAGGCAACTATCACGGACACCGGCGACCCGAACGGGGACTGGCCCTGGCCCGGATGATCTCCCACAAAACCTTCGTTTCGCTCCGCTCAATGGCCTTCCGGGCTCGGAAGGAGGTCCTCGACCAAAACATCGCCGGCGGACACCGCTACCAGATCAGCCACCCAGTGGAGTCCTATCTCCTCCATCAGGCGGGGAAATTCGTCCGCCGCTTCGACGCCAACACCTACCTGAGAATTCTCGGCTTCTGGCAGAACTTCGACCTGGTCCGGGATGGCGGCGGGCGGGGTCCGGGAATGATCTTCAATCGGTGCCGGAACCAGCGTTACCTGGTCTTCAGTATTGACTCCGACGTCTGTTTTTACCCCGAGGACCAGGCATACCTGGTCCGCCGGCTCCAGGCCTCCCGAGTACCCTGCCGGCATATTACGGTCCATTCCGCCAAGGGTCACGACGCTTTCCTGCTCGAACCGAGTCTCTTCGCCCCCTACCTGAGGTATACCCTGGAGGAGAAGTGGTGAAGGCAAGGCGGCGGGAAATTACCGGGCCGGCCGGCGGGAGGGAACTGATCTCCCTCCACGGCGGACATAGCGGCGAGTTCTGCTCTCACGCCGAAGGTACCTTGGAAGAGGTGATCCGAAGTTACATTGAGAGAGGTTTTGACCGGGTCGGAATTACCGAGCATATGCCCCCAACAGATGACCGTCGGCTCTACCCGGATGAACGCGCGGCGGGGCTGGATGTTGCCGCCCTCCATCGCCGCTTCGCCCGCTACATCACCGTCGGGCGCCGGCTCCAGGACAAATACGCCTCCTCGATCACCGTCTTTATCGGTTTTGAAACCGAAGCCTGGTCCGGTTACGGCCCGGCAGTTCGGACCCTGGTCAAGACCTTTCGGCCCGATTATCTGGTGGGGTCGGTCCACCACGTGGCGGATATCCCTTTCGATTACAGTCCGGCGGATTACCGGGCCGCTGTGGAACATTTCGGCGGAATCACGGAGCTTTATCTGAACTATTTCGAAATCCAGCTGGAGACAATCGAGCGCCTCCGCCCCGGCGTGGTCGGTCATTTCGACCTTATCCGGCTGCACGATCCCGGCTGGGAGCAGCGGCTGGGTAACCGGGAAATTTCCGGCCGGATCCGGCGTAACCTGAAGCGGATGAGGGAGCTCTCGCTGATCCTTGACTGCGACTGCCGGCTACTCCCGGAGGGTGGAGAGCCCTATCCCGCCCGGAGGATCCTGCGCTGGGCCCGGGAACTGGGGGTGGCCGCCGTGCCGGGGGATGATTCTCACTCTCCCGAACAGGCCGGGCGCGGTATCCGGAAAGGGATTGAGCTGTTACGGAGCCTGGATTTTTCCACCGACTGGCCGCTTCCCAAGATGGCCTCTCCCGGCGGGAAGTATGACTTGACAGCCACCACCGGATCGGCCTAGCTTGGGTCGGGATAATGCGACGAACGGGAACTTCGCAGATGAATCATCAAGACCACTCGCCCCAAAAAGATATCTCCCTCCCCCTTCCGGCCCGAGGTACGCTGTTGATTATCGACCGGGACGCCACCATCATCTCCAGCCGGAAGATGGCTTACTCCTGTTACCGGGAGGCCTTTGACCGGGTGATCAGGAAATCGGACCCCAGCGCGGGGTTGCTCGACGAGAAGCTTTTCAGCCAGGCTTATCATCCTTTCACTCGAACCGGGATTTACGAAACCTACTATCCCGGACTGAAAGAGCCTGAGCTGAAGAAAATCGGCGAAGTCAGCTGGAAATTTTATCTCGATAACTACAGCCAGCCCGAGTTCAACCAGCTGATCCCGGCGATGGACGAATGCCTCCGGGCCATCAAGGCGGCCGGAGCCCTGATCGTCATCCTTACCGTCAGCGAAGCTGGAGGGGAATGGCTACAGCGATACCGGATTTCGTTCGATGGCTACTTCAGCCTCAGCCGAATGAGGAGGGAGGGGGTGATATCCGGCGGGAAGCCGGAAGCGATTCAACACATTCTCGCGCTCCACGGCAAGTCCCCCCGGGAGGCGGTCACCATTGGGGACAATCCCAAAGACCACGTCGAGGAGATAGTCTCGATCGGTACCGCCTTCGGGCTGCACTGCCCGGAAGCCCGCCGGGACCTGAAAGCGGCGGTCGATATCTATGTCCGCCGGGTGGAGCAGCTAAGCGATGTTTTCCAGGCCCGCCCGGATCCCGGCTCCCGAGCGGACGGAACCTCCGGCCCGGCCTGATCACCGAAAAGGAGAGACCAGATGAAACTTTACCTGCTGCGGCACGGCGAACCGCAACCGAAGGAGAAAGATCCAGACCGGAGGCTGACCCCCCGGGGCCAGCTTGACATTACCAGTATCGGACGTTTTCTCGAACAGAACGGACTCTTCATTCCCGAGATCTGGCACAGCGAGAAACACCGGGTCCGGGAGACGGCCGAGATCATCGCCCCGGCGGTCGGCACCGAACGCCTGCTGCCCAGGACCGGCCTTGCTCCACTCGATCCGGTCGAACCAATCCGAGCCGAGATGATCGGCCGGGAGGAGGACCTGATGCTGGTCGGCCATCTCCCCTTTCTCGGCCGGCTGGCCGGTCAACTCCTCGGCTGTTCCCCGGAAAACCCGATCTTCCGCTTCGAAACCGGAGAGATCATCTGCCTGGAGCGCAACGATGCGGGCACCTGGCAGTTGCTCTTCGCGATCTGTCCACGGCTGCTGGAGTAAAAACTGCGGAGAAAGACCCCTGAAGTGAATCCCCCGCTTCCGATTGCGCTCCCGGGGCGGAAAGTATCCCTGCGCGCCGTCTGGATCGCCGTCGTACTTTTCGCCGGGTCGGCCCGGCTGGGTCGGGCGGAAGAAGCGCCCTCTCCTTCCCCCGCCGTCTCTCCCCAGCCCTCGTCCTCTCCCCGCCAGATGACCACCCCCATCCCGGGCTCGGATGAGGAGACCGTCGTCGACACGACCCAGAGGCGGATCTCCCGGCTCCTGTCGGCAGAGGTCTTCCGGTTCGACTCCTTCTTCGGGGACCGAAACCTGGACGACGAAATTCAGACCCCCTGGCTCCGGGTCCGGGGCGGGGTGGAGTGGAATGAGGGCTGGGATTTCGAATTCAAGCAGCGTTTCCGGGTCTACCTTCCCCTCCCGATCCTGGAGAACCGCCTGGGCGCCTTCATCGGAACCGATGAAGACGGGCGGGAAGATGATCCGGACTACTTCGACGACAAGAGTGACGATTCCGGGGCGGCCGGGCTGCGCTACTTTTTCCGCGAGCGCCAGAACTTCGACGCCAACTTCAACACCGGCGCCCGGCTCAAGTCCGGCAAGCCGGTAATCTACCTCAAGCCGATGGTCCGGGGCAAGTTCACCTGGGGGAAAATTTACTTCGAACCCCGGCAGTACGTCTTCTGGTACAGCGACGACGGCCTCGGGGAGGAGACCGATCTCGAGTTGAACTACGCGTTCAACCGGCACTTCCTCCTCCGCTTCGAACCGGACTTCGTCTACTCCAACACCAGCCAGGGTGTGGACTTCTCGCAGGAGATCAGTCTGCGCTACGTCGACTATAGCTATGACAATTATCCCCATTTCGCCGTCAGCCTGACCTGGACCTCCGAAGGCCACACCCACCCCTCGGCCAAGTACGCTCAGCACCAGCTCACCCTCCGCTTCCGCCACCGGATCTGGCGGCCCTGGCTCCGGCTGGAGTACGGTCCCCGCCTGACCTGGAAACGGGAGGTGCCCGGAGACGAAGACGACTTCGAAGAATACTGGAGGAGACACTCCCCCTCCTTCCTGGTCTACCTTGAGATTCTCTTCGAGGACCTCCTGGCCGGGAAAGAGCCCGCGGGGACAAGGGGCGGCTGAACCGGTCCCGGCCGGGCAATGATCAGTATCCGGCGGTGGATTGCCTTTTTCTTTGCACCACCAACCGGACCAGCAGGACCAGGACCACCACCGCCGTAAGCAGGATGATCAGGCGATGATAGGCGGAGAGGCAGCGGTCGATCACATCGACGTTCGCCCCCAGGAGCATCCCCAGGTAGATGATCAGGGAATTCCAGAGCAGGGCGCTGAAGAGCGCACAACCGAAAGTCCGACCCGGCTCCGTCTTTAAAACTCCCGAGGCCAGGCTGATCGCCGAGCGGGTCCCGGGAAGAAAACGGTTGGCGGCGATGAACCAATAGCCGTATCTCCCGAACCAGCGTTCGCTCCGGTCCAGGGCTTCCCGGGAAAAAAGCTTCACCCGCCCCCGACGCAGCACCCGGTCTCCCAGGTAGGTTCCAATCAGATACATCGCCATAAATCCAAGAGCGCTGGACAGGCTGACCGCTAAAACCAGGGGGATGTAACTCCATTCAGCCGCGGACAGTCCCGACGCCCCCACGATCACCACCACGTCACTCGGCGAGGGGGGGAAGAGATTCTCGATGAAGGCGAAGAAGACCACGATCAGGTAGATCCAGATCGGATCGATCGCTTCCAGCTGTGCCAGCAGTGTCTCCAGCATCTCAGCAGCCCGAACCGGACTCACTTCCCGGCGGCGACAATCCGGTTTGGACAGATTGTAGCCTCTCTCCGAGGCGGCCCGAAGGGCGATCTCCGGAAAATATCGTCCCGGGAAGATCGGAGATTGCCAGATCGTCCGGATTATTCCATAATAGATTTTTCAATGGGATAGTTTGCCATCCATCTCTCACGGACACAGAGCATATGAACGATAATCAGGCGGGAAAGCGGGACAGTCTCCTCGACGGACCGACCGAGAGCAACGCCGTAGTTCATTTTTACCGGGCGCTGGTAACCCGCTCCAACGCCTGGCGCCGGATCATTGACAACACCACCAACTGGGCGGTGGCGGCGACGGCGGCAATGTTCAGCTTCGGATTTTCCGGCCGGGAGGCCGGGCACGTCGTACTCTTCCTGGCCCATTTTCTAATCCTGATGTTCCTGATGATCGAGGCGCGGCGTTACTGCTTCTACACCGCCATCGACTGGCGGGTGCGGCTGCTGGAAACGGAATTCTTCGCCCACATCCTGGCCGGGGACCGGGAAACGGCGGGGCGGGGCAACTGGAGGGACAAGCTGGCCAAGTACGTGGTTACCCCTTACCAGCCGCTCTCGATCCGGGAAGCGTTGAGCCTCCGGCTGAGCCGTACCTATATCTGGGTTTTTCTTCTCCTGTCCGTCGCCTGGCTGATCCGGATCGCCTCCTATCCCGAAACCGTCTCTTCCCTCTCCCAGCTCTCGGCCCAATCCGGGTTCAGGTTCGTTCCCGGGTGGGTGACCTGGCTGATTCTGTTGGGGTTATACTCCCTGCTGGGCGGAGCGATCCTTTCCCTGCAGAAGACCAAACGACGGCTCGACCGGGAAGGATTCAGCCTCGGCCAGAGGGACTAGCGGAATTCCTCCCCCCCGAACCGGAATCCACCGGCGGCCCTTCCCTCCCATTCCGGTCGTCGTATGCTTGCGTGCCCGGAATGCGCAGGGTTGGAAAGCTTAACTGATAAGAACGATTACGATCCCCTCAGACGCCGTAAATTACGGTTCTCAACTTACGCATCAAATCCCGCATTGAGAACGGTTTCTGGATAAACTGGACCCCGGCCGCGAGCTCGCCGCGCCGGGAGATTGTCTCGCTGGGAAAACCGGACATATACAAGATCCGGACCGACGGCTGGATCTTCCGAATCCGTTCGGCCAGGGCGCGGCCGCTCATTTCCGGCATAACCACGTCGGTTATCAGCACATCAATCTCCCCGCCCCGATCCCGGATCAGGCCCAAGGCCTCCTGCGGACTCGCGGCGGCCAGAACCGTGTAACCGTGCTCCCGGAGCATATCGGCGTTGGTCTTTAAAACCGTGGGATCGTCATCCACCAGGAGGATGTTCTTCTGCCCATGCGCGTGAAGGGCAGCCCGGCTGCCCCTGGGGGGAGGTACGATCGGGCGCGCACCCCGGTGCCGCGGGAGGTAGATCCGGAAAGTCGTGCCTTGGCCCGGCTCGCTTTCGACATCGATGAAGCCCTTGTTCTGCTTGATGATCCCGTAGATGGTCGCCAGTCCGAGTCCGGTCCCGTGGTTCTGCTGCTTTCGGGTAAAGAACGGTTCGAAGATGCTGCCCAGGGTCTTCCCATCCATCCCGCAACCGTCATCGGAGACCTCCAGCATCAGGTATTCGCCGGGAAGAATGTCCATCGGACGGTTCTGGTCGGTCTCGTAGAAGGCGGCGTTCTCGGTAGCGATGGCGATCCGGCCGACACCGGAGATGGCGTCCCGGGCGTTAACACAGAGGTTGGTCAGGATCTGATCGAACTGCGAAGGGTCGATCTTGATCGGCCAGGCGTTCAGGGCCGGGTGCCAGTCCAACTCGATGTCCTCGCCGATCAGCCGCCGCAGCATACTGAGGATGGCGGTAACGGCTTCATTGGGATCTATGACCCGGGGGGCCACCACCTGTTTCCGCGCGAAGGTCAGCAGTTGCCGGGTGAGGGCGGCGGAGCGTTCGGCGGCCTGGCGGATCTCGTTGAGGTTTTCACAGAGGGGATGATCCGGAGAAAGCTTCATCTGGGCCAGATCCGCGTGACCGATGATCACCCCCAGCATATTGTTGAAATCATGAGCCACCCCCCCGGCCAGCCGGCCGATCGACTCCATCTTCCGGGCCTGGTTCAACTGGGTCTGCAGTCTTTCCCGCTCCTCTTCCTCCCGCTTGCGCTCCGTGATATCCTGGATCGTCGCGAAGACCACCGGCGGCCTCCCCTCCCGGCGCTTGATGACGCCGGCCGTGTGGACCCATAATACCTCCCCGTCCTTGCAAAGGACGCGGTATTCGTTGGGGGTCAGCTCATTCGCCGGGGAGACGGTACAACTTTCGAGCCACCTTCCGACCCGTTCCCGGTCGTCCGGGTGATGGACCCGGGCATTGACCTGCTCGTAATCGAAGGTCTCCGATTTGGGGTACTTCAGCAGATCGTGCAGCGCCTCCGACCAGGCAACCGAGCCGGTCTCCAGGTCCCAGGTGAAGTCGCCCATCCGGGCGATCCGCTGGGCGGCGATCAGCCTCCGCTCGCTCTCGCGGAGGGCGGCTTCCGCCTCCCGGCGGGCCTGGACCTCCCGCTCCGCTTCCTGCATCTTGTGCTCGAGCTTTCTCACCAGCCGCTGGCTGTAGAGCCTTAAGACCTCCTCCTCCCCCACTGGCTCCGGCGGGGAGACTGCGGCGGAGGAGCGGTTACGGGCGGAGGCCAGGACCTCGTCGATCACCCGGAGCAGTTCTTCCGGCTCGCAGGGTTTTTCCAGGAACCGGTCCGCCCCCAGCTTGAGCGCGAAATCCTCGTCCTGGTTCCCGGTGTAGGTGGCGGTGTAGAAGATAAAGGGGGTGGTCTTCAGCTTCTCGTCCGTTTTGATCTTCCGGCAGAGCTGGAATCCGTCCATCACCGGCATCAGGATATCGCTGATCACCAGTCCGATACCGCCGGCCGTAAGCACTTCCAGGGCCTCGGCACCATTGGTAACCGAGACCACTTCGTGCCCGCGACCCGCCAGGATGGTTTCAAGCAGATAACGTCCCTCGGCCAGATCGTCCACGATCAGGATCTTCATCTTGCCTCCTCCCCGGCGTCGGGCGACGCCAGATATTGGCGGATCTGGTCCACGAAGGTCTCCGGGTTGATGGGTTTCTCGATGTAACCGGTGGCGCCGGCGGAGAGAATCCTTTCCCGATCCCCCTCCATCGCGTAGGAGGTAACCGCGATAATCGGCATCCCCGAAAGTTCGGGGCGTTGCTTTAACTCCCCGGCCACGGCGTACCCGTCCATCCCGGGGAGCTGAATATCCAGAAGCACGGCCCGGGGGCGGTGCTGGACCGCCTGGGCGATCCCGTCCGGCCCGTTATCCGCTCCGATCACGATGAATCCACTCTGCTCGAGGAGATAGCGGATCAGGTAATAGTTGTTCGGATTGTCTTCAATGACCAGCAGAGTATCGCTCACGGGCCAGCCTCCGGTTTATTTGAGCAGGAAAAACGGGCGCGGTCAAGTTAATGCCCTGGTCAGGTCGTTGGCCTCGGGGGGATGACCGGTCGGGCGGAGGGCGGAGGAGGGCGATCCGCCGGGAGGGTGGCCCGGTTTATCAAATGGAAGCCCAGAGCGGCCACCAGGAATGTCGCACCCAGCATCTCCGCTCCTTCCTCCAGGGCGATGTTAGCCCAAGCCGGCAGGAGCCAGATCATCTCCAGCAGGACCGAGATCAGCCACAGCCCGCCCCCGGCCAGGGTGAGGATGACCAGCCCGACCCGACGGCGGACGGAAAGGATCAAGAAAAGCATAAATACGCCCAGGAGGGCACCGTAGGGGAGGGCCCACCACAGACTGGCCGAGAGTGGGATCTGGGGAAAGAAACGGACCATCGAGCCGCCATACATCTCGTGGAGCACGGCGGTCTCGTCGATCGACATCACGATAAATACCAGGGAGCCATACCTCCAGAAGAGCGGCCGGATACTCTGGCCCTCCCCGCGATCGACCCAGGAGATCAAGAGACAGAGAACACCGGCCAGGAGCAGCTGGAGGCTGGAAAACCAGACCGACAGGGAGCCTTCCGACTCCAGGTCAAACCCGCCGATATGGCCGTCAACCGTTTGGGCGGCGAGATCCGCCAGGACCACTGTGCTGAACAGGTGCAGGGCGATCAGAACCGCCTGGCAGCCCAAAAGAAAGACCAGGATCATCCGAAGCGCGCGGCGGGGGTCGTCCACGGCCCCGATCAGCGCTCGGACCAGTTCCTGTCTCACCCTCAAATTTCCCGATCGGGCGGCCATCTTCATTTTTCCTTTCATTCCCGGCCGGGAGGGGATCCTCCCCCGGGATCTTGGATCAACCTTTTCCCGAACAATAACGGGATCTGAATTCCCGGACGATCCCGGAGAGGTGGTCATCGAGAATCGAATAGACCTTCCGCTCGATCTCCGCCGGAATTCCGCCGTAGTAAGCCCCGGCCACCGCTCCGGTGATACAGGCCACCGTATCGCTATCCCCCCCCAGGGAGACGGCGTTGCGGATGGCGTCCTCGAAATCGGAGGATTCAAGGAACGCCCGCAGGGCCGCCGGCACCGTCCCGGGACAGGATTCGTCAAAGGTATAGCCCGGGCGGATATCGTCGAGGGTCCGGGAGAGCTCGTAATCGAATTCCCGCTCGAGGTATTCCCGGATCGCCTCCATTGACTCCCCCTGCCGGGCCAGGAAAACCGCCGCGGCGACCGCCTGGCCTCCCTTGATCCCTTCGGGATGGTTATGGGTGACTTCGGTGAACTCTTTCGCCCGGCTTAAGACCGTCTTTAAGTCCCCGTAAGCCCAGCCGGCCGGGCTGATCCGCATCGCCGCCCCGTTCCCCCAGCTGTTGTAGGGAGATTCGTCTTCGGAGAGAGCCCACCGCAGGAACCTCCCTCCGTATCCGCCCCCCGGATACCGGCGCGTGAAAATCTTGAGGTTCTTTCGGTAGGGTGTACCAGTGAGGATGGTGTCGGCCAGGGCGACGGTAAGGATCGTGTCGTCGGTAAAGAAGCAGTCCGGGGAGAAGAGCTCGAATTCCGTGGTCTTGATGTTATTCCACTCGTAGACCGAACCGATGATATCTCCCGCCAGCGCCCCCAGCATCTTCTCTGCCTCCCTAATCCGGTTAACTCACTGATTACTGATTACCGATTACTGACTACCGGCACCCCGGAAAGGCTTCCACCCACTGGATCCTGTAGTCGGGGAAAGCATCGACGATCTCGACTTTCCAGTCCGGGAAGGCTTCCACGATCTGCCACTTCCCGGGCCCATCGGGAAAGGCCTCGACCCGTTGGACCCGGATGTCGGGGAAAGCCCTGACCACCTGGACCTTGACGTCGCCGAAGTCCTCGACGATCTGGATCCGTCCGTAGAGCCGGCACTTGTCGGGAATACCTCCGCCAGCCCTCATTTGCACCGACCAGACCGCCCCCAGTAGAACTAGGCTCGCGATAAGAGAAAGCTTCATCATAAATCTTCCGCTTCTTGAATCGAGACGGTGCCTACTACAAATCTTGGGGGCCGGCCTGTCCCTTCTCGAAGAATCAGTTAGCCTACCTCGTCACCGGAACGTCACCGGGCTTGCCCCAGTACGCCCTGGTTACATCCTTAATGAACCAATATCCGCTGGAGGGGCGGTAGACCCCGATCCGGTCACGGCCATCTCCTCCGTAATCCCCCGGAACCGGGATGTCCCCGGGGCGGCCCCAGTAAGCCCGAGAGACATTCCTGACTGCCCATAATCCGCTGGATTGCCGGAAGACCGCAGGGCCCCACTTCCTCTCCGCACCATAAGCCCCGGGAGCCGGCAGGTCGTCGTTAGGTTTGCCCCAGTAGACCTTGGTCAGATCCTTGATGAACCAAAACCCGGTTGACGGGCGGTAGCAGCCGATCTCAGCAGTGCCATTGCCGCTATAGTCTCCGGGGAGTGGTTCGTCATTTCCACCGCCCTGACCCCAGTAAGCTCTGGTTACCCGGCGCACCGCCCAGAGCCCCGAGGAGGGACGATAGACCCCGATGTCAGTGGACCCATCGCCGTCGAAGTCCCCGGCGGCGGGAAGATCGTCGTTGGGTTTACCCCAGAAGACCCTGGTCAGATCCTTGATAAACCAGTACCCACTCGAAGGGCGGTAGGCCCCGATCTCGGTAGTCCCGTCCCCGGTGTAGTCGCCGGGGACCGGAATATCCCCCGACCGGCCCCAGTAGGCCCGGGTGATTCCCCGGATCAGCCAGAACCCCGAGGAGGGGCGGTAGACTCCGATGTCGCTGGTCCCGTCTCCATCATAGTCATAGATCCAGCGAGAAACGGGGGTCGGCCCGGCAAAGGGCGAAGGGGAGGGGGTTGTCGGAGGAGAAGGAAACGGGCTGAGCGACGGGGTTGGAGTGAGCATGGGAGAAGGCATAACTGAAGGAGTCGGATTCGGAGTCTTATAACCCTCGGGGGTTGGGGTGGAACTGGGAGACGGCGTCGCCGGGGGGAGGGGCTGCCATTGCAGCAGTGGATAGGTAATACCGGGGCGCATATGCCAGACCGTGGCAAAGTTCCAACCCAGGTCGGTGAAGGTGGTCTGGGTCATCATCTCGGCGGTGGTCCGGGGTTCTCCCTTCCCGGTGTCCGATTTGAAGGAAGTTTCGCTGTCGTAAAAGCAGCCCTCGGGCGCGTTGTCGATCAGATAACCGATCAATCCCCCCGCCGAGGCCGCGGCGGTGAAACAGCCGGTTGAATATGAATGATAGATTCTGGAGTCGTAATACGCCCGGCCCACCAGACCACCCGCCCGGCTGCCCGCAGTGCTCCCGTCTCCCCGGGCGTAACAGTACTCAATCGAACCATCGTAATCAAAACCCACCAGGCCGCCCACGTGGTGGCTGGTCCCGGTAACATTCACGAAGGCTGCCGAGCTAAAGATCTGGCCCCGATTATGACCTACCAACCCCCCGACGTCGCCGGAACCGGAAACCGCCCCGTCAGCCGCACACCGGGAGATCCTCCCCTCGTTGCCGCCGGCGATGCTCCCGGTCCCCGATGAACCCGTGATCTGGATCCCCTCCAGCCTCACGTTGTCGCCGGCCGCTCCCTCTCCAATCCATCCGAACAGGCCGATTGACATGGTGTCGGGCCGGTAAATATAGAGACCGGTGACGGTGTATCCCAGCCCATCAAAGGAACCGCGAAACGGGCCGGCCTCGTCCCCGATGGGTTCGAAACCCCGGTAGTAACCTCCGGCCGTATAGTAGTCCCAGGCCGCGGTGGCTGAAGCGTCAATATCGTTGGCCAGGCGATAGCTGGCGTAAAGGTTTTCCCGCACAGCCTGCAGTCCGAACACGTCGGTTATGTAGATGAGAGGAGTTGGAGTCGGGGTCGGGGTTTGGTAACCGGCGGGGGTGGGCGTGACCGAAGAAGTCGGAATCGGTGAGGGTGTGGCGGTGGGAGAGGGGGAAGGGGTGGACGAAGCGGTCGGGGTGGCGGTCGGGGTCTTGAAACCGGCGGGGGTGGGAGTAACCGAAGCGGTCGGGCTGGGTGTTGGCGGCGGGGTGGGGAACAGCCGGTATTTTTGATTGAGGTAATTTTCCACCGAGTTCCTCTCCAGGTCTGAGAGGACTCGATCGTAGATCAGTATCTCGGCGATCTTGCCCCGGGGCCCGGTGTAACCGGCCAATCCTATGTACTTGAACCTGTAGTGAAAAGAGCCGGAATTGATGCCGGTGGTGGCCCCCCGGGCGACCGAATTCAGCCATCTCTTCCCCTCCCCCACCCCAGGGGACATCGACCCCACGGTCAGGTAGTAGGTATCTGCGGTCAGCTCGACCGCACTGGCCCCTCCCCCAACATACCAGTAGTCTCCGTAATGGAGATAGGGAGATCCGCCGCCGGAGTGGGCCAGAACCTGGGCGTCACCGTCATCGCTCCTCGCCCAGACAACCGCGTAGGTAAAGGCGTCGACGGTATCGAACTCCGCGAAATCCAGCCAGTTCTGGGCGCTGGTACTGAACTGCACGATCGGTAACCCATTGATCCCGTTTGTATAATATCGCGGCCTGTAGGTATCGCTAACCTGAGCGGCGTCTTTCTTGTCCGGGGACCAGTCGGACCAGGCGGCCACCTGGCCTCCGTTGTTCACCCCGGTGATCCGGTCGGCGGCGTAATGCCGCCGCAACCCTTCGATCAGGTGAGGTGCGGGTCTCGGCGTGGGGCTCGTGGTCGGCGTCGGGGTCGGGGTAACCGATGCAGTAGGCGTTGCGCTCGGGGTCGGGGTCGGGGTCTTGTAACCGTCAGGTGTCGCGGTCGGGGTAGAGGTCGGCGGAGGGATATCCTGCCACTGCAAGTAGGGATAGGTCCCCCCCTCCCGCATATGCCAGACCGCGGCGAAGTCCCAGGGAGGGTCGAAGGTGGCCTGAGCCTTCATCTCGGCAGTGGTCTTCGGCACCCCCGTCGCCGTGTCCGACTTGAAGGAGGTTTCGCGATCGTAATAACAGTCCGTTACCGCCGTCCAGCTCAGTCCGATCAATCCCCCCGCCGAAGCCGAGGCCGTGAAACAACCCGTGGAATAGGAATGACGGATGCGGGAATGATCGTAAACTCGTCCCACCAGACCTCCCGCCCGACTTCCCGCGGTACTTCCGTCACCCCGGGCATAGCAGTTGGAAATGACCCCGTCGAAATCAAACCCGACCAGGCCGCCCACGTGGTGGCTGGTCGCGGTCACGTTGACAAACGCGGCGGACTCGATGATCGACCCGTGGTTGCAGCCGGCCAGTCCGCCGACATCACCGCCGCCGGCGACGGCTCCCGTCGCCAGGGAACCGGAGATCGTCCCCTCGTTAAACCCCGCGATGCTCCCCGTTTCACCACTCCCCCGGATATCGACATCCTCCAGCCGCAGACCGGTGATCAGGCTCTCCCCCGCGGTGTATCCGAACAGTCCGACATACTGGGAAGTCCGCCGGATGTAGAGATCCGTGATGGTAAAACTCTGGCCGTTGAAGGTGCCGCTGAACTTACTCTCGGGGCCGCCCACCGGCTCGAAGCCGAAATAATATCCGCCGGCCGAGTCCCAATTCCAGGCTGTCGTGGCCGAGGCGTCGATTTCGTTGACAAGGATGTAGTCCCCGGCCAGGTCGTTGTTCATAGCCTGGAGCTGTTCCAGGGTAGCTATCTCGGTGGGCTGAGCAAGGAGGGAACAGGCAATTCCGGACAGCAAGGCTACCCCTAACATTCCGGACGTTACCCTTGACTTATTCATCCTGACCTCGGGTTTTTCTCCCTGAATCCACCTTGTTCATTCCGGCGGAGGGCTGGAGCCTCAAGCGACTCCCAACCCGAAAAAACGCTATTCGTCCCGAGGAACGTGGACATCGGGAAAACCACGTATAATGTAATGGATATTTCTGCCAAAGTCAATCGGGGGGTTACATCGGGGGGCTGAAAAAGCTGTACTAATCTATGTGTTCTAACCGGGCGGCAGATCACGGCACATCCGGTGGTTTCACCGGCGGGGGGATTTTATGGCGAATGCGGATTTTTTATATTGAAAAGAAGTCCGAAATGGTTACTAATAAGGTTGCCGCAGAAACCCCATCGAACTTGCGTTCGCTTCGCTCCGTAAGTTCGTGGGCTTCATGCCGGGGGCGTAGCTCAGTTGGCAGAGCAACGGCCTTTTAAGCCGTCGGTCGAAGGTTCGAATCCTTCCGCCCTCATTTTTCCCTTCGGGAAAAATGAAAGCAAAATTTTTCGAAGGAAAATTTTGACCCCGTCGTCATATCTGATAATCCAGAGTAAACTAATGACCCCGTCGTCCAGCGGTTAGGACACAGGCCTTTCAAGCCTGTAACACGGGTTCGATCCCCGTCGGGGTCGTTAGAGCCGGGAAGGGACTATCCCTTCCCGGCTTTTTTATTCACGAGAGTCAGGACACCCCGTGCATTGCTCGGGAACGCGATCTCCGGAAGCCGGGATCAGGTTGAAATCATCCGGGAAATATCTTCAGGCCCCCGCCAGGTACATTGCCTGGTCGGACTTGACACAATATGTGTTATCTATTAAGTTAATAACTGTAAATGCCTTCCTGCACCTGCAGCAATCCCCTCTTCCTGTTGCGGACTGGGAAGACTGCACGATACAGGGCGCTTACAGCCACTGCGACAACCTGGACTCCGGCCGGATAGTGAATAGCGCTATTTTTCGATTGGCAAACTTCAGTCTCAGTTGCGCCAAGGTCGGCGATTGACCGGCACGCCGGACCGGGGCGGTTCCGGCAAAGGCGGGGGCGACGACCGCAGATAATACCGCTGATAGGAGGCAGAAAGATGAAGAGACGCGCGATGGTCAGCTTGGGATTGGCTCTGGGAGTTTTCTGGGGATTTCTTTCCCCGTCGGCCGACTTTGACGGGGACGGGGTCGACGATATCGGGGTCTTCCGTCCCTCGAGCGGGTTGTGGGCGGTCCGGGGTATGACCCGGGCTTACTGGGGTCGGAGCGGGGACGTCCCGGTCCCCGGCGACTATAGCGGCGACGGCCGGAGCGACATCGCCTGCTACCGCCCTTCCACCAGCTACTGGTTCATCAAGGATCTGACCAAGGTTTTCTGGGGCAAGTCCGGGGATACTCCTCTTCCGGGGACCGGCGGACCGCGGACCTACGACTACGTGGTCAAGCCCGGCGATGCCAATGATCTGGTCCGGGCCCTGGAGAGCACATCTTATAACAGCGTATTCATCCCCGACGGAACCTATTTCGTAAACCAGGTAATCACGGTCACCGACCTCAAGCACATCATCGGCGAGAGCAACTCCACGATCATCCAGTTTCTGGGAGCCAGCAGCTACCTGAAAGTGGAGAGCGCGCAGTGCCATCTCGAAAACCTCAGGTTTTCCTCGGGAGGGGTTATTGAAGAATTCTCCGGCGCAGTTCGTATAGACGCCCAATACGTGAGGGTCGATAATTGCCGCTCCGTGAGCAGCCTTGCCAACGGCTTTTACTTTACTTCCGCAGCCGCGAACGTGAGTTTCATCAACTGCATCGTCCGTACCCCCGCACTCCACGGGTTCGCGGGCCCGAACGCGGTTGAGAATTCACGCTTTAGCAACTGCATAACCTACGGTGGCCAGAACGGTTTCCATGGCTGCTATAACCTTGCGGCCTGTCAAGCGGATTCGGCCGAAAGTATCGGTTTCAATAGCTGCGTTGGAATCTCCGCCTCCTCGGCCACGAATTGCGTGGATTACGGTTTCTATAATTGCCAGTGCCTGAGCAGCTGTCGGGTGGTCGGAAACGGTACTACAGATACGGGATTCGATCATTGCCTTTTCGTCTCGAGTTCATACGCAATAGGTTGTGATTTTCCCTGGGGCGCCACTCTCGGCTATGTCGACGAAGATTCCTGCAATTACACCCCCGGTCCTTAGGGTGACGGCGGGGGGAAGGGATCCGAGTAAGAACCAGACCGGGCATATCCTCCGGCACCCGTTTCTAACCGCCGGGAAGCAGATCCCGATATAGCCTCCGATCAGCCCCACTGCCGGATATCCGTCGGGGTCGTGTAACGGGCACCTCCAAGCGCAGGGGTTCAGCACTCCGGAATGTCTTGCTGAATAACCAGGCCTGATTTTGCAATCAACCACGTTAACCGCCGCGGCATTACTGGCGTTTTGTCTCGTCGAGACCGCGCCGGCCGTGGATTTTTTTGACGGAGTCAGGGCTCCCCGCGGACTGTATTTTCTTTCCTATTCCAGCCTCTACCGGGCCGACCGGATCACCGGTCCCGGCGGTCACGCCGAAATCACCGACTGGGGATTTATCCGGGCGGAGGAGATTCTCCGCCTCTGTTACTACTCCCCCGACTATGTCTTCAACCTCCTGATTCCCTTCGGCGGATCCCGGACGGATCAACCCGACTCTTCCTCATCCGGAATCGGCGACATCTGGCTGGGAACCGGGACCTTCCTTCCGGTCAGCGAAGTGGATCTACTTTTCATGTTCAGCGTCAAGCTTCCGACCGGCAAATACTCTTCGAGCGACTCCGTTAACTTCGGTTCCAACCGGATCGATCTCAGCCCCGGGCTTTTCATCCATAAGATTATCGGCGAGGTCAGCTTCGACGCCGCGGTTAAGTACTACTTCAAGCTGGAGAATCACGCGACCGGGACCGATCCCGGAGACGAGCTTCACCTTCAGTTGCTGCTCGGTTACGATTTCGGCGGCGTTCGGGCGGGTCCGGCCCTGAACTGGACCGGCGGGGCGGATAAAAAGGTCGGCGGCCGGACCGTCCCCGATTCCGCCGGGCAGACTATATCCGCAGGGGCGGAAGTATATTTCAAGATCTCGGATTGGGCGGTCACCCTGAATTACCTCCGCGATGCTTACAGTGAAAATTCCCCCCGCGGGGATTATTTCAAGGTCAAGCTCTGCTATAAGTTATGATCACACCGGGCGAATTCATCATTCGCGACAAAAGCTTCCAGCCGGGACGCTGGCTCTACTTCACCGAGCCCCGGGAAATAATCGAATCCGCGAAGGCCGACGAGGTCGTCGAAAAGCTGAGACTGATTGAAGAGGCGGTGGCGGCGGGCTTCCATGCTGCCGGCTTCATCTCCTACGAGGCGGCGCCCGCTTTCGACCCCGCCTTTCGCGTCCTTCCCCCGTCACCCCTTCCCCTGATCTGGTTCGGTGTCTACACCGCGGCGGAAGCAATCCCCGTCCCCCCGGCTTCAGGAGGACATTCTTTCCGGGTCGGAGAGTGGCGGGCTTCCGAAAACCGGCGGGAATACCAGGAGAAAATCGAGCGGATTAAGCACCATATCGCGGCGGGAGAAACATACCAGGTCAACCACACCCTGCGCCTGAGTTCCAGCTTTTCTGGAGACCCCTACGATTTCTGGTTGAACTTGCTCTCGACCCAGCCAGAAAGCTATGCCGCCTACGCGGACACCGGTCGATTCGCGGTCTGTTCGGTTTCTCCCGAGCTATTCTTTCGCCTTGACGGGCTCGAACTCATCTCTCGACCGATGAAGGGTACCGGTTCCCGGGGGCGCACGCCGGCCCAGGACCGGGAAGAAATTAGCCGGCTGGAAAACTCCAACAAAAACCGGGCCGAAAACCTGATGATAGTGGATATGGTCCGCAATGACATGGGCCGGATCGCCGAAACCGGAAGCGTCCTGGTTTCGAGCTTGTTCGATGTCGAGAGTCACCCCACCATCCTGCAGATGACTTCAACGGTTGAATCCAGGACTTCCGTTCCCATCACCGAAATCTTCGCCGCCCTCTTTCCCTGCGCCTCAATAACCGGGGCCCCGAAGATCCGGACGATGGAGATCATCGCCGGGCTGGAGGGAGGACCGCGGGGGATCTACACCGGCGCCCTCGGCTTTATCTCGCCGCCGCGCCGCGCCCAATTCAACGTCGCTATCCGCACCGTTCAGGTCGACCGAGAAAACAGGGTAGCCGAATACGGGATCGGCAGCGGCATCACCTGGGATTCGGAATGCGGGGAGGAATACTCGGAATGCCTCGCCAAGGCCGAATTACTGAGAGCGGTCAGACCGGATTTCGAGCTGATGGAATCTCTGCTCTGGGAGCCGCCCACCGGATATTTCCTGCTCGATCGGCACCTCAACCGCCTCGCTGATTCCGCCGAATATTTCCGTTTCCCCTTCGCCCGCCACCGGGTGGCCGGTGCCCTCTCGAAGCTGTCCGCCCGCCGCCCCCAAAGACCCGGCAAAGTCCGCCTCCGCCTGAATAAATCCGGCGGCATCAAACTCGATTTAACCCCCCTGGACGAAGCCAAGGGCCGGAGGATATGGTCAGTAGCCCTGGCGGCTGAGCCGGTCGATCCGGCCAATCTTTATCTCGGCCATAAGACCACCAATCGGCGAATCTATGAAGCAGCGCGGGCCGGGCGACCGGAATACGACGATGTCATTCTCTGGAATAATCGGGGCGAAGTTACCGAAGCGACCATCGCTAATGTCGTGGTCGGAATCAGTGAGGAATACTTCACCCCTCCCCTAAATTGCGGCTTGCTTCCGGGAATTTTTCGTTCGTATCTGCTGGAAATGGGTCTCATCCGGGAGAAGGTGATCACCTGTGAAGAATTAATGAATTGCCGGGAAATATATCTGATCAATTCGGTAAGAAGATGGATCCCGGCCCGGCTGGAAAAGCGCGAATGCTTCCCGACAAACCTTAATCCGATGCCGGGGGATTAACAGCGATGGGGGGCGGCCAGGAGTGGTCGTTCAACTCCCGGAAGGCGATTTCAGTTCTTCCGGGATGACAGGTAGGCGTCGATCCCGCGGGCGGCCCGCTTGCCGGCGCCCATCGCCTCGATCACGGTGGCGGCGCCGGTGGCGATGTCGCCGCCGGCGAAGATCCCGGGGACCGAGGTGGCCCCGGTCTCCGGGTCGGTCTCGATCGTCCCCTTCTTCCCTAGCTTCAGCTCGGGAAGGGCCCGGAGCAGCAGCGGGTTGGGATCGTTCCCGATCGCCACCACCACCAGGTCGCAGTTAATGGTAAACTCCGATTCCTCGATCGGAAGCGGGCGGCGGCGGCCGGATTCGTCGGGCTCTCCCAGGTCCATCTTCTGACACTCCATCCCCCTGATCCAGCCCTTCCCATCATCAATGTACCTGAGCGGCAGGGTGAGAAACCGGAAGATCACTCCTTCCTGCTCGGCATGGTGGATCTCGTCGATCCGGGCCGGAGCCTCTTTCCGCGAGCGACGGTAGACGATTGTCACCTCCTCAGCCCCCAGCCTCAGCGCGGTCCGGGCCGAGTCCATCGCCACGTTCCCGCCCCCGATCACGCCGACCTTCTTCCCCCGGATCACCGGGGTGTCGTACTCGGGGAAGCGGTAGGCCTTCATCAGGTTGACCCGGGTCAGGTACTCGTTGGCCGAGTAGACGCCGTTGAGATTCTCGCCCGGGATTCCCATAAACCGGGGAAGCCCCGCCCCGGTCCCGACAAAGGCGGCCTTGAACCCGGACTCGAAGAGTTCCTCCAGCGAGAGGGTCGCCCCCACCACCTGGTCGAGCTCCAGCTCCACCCCCATCTTCTTCACCTTCTCGACCTCGGCGAAAACGATGGATTTCGGCAGGCGGAACTCGGGGATCCCGTAAACCAGGACCCCGCCCGGCTGGTGGAGGGCCTCAAAGATAGTGACCCGGTAACCCATCCGGGCCAGGTCGGCGGCGGCGGTCAACCCGGCCGGGCCGGCTCCGATCACCGCCACCTTGGCTTTATCCCCGGCGGACGGTTCCGGTTCCGGCTCGCTCTTCTCCCCCTTCCAGTCAGCGGCAAAGCGCTCCAGCGCCCCGATTGCCACCGGCTCTCCCTTTTTCGCCAGGACGCAGACCTTCTCGCACTGGTCCTCCTGGGGACAGACCCGGCCACAGACCGCCGGGAGCGAGTTGGTCTCCAGCAGCTTCCGCCGGGCCCCGGCGAAGTCGCCCTCCCGAATCCTGAGAATGAAGGCGGGGATATCGATCTCCACCGGACAGCCCGACCGGCAGGGCGCGTTGGAACACTGGAGGCAGCGGGCGGCTTCCGCCCGGGCCTGCTCCGGCGTGAAGCCGGAAGGGACCTCGTTGAAGTTCTTGATCCGCTCCTTCGGGTCCTGCTCGGCCATCTGCTGGCGGGGGACCTTCATCGGCGATCACATCCCCCGGAACATCTCTCGAACTTCTGGGCGGATTCCTTCTCCTGGTTGATGTAGATCTTCTGGCGCTGAACCAGTTCGGCAAAATCGACCTGGTGTCCGTCGAAGTCGGGGCCGTCGACGCAGGTGAACTTAGTCTCCCCTCCCACCGTCACCCGGCAGCAGCCGCACATTCCGGTCCCGTCCACCATCAGGGCGTTGAGAGAGACGATGGTGGGAATACCGTAGGGTCGGGTCAGGTCGGCGACCGCCTTCATCATCGGAACCGGGCCGATGGCATAGACTCGATCGGGGACGGCTCCGTCGTTGATCAGGGAGAGGAGAACGTCGGTCACCAGCCCGGGCCGGCCGTAACTGCCGTCGTCGGTGGTGATGAAGAGACCGTCGGCGGCGGCACGCATCTCCTCTTCCAGGATCAGGAGATCCTGGGTCCGGGCCCCGATAATCGCCAGGGTGGTGTTCCCGGCCGCCCGAATTTCCCGGACCACCGGCAGCACCTCGGCCACCCCGATCCCCCCAGCCAGGCAGGCCACCCTTCCCCATTCTTTGGCTTCGGTGGGGTGGCCGAGCGGACCGATCAGGTCGAGGATCCTGTCGCCGGTTTTCATCCTCCCCAGCTTCCGGGTGGTGGTCCCGACCTCCTGGACCACCAGGGTCACGGTTCCGGCTTCTGGGTCGGAATCAACCAGGGTCAGGGGGATTCTCTCCCCGGTCTCATCGACCCTCAGGATGACGAACTGCCCGGCCTTCCGCCGGCGGGCGATCCGGGGGGCCGACACCCGGAGCAGCAACGCCTCCGGGGTCAGCCTCCTTGATTCCACTATTCGATACATATCAACCAACCACTACTGTGCTTGAATGTCTGCCAAAAGAATTTTGAACCGCAAAGAACGCAAAGGACGCAAAGAAAAGATAAGAGAATAGTTTAAATTCGGAAATCTACGGTCGGTTCGACGATGATAAAAATGCCGAATCGCAATTTTTCTTCAGATAAATAAACTAAACCTCCCTTTGCGCTCTTTGCGTTCTTTGCGGTGAATTTCTTTATTCCCGGTCGCGGCGGATGAGGGCTTCCGGGTCGGGCTCGGGGTCCCCCTCCCCGGCGGTCAGGGCGACGATCTTTTCCAGACCGACCCGGCGGGAGATCTCCATCAGTTCCACGATCAGGCCGTAGGAGACCTGGCGGTCGGCCTTCAGGACCAGCGTCGGTTCTTTCTGGCTCCGGGCCGACTCGGCCAGAACCTCGGGCAGCCGGGCCCGGTCGACCGGTTGTTGATCGAGAAAGAAGTTACCCTCCCGGGTCACCGCCAGGACCATCTCCTCCCGCCGGGAGACCCCAGCCGCGGAGGAACGGGGCAAATCGATCCTCAGGGCCGGCTGTTCGGAGAAGGTCGAGGTCACCAGGAAGAAGATCAGGAGCAGGAAGATGACGTCAATCAGGGAGGTGATGTTGATGACAATCTTGTTTTTCCGACGGACCTGTCTCATCGCGCGTAGAGGCGGAGCATAAGGTTGGATGCCGCCTCCTCGATCTTCTGCAGAAGGGTATCTACCTTGCGGCTGTAGGCGCTGTGGGCGATCAGGGCGGGGATCGCCACCACCAGGCCGGCGATCGTCGAGATCAGCGCCTGGGAGATCCCCCGGGAGAGGGCCTGGGCGTGACCGGCCCCGACCTGGGAGATGACGTCAAAGACCTGCACCATCCCGATCACCGTGCCCAGCAGACCGAGCAGCGGGGAGACCACGGCCACGATCTCGAGCAGGGTCAAACCCCTTTCCAGGCGCGAGGCGGCGCCCTTCTCGGCCGCCGACAACACATCGCGGTTACCCTTGGGGCTCACGGACCGGTGCTCCAACCCGGCGGCCAGGACGCGGGCCAGGGGACCCCGAGACCCCTTCACTTTCTCCTTGAGCCCGTCAATCGGCCGGTCGGTCCTTTGCAGTTCTTCCAGCAGCTCCCGGGGAAGGACCCGGGCCGAGCGGAGGCTGAAGGCCCGCTCGATGATCACCGCCAGGGAGATCACCGAGCAGAGCAGGATCGGGATCATCGTGTAACCGCCGCGGAACAAAAGCTGGATCATCTCTGGTTTTCTCCTCAGCTTATTTGAAGAATGGATTTGCCGCGAGGAACGCAGATCAACCGGTCATTGCGAGAACCCCGAACGAAGTGAGGGGGACGAAGCAATCTATCTTTGTTCCGGGTACGAGATTGCTTCCCGCCACGCTCCGCTCGCGGCTAAAGGTTAAATACTCGCAATGACCTGCTCGCGAAAGTTTTCTCTATTTCTTTTGGGTTCAGGGAGGATACCCCATCCGGGACGATACGACAATAATCTTGCCGGAATTTACCCGGCAAGCCGTCAATGATAGAGAAAACGAAACTCCAGCCAGAGACCATCGCTCTGGATGTGCTCGAGGATCTCCTCGTTCAGGGGTTCGAAAGGCTGGGCCATCTCGATCGCGTTGAGCCCGTAGCGCATCTCCAGATCGGGACCGTCGTGCTGGTTGACCATCAGCTTTCCCACCGTCCCGTCGGGATTGATCTTGAAAAGCACGTGGGTATTGGTCGAGCGGACGTAGAAGGTATTGCGCATAACGTTGAAGTGCCAAAGGTTGACCACCTTAGGTTTCAGCCGGGCGAGATACTTACCTACCGCTGTGGAACGCAAATTGTAGGAGATCTGCTTCAGGATCCGGGCCCGCCCCTCGGGGCTATCCTCTTCCGGGGCATAGTACTCATCATCCCCGTGATCGGCGATCGGGCTCTTCTCCCCGGGTGGGGCGGCAATTCGCGGGTCCGCCGCCCGGGGGACCTGCCGGGAGCCGACCCCTTCCTCTCCGTCCCGGACCGGGGATTCCACCCGGGGCGGGGCCGCGGCCGTCAACGGCTCCCCACCCGGCGCCTTCCGGACCGACTCCATCGAAGCCGGCCCGACCGCCCGGGGCGAGTCATCGACTTCGACCTGGTCCGGAACCATATCCTGGGCCAGACTGGAACGGTCGGAGATCCGGTGGGTTACCGGGTCCCGCTCGACCGGTTCAATCCGCTCCGGCGATTCGACGAACTTCAGCGCCACCTCCCGCCTCGGGACATCGACCAGGAGATTCCCGGGAGAGATAATCGGGATCCGCCGCAACCCGAAGATGACCAGCAGATGGAGAAGGAGAGAGGCGGCCAATGCCCCCCAGACCAAGCCCGGGCTGATCCTTTCTTCCGTCAGCGAAATCATCTACCTGCGCCCGCAGCGGAACCCTGGTGGGTCCACTAATTACACTAATTGCCACGAATTTTTTCTACCCACTACCCCGCCCCCTTTGTCAGTCCACTGATTACACAGACTACCCTGATTGAATACCGATCCCCACTGTCTACTACCCACTGCCCACCGATTACTGCTTACTGATTACTGCATTACCATTCCCTATTCCCAATCCCCATTCTCCATACTTCAGCAGATCCTCGGAACTGGATCTCCGGCGGGCCAGTCGATGATCCGGGCGCCGCCGGAGGCGGTCTTCAGGACCACCATCCCCGGGGGACCTTCGAGCACCCGGCCGATCACCCGGGCTCTCTTTCCGGCCGGGGCCCGGCGCATCACCTCGACCAGGCTCGGGGCGGACTTCGCCGACGCCACCGCCACCAGCACCCCCTCGCCGGCCAGGGAGAGGTGGTCGAGGCCGAGGATCTCCAGGGCGGCCCGGGACCGGCCCCGCCGGGGGATGGCTCTCTCCTCAATCTCGATCCCCCACCCCGTCCCCACCGCCAGTTCGTTGAGGACCGACGCCAGGCCGCCCCGGGTGGGGTCGCGCATGAACCTAATGTAGGCCCGGGCGCCAAGCATCGCCCCGGTCAGCCGGTTCAGCGGCCGGCAGTCGCTTTTCAACTGGGAGCTAACCGCCAGCCGCTCCCGGGCGGCCAGGATCGCCAGCCCGTGCTCGCCCGGCGGACCGCTGAGGATGACCGAGTCGCCGGGCCGGATCTGGGTCGGGGCGAGCTGCACCCCGACCGGAACGGAGCCGATCCCGGCGGTGTTGACGTAGAGACCGTCGGCGCCGCCCCGTTCCACCACCTTGGTATCCCCGGTGACGATTCTCACTCCGCACCGTTTCGCCCATCGGCTCATCGAAGCCAGGACCCTCTCCAGGACCGCCACCGGCAGCCCCTCCTCGATTACCAGGGCGCAGGAGAGGTAGAGCGGCCGCGCCCCCACCACCGCGAGATCGTTGACCGTCCCGCAAACGGCCAGCTTCCCGATATCGCCCCCGGGGAAGAAGAGGGGGGAGACGACGAAGCTGTCGGTGGTAAAGGCCGGGCGGCCGGAAATCCGGTCCAGGACGGCGGCGTCGGGCAGCGAGCTGAGAAAGCGGTTGGCGAAACGGGGGAGGATCACCCGCTCGACCAAATCCCGTCCCTCCCGGCCGCCGCTCCCCGCCTCTAGGGTGATGTTTGAGTCCGGTTTCTTCATTACCTACTATCTGCGCGGTATCCCCCGTAACGGTACCAGGCGGCGCAGGCGCCCTCGGACGAGACCATACAGGGCCCCAGGGGACGGGAAGGATCGCACCCCCGCCCGAAGCGGGGGCAGTCGGGCGGATCGGAGACGCCGCGCAGGATCCGGCCGCAGATGCAACCGGGATCTTCCCGGGGAGGCGGAATCCGGATCGGATCAGCCTGCTCGATATCAAAGCGGGCGTAATTCTCCCGTAAAACCAGGCCGCTGAGCGGAATCATCCCCAGTCCCCGCCACTCCGAGTCGGCCGGACGGAAGACCCGCTCCACCACCCGGCGGGCTTTCGGATTGCCACCGTTCCGGACCGCCCGGGGATAGAGGTTGACCGCCTCTCCCCGCCCCGATCGGAGGATAAGTTCGCGGATCGCCCCCAGGATATCAAGAGGCTCAAAACCGGCCACCACAAAAGGGACCCGGTGCCGACGGGCCAGGGGCCGGTAAGGCGCGAGACCGATGATCACGGAGACGTGGCCGGGACAGAGCAGTCCGTCAATTCGGGTTTCCGGATCGGCCAGGAGCAATTCCAGGGCCGGCGGGATCAGCCGGCCGGCCGGGAGGATGAAGAAGTTTTCAATTCCGGCCTTTTCCGCCTCGAGGACGGCGACGGCGATCGCCGGCTGGGTGGTCTCGAAACCAACCGCCGGGAGAACCACCCTCCGGGCGGGATTCTCTTTGGCCAGTTTGACGGCTTCCAGCGGCGAATAGATAATCCGGACATCGGCCCCCCGATCCTTCTCCGCCTTCAGCGACGATCCGCTCCCCGGAACTTTGAGCATATCGCCGAAGGTGGCGATAACGGCCCCCGGCCGGGCGGCCCGGGCGATCATCCTGTCGATCGTAACCGGCGGGGTGACGCAGACCGGGCAGCCCGGACCGGAGATGAGCCGGATCCCCCCGGGGAGGAGACTTTTCAGCCCCGAACGGGCGATGGCCACGGTGTGCGTCCCGCAGACCTCCATCAGACGGAAGGAATGCCCGCGGGCCAGGCGGCGGATTTCGCCGACGAGCGACGCGGCCCGGGCGGGATCGCGAAAATGTTCGGGGTTGAAACGCTCGGTTTTCACGCGGGGCGGGTCCTCCGGGCCGGCGGCCAGACCGGCGGCGGAGTCAGGTTTCCGGAGCCAGTTTCCGGAAGAGTTCGAGGGTTTTTTTCGCCTCTTCGGGGTCAAGTTTGTCGATCGCGAATCCGGCGTGGACGATTACGTAATCCCCCGGCCGGGGGCGATCGAGGAAACGAACATCAACCTCCTGCTTGAGGCCGGAGAGGGCAACCTGGGCGGTATCTCCCTTTACGTTTACTATCTGCATTGGAACCGCGAGGCACATAGTATTATTTGATGATGTTCGGAATTAATCCGGCAATCAATGTTTGCAAGCGGATTACGTTTCAATCGGGCACTGTCATTGCGAGCCCCGACTTGTCGGGGCGAAGCAATCTCTTCCCGAAAGGGAGGCTTGAGATTTCGCAAGGACATACCCTTCCACTTCATCAACCACTTGAAGCCCCGCTGGGGGATTCGACGGCCGGGCGCCTGATGATTCTAACCTTACTCTATTTTGACCGTTTTCGCGAGGGGGCTGTTGAAGTCGGGCGGGATTATTCGGGGGAAGATGATCCGGCGGCCGCCACCGCGGCTTGCCCGAGGGCGAGGCCGCCGTCGCCGGGATCGAGTTCCCGGGCCTGCCGGGGACGCAGGCCCCGACCGGAGAGCTCTGAAACCAAACCTTCCCGGACCCGGCGGTTGTGGAAGACACCGCCGCCCAAAACAATCTCCCGAATCCCGGTTTCCCGGCTCAACGTCTCCGCCGTCTCAACCCCAATGGCGATTACCGTGGCCTGGAACCGGGCGGCGATCTCTCCTCGGGGCCGGCCGGTCTCGAGATCGGCGATCAGCCCGGAGAAGAGCGGACCGAGCTCGACCTGGTAAGGTCGCGAACGCCGGTTCAGGTTGAAGGGGTAAGACGAGAAACGACCAGACGCCGCGGCGGCCTCCAGACCGGCGGCGGCCGCGGCCGGACGGTCGTTGGTCCAGCCGATCCCCAGCAGGGCGGAGACCCCGTCAAAGAGCCGTCCCATGCTCGAAGTGAGCGGTGAGTTAATCCCCCGCTCGATCATCGACCGAAGCAGTTCCCGCTCCTGCGATCCGGGATCGGAACGGCCGGGCGGGGGGAAGAGATCGAGACGCCGGCAGCGGTGGAGATAGACAAAGGCCATCCTCCAGGGCTCGAGAACCGCCTTCTCACCGCCGGGGAGAGGTACATACTCGAGGTGGGCCGCGCGTCGAAAGGAAGCGTAATCCCCGATCAGGAACTCCCCCCCCCAAGCCGCGCCGTCGGGACCGTAACCGGTTCCGTCCCAAATGATCCCGATGGCCGGGCCGGGACAGCCGTGCTCGGCCAGGACCGACACTAGGTGGGCGTGATGGTGCTGGACCCCGGCCACGGAGGCCGGGGGGGAAAAGCCAGCGGCCAGCTCGGGCGCGAGCCGGTAGGCGGCGGCGGCCGGATGGAGGTCGCGGGCCACCACCCGGGGGATGAATTTTTCCGCGCGGCAGGCCGCCGCCAAGGTCTTCCGGTAGGCGGCCAGGCCGGCTGGATCGCGGAGATCGCCGAAGTCGGGCCCGAGCGCGATCCCGCTCCCAGCGGCCAGACCGAAACGGCTCTTCTGGTCTCCCCCCAGGGCAAGTACTGGAAGGGGAAATGGCGGTTGGACCTGGAAGCGGGTGAGCGAGGGGGTCACCATCTCAGGTCGCCGCCTCCCGGGCGGCGCGGGCCTGGACCGCGGTGATGGCGACGGTGTTGATGATGTCCGGAACCTCGCAGCCCCGGCTGAGGTCATTGACCGGCTTCTTCAAGCCCTGGAGAATCGGGCCGATCGCAATCACCCCGGCCGAACGCTGCACTGCTTTATAGGTGATGTTCCCGGTATCGAGATCGGGGAAGATCAGGACGGTGGCGTTGCCGGCGATCTTGCTCTCCGGCATTTTGATCCGGGCCACCCCGGGGTCGACGGCGGCGTCATACTGCATCGGCCCCTCGATCACCAGGTCCGGATCCATCTCCGTGGCCAGCTCCTGGGCCAGTTTGGTGGCCCGGCGAACCTTCTCCACGTCGGCGCCCTTTCCCGAGGTCCCGCTGGAGTAAGAGAGCATCGCCACCCGGGGCTCGATCCCGAAATCTCGGGCGGTTCCGGCGGAACTGAGAGCAATCTCGGCCAGCTGCTTGTCGTCGGGATCGGTATTGATGGCGCAGTCGCCGTAAACCAGGACCCGGCTCTGGAGACACATAAAGAAGACGCTGGAGACAATCGAAAACCCGGGGCGGGTCTTGATAATCTGCAGCGCCGGCCGGATGGTGTTTTCGGTGGTGTTGATCGAGCCCGAGACCATCCCGTCGGCTTCCCCCCGGTAAACCATCATCGTGCCGAAAACCGAACGGTCCCTCATCGTGTCCCGGACCGCATCCTCGGTCACCCCCTTGTGCTTCCTCAGCTCCTGATAGAGCTTGACGTATTCTTCGAAGAGCTCCGATTCGAGCGGATCGATAATCTCCGCCTCGTCGATTTTCAGGCCGAGCCGGGCAACCCTGGCGGCGATGGTGTCCCGATTGCCGAGCAGGGTGACTTCGACGATCTTCCGGCTGAGGAGGTTTTCCACCGCCAACAGAATCCGTTCCTCCTCGCCTTCCGGAAGGACGATCCGCTGGCGGCTGGCCCGGGCCTGGGAAATCAGGCGGTACTCGAACATCTTGGGCGAGACACCCCGGGGACCGGAACTGAAGATCCTCCCGGCCAGCTGGGCGGAATCGACATTCGCCTCGAAAAGGGTCAACGCCTGGGTGATCTTCCGCTCGTCCCGGGGAGAGATGCCACTGGTGGTGTAGTTGATCCGCTTGGTCGCCCGGTAGGTCTCCTCGGGAACGGAGAGAATGGGAACGGTTACGTTCATCCCCTCGATCAACTGCTTGGCCCGGCCTTCGGGCTGAAACCCGCCGGTGAGGATGATCCCGGAGATGTAGGGCATGGTCCGCGAGGCGACGGCGGCCAGGCAGGCGATGATCACATCGACCCGATCCCCGGGGACGATGATCAGCGAACCGTACTTGATGTGTTCCAGCATATTCTGGAGCTGCATCGCCGCCACCAGGTAATCGTAGACGTGCTCCTCGTGAAGATCGCCGCCGTAGAGCTTGGTCGCCTGCAGGTTATCGGAGATCTCCTGCAGGGTGGGGGCGGCCAACAGAGTATCGTAGGGTAGCAGGCAGAGGGAGAAGCGGTCGACCGAACGCCCGGCGGCCTCCAGGTATTTGGCCAGTTCCTCCCGCTTCTCCGGATGGACCAGGTTGATCAGGGTGGAGATGATCCGGCAGCCCTTGCGGGCCAGCGAGCTGTGGGCGAGCTCAACAGCCTGCAGGGTCTGTTCGGGCGTTTTGGAGTCGGCGCTGGCCACCAGCAGGACCGACATCCCCAGCATATCGGCGATCTCGGCGTTGATATCGAACTCAAAGGCGGTGGAAGAGGAACTGAAGTCCGTACCCTCGCAGAGAATAAAATCGTGCTTCTCCTCCAGCTTCTGGTAGGCCTGGATGATCCCGTTCCAGAGAACCCCTTGCTTGTTCTGGGCCATCAGCTCCATTACCTGCGACCAGGTAAAGGCGTACATCTCCTTGATCGGAGTATCGGTCTCAAACCGGGAAGCAATCAGGGAAATATCGTCCACGCCGCCGGGATCGTCTCTGATAATCGGACGAAAGAATCCGGGTTTCTGGGCGTTCCGCAGGGCCAGGTCGGTCAGACCGAGGACCACGGAAGTCTTTCCACTCTTAGCCTCGGTCGCGGTGATATAGAGACTCTTTGACATATCTGCCTTCTCCGGGGCGGCGGCTGGAGCAACAGAGTTTGCGGCCTTGGCGAAATTATATCCACCGGGCCGCCCGGCGGCAACCGGAATTAATTTCCTTGCCCCGGCCGGTAAAAATGATCTACCCTTGTCCCCGGCGCAAGCAAACTTCCGGGAAAAGGAGAAGCGCGATGGATAAACTGATTATCCACCTGGTCTTTGTCACCCTGATGTTGGTCGGACTGGCAATGATCTTCAGCGGAGAGAAGGAACGCAAGTGCAAGCCCGAGCTCTGGATCCAGAGGTTTTTCGGCTGGGGATTTATCCTGATCAACGGGTTGCGCTGGGCCCTCTTTATCTTCTGAGAGATTTTTCTTTTTTTCCCGCCGCCCGGCCGCAATTACTTCGTCCCCGCCCGGGCAAAGGCGGCGGCCACGATCTTTCGGGCCTCACCGAGTATATCCTCCAGGTGCCGCTCGTCCCGGAAGCTTTCCGCGTAGATCTTGTAAATATTCTCGGTCCCGGAGGGGCGGGCCGCGAACCATCCCTGTTCGGCCACCACCTTCAGGCCCCCGATCGGCGCTCCGTTGCCGGGCGCCCGGGTCAACCGGGCGGATATCTTCTCCCCGGCCAGTTCCGCGGCCTCGACCATCTCGGGTGAGAGGTTCTTCAGGGCCGCCTTCTGAGCGGGGGTGGCGGGGGCGTCCACCCTCCGGTAGAGCGGGCGGCCGAACTCCTCTTCCAACCGCCGGTAATGGCGGGCGGGATCCTGCCCGGTCCGGGCGGTGATCTCGGCGGCCAGGAGATCGAGGATGAATCCGTCTTTGTCGGTCGTCCAGACGGTCCCGTCAAACCGGAGGAAAGACGCCCCGGCCGACTCCTCGCCGCCGAAACCGAGCGAACCGGCGAGTAGCCCCTCCACAAACCACTTGAAACCGACCGGGACTTCGCAGAGGCCGCGTCCCAGTTTCGCCGTCACCCGGTCGATCATCGAGCTGGAGACCAGGGTCTTGCCGACTCGGACCGTCTCGGGCCAGCCCGGACGGTGGGAGAAGAGATAGTCGACCACCACCGACAGGTAGTGGTTGGGGTCCATCAGTCCCCCCGATCGGGTGACGATCCCGTGGCGGTCGTAGTCGGTATCGTTGCCGAAGGCGATATCAAAATCGTCCTTGAGCCGAATCAGGGAGGCCATCGCGTAGGGGGAGGAACAGTCCATCCGGATCTTGCCGTCCCTGTCCAGGGTCATAAAGGCAAAGGTGGGGTCGACCTTCCGGTTGACCACGGTCAGGTTCAATCCGTAGCGCTCGACGATCGGATCCCAGTATTCCACCCCCGATCCCCCCATCGGATCCACCCCAATGGTCAGGCCGGAGGCGGCGATCTCGTCCATCCGAACGATGGCAGCCAGATCGCTGATATAGGGGGTGACGTAATCATACTCCCTGGTGCTGGAAGCCTGCCGGGCGGCGGATTCACCCATCCGCTTCACCTCCTTGAGACCGCCGGCCAGGATCTCGTTGGCTCTTCGCTCGATAATCGCGGTAATCCCGGTGTCGGCCGGCCCCCCGGTGGGCGGGTTGTACTTGAACCCGCCGTCCTCCGGAGGGTTGTGAGAGGGAGTGATCACCACCCCGTCGGCGCGCCCCTTTTTCCTCCCTCGGTTATGGGTAAGGATGGCGTGGGAAATGACCGGGGTCGGAGTGTACCCGCCGCCGGCCGCCACTCGCAGCTCGACGCCGTTGGCGGCCAGCACCTCGATCGCCGTGGTGTGAGCCGGCCGGGAGAGCCCGTGCGTATCCATCCCCAGGAAGAGCGGACCGGTAATCCCCTCGGAAACCCGGTAGTCGGCGACCGCCTGGGCGACGGACAGGATATGGTCCTCGTTGAAGGTACCCTGAAACGAAGATCCCCGGTGCCCGGAGGTGCCGAAGCTGACCCGCTGGAGGGGGTCGCCGGGGTCGGGCTGGAGTTGGTAGTAAGCGTCAATCAGCCGGTTGATATCCACCAGCATCTCGGGGGGGGCGGGTTGACCCGCACCGGGGTGTACGCTCATATCAATCTCCTCGATAAACTAAATTTTAACCGCAAAGACGCAAAGAACGCAAAGGACGCAAAGGGAAATTGGAATTTCCTTTCCGATGAATGATATCTAATTCGGAATTATACCAGGTTTCGTCGCGCTTCGATGTTTCACCCCGTCGGGCTGAAGCAAATAGACGCTGAAAGCGGCTCACATCGGATTCCGGGGCGTAGCCCCGGGTTTTCAGAAACAATGAATATATCCGAAAATACCCTGAAATGGTGCCGCATCGCATTTTTCAGCAGGCTGAAGTGTTACCTGACCGAAAGAAATTCTCAAAGCTTCAATCTCAACTTTCTTTGCGTCCTTTGCGTCTTTGCGGTGAATTCCTTTTTCTGGGCTCTTTGCGGTTCAAAAAACGAGAATCGGGTATGTCCTTGACACCCGCCAGCATCCATTATAGAGCATTGGGTTATGCAGCCCAAGGAATTATTCCGGGGAAGGACCAGGGAAATCGCCTGGTCCGTATTTTTCCTGGCGGCGGCGGCGGTCATCGCCTGGCAACCGGGGGCCGGGTCGGACCCGAACCGGGAGACCACCCCCCCGACTCCCTCCCCGACTGTCCGGCCTCTCCCCACCCCGCCCCTCTCGATCTGGGACCGGATGGTCTATCCCACCGATCAGCCGGGTCTCCTCGAACCCTTACTTCCCGGCGTCTATCAGCCGACCGCCTCCGGCAAGCTGGAATCGGCCCTCTACGGATCGGTCCGGACGGTCCGCCGGGGGCGGCGACTCCTCCCCTCCTTTCACAAGGGGATCGATATCGCGGCCCTCCAGCGGGATCGGAAAAACCGTCCCCTTGACCCGATCTATGCCGTCGCCGAAGGGACCATCGCCTACATCAACCGGATCGCCGGGAACTCTTCCTACGGCATCTACCTGGTCCTGGTTCACGCCGACCCGGCCGGGCCGGTTTACAGTCTCTATTCCCATCTCGCCTCGATCGCCCCCGACCTGCGGGAAGGCCAGAGGGTCACTCCCGGCGAGATCCTCGGAGTGATGGGGACCACCGCCACCTACCGGATTCCGCTCTCCCGAGCCCACCTCCACTTCGAACTCGGCCTGATCGGCAACGACCGTTTCGCCCGCTGGGCCCGGTCCCGGAAGATCCGGAACGACCACGGAAAATACAACGGCTGGAACCTGATGCCGGTGGACCCGCTGGAGTTCTTCTGCTTCCGCGAGGAGAACCCCGGAAAAGATTTCCTCGCCTACCTCCGCTCGATCCCCGTCGCTTTCCGGGCGGTGATCGGGGTGGAAAGGTTCCCCGACTTCTTCCGGCGCTACCCGGAGTTCTGGGAGGGAGAACCGGTGGAGAGAGGAGCGATCGTGATCTCCTGCTGCCAGTATGGCATCCCGCTGAAAGGCCGGGCGGCCGACCGGGAGGAGACCGACCGCCTGGGGAATGAGCGGATCCTGGTCGAGGAAGTAAACCTCGCCGCCCTGGGCCGGAACGGCCGGCGGCTGATCACCCGCCGGGGAAGCCGCTGGACCCTGGGGAGCAACGGCAGGAACTGGCTCTCCCTGCTGACCTATTGACTCAAACCCGCCGCCAGATCCGGGCCCGGCGCGCCTCTTCATCGCCCTTGGCGTGGGCCAGCTCGAGCCGGAGAGCGGCGTCCTGAACCACCTGGTGGACGATATCCGCCATCTCGCCCTCGATCCGGAGCCCGGCCGCACCGGAATGGCCGCCTCCGGAGAAACTCTTGGCCAGGGTGGCCACGTTGATCAACCCCTGGGAACGGAGCTCGACCAGGATCTTCCTCGGGGCATATTCGAGAAAGAGAATTCCCACCTCCACATCCCGAATTGAGATCAGGTAGGAGGGGAGCATAACCAGTTCATCGACCCGGGGATGGAATCTCTGGTAGAGCTCATTGCCGACCACCGAATAGGCGATCTCTCCGCCGCTGGCGAACTGGACGTTGAAGAGGGCCAATCCGGTCAGACGGATGAAGTCGATCGTCTGGTCGAGAGCCAGCTTGCGGTGAATCTCGTAGGGGTTGACCCCGGCGCGCAGCAGCCGGGCGGCTTTCTCGTGGGTAGCCGGGGTAGTCGAAGGGTAGCTGAAATTGCCGGTATCGGTAGCGATCCCGATATAGAGGGGGATGGATATGGAAAGGGTCAGGGACACGCCCAGTTGATCGATGACGTTCAGGCAGAGGGCGGCGGTGGAAGAGGCCTCGTGGATTATGTAATTCCAGTCTCCGGGGAATTCGTTGGTCGAATGATGGTCGATCATCAGCATCGGGTTGCCGAGCTCGACCATCTTCTTGCCCACCTCGCCCGCCCGTTCCGGAACGGCGCAGTCCAGGATCAGGAAGAGATCCGCCGCTGCCAGGACCGGGTCGTCACGAGACGGATCGTACCGGACCACCTCGTCGGGAGACTCCAGCATAAAGGTAAAGACATAGGGAACGTGCGAAGGGCTGACCGCCCGAACCTGCTTTCCCATCGCCTTGAGCGACCGGAGCATCCCCAGCATCGAGCCGAGGGCGTCGCCGTCGGGCTGAATATGGGAGGTGATCACCACCGACCGGGCGCTCCGGAGAGCCTCTACCGTCTTCTCGATCAAATTCCTTCTCCTGCTACCGTGAGCCCGCGGGAATCAGCCGGGCTCGGTTCAGTATTCCCGGTAAAGTTCCGTATCAATAAAGACCTCGGAGAGGGTGGGGCGAAAGTAGAGCTCCACCACCCCCGGGTCAACGATGGTATCAACATACGACAGGTCGGAATAAACTCCCCCCTGCCGGGAGGCCCCGACCTCGATCCGGGCGGTCGGTTCGCCCAGGAGCCGGATAACCTCCGCCATCGTCATCCCCCCCCGGAGAAGATGGAGCCTTTCCCTCCCCGCTGGGGGGACGGCGGCGCAGCCGGAAACCAGCAACGAAAGCACCAGAGCAACCCAAGGCATTCTCATAGAGAACATTGTACCGCCTGCCGGGGAGGGGATCAAGCTCATAGCCGGCCGGTGTGCAACCAAATTAGAAATGTCCGCTTTTTACCAAAATAGAAATGTCCTCTTTT